>JAICHQ010000001.1 GCA_025924815.1 Nocardioides sp.
CGCATCACGCCGACCGGCTTGCCCGACTGCACGAGCAGCGTCTCGTCGTCCTCGAGGTCGCGCAGGCTGGCCAGGATCGCGTCGTACGCCGGCCAGGAGCGCGCCGCCTTCCCGGTGCCGCCGTAGACCACGAGGTCCTCGGGCCGCTCGGCCACCTCGGGGTCCAGGTTGTTCATCAGCATCCGAAGCGGCGCCTCGGTCTGCCAGCTCTTCGCCGACAGCGCGGTGCCGTGGGGTGCGTGGATGGGCAGTCTCTCGTTGGTCGAGCTTGTCGAGACCATCAGCTCAGCTCTCCGATCACTTCTTCGACGGCGGACAGGACGGCACCCGAGGAGACCAGGGCCACTGCGGCCTCGATCTCGGGCGAGAGGAATCGGTCGGGGCCGGGCGCACCCACCCCGTGCTCGTGCAGCAGGCGTACGACGGCGCCCGTCGCTGCCGCGGGCGACGTGCCGGCCGTGTCGCCCGTCGTCGTGCGCAGCTGGAGACCGCGCGCGGCGGTCAGCAGCTCGATGGCGACGACCCGGGTCAGCCCGTCGACCGAGCGGCGCAGCTTGCGGGCGGCCGACCAGCCCATCGAGACGTGGTCCTCCTGCATCGCGCTGGAGGGGATCGAGTCGACGCTGGCCGGCACCGCGAGCCGCTTGAGCTCCGAGACGATCGCGGCCTGGGTGTACTGCGCGATCATCAGTCCGCTGTCGACACCCGGGTCGTCGGCCAGGAACGGCGGCAGGTCGTGGTTGCGCGCCCGATCGAGGAAGCGGTCGCTGCGGCGTTCGGAGATCGAAGCCACGTCGGCGGCGACGATGGCCAGGAAGTCCAGCACGTAGGCCACGGGAGCGCCGTGGAAGTTGCCGTTCGACTCGACCCGACTCGGCCCGTCGGCCGGGCCGGTCGAGACCAGCACCACCGGGTTGTCGACCGCGCTCGCCAGCTCGCGCCCGGCGACGGTCGCCGCGTGCTCCACGGTGTCGCGCGCTGCACCGTGCACCTGGGGCGAGCAGCGCAGCGAGTAGGCGTCCTGCACCCGGTGCAACCGGTCCTCCCGATGGCTCGCAATCACGCCCGAGCCCGCGAGCAGCCGCACCAGGTTGGACGCCGAGAGCCCCTGCCCCACCTGGGGCCTGAGCTCCTGGAGCTCGGCGGAGAAGACGCGATCGGTGCCCATCTGGGCCTCGACGCTCATCGCGGCCGAGATGTCGGCGGTCCGCAGCAGCCGGCGGAGGTCCGTGATCGCCAGCACCAGCATCGCGAGCATGCCGTCGGTGCCGTTGATCAGCGCCAGGCCTTCCTTGGCCACCAGCCGCACGGGCGAGAGGCCGGCCGACGCGAGCGCGTCCGCGGTCGGCACCGACGTTCCGCCGGCATCACGCACCTCGCCCTCCCCCATCAGCGCCAGCGCGCAGTGGGCGAGCGGGGCGAGGTCACCCGAGCACCCGAGCGAGCCGTACTCGCGCACGACCGGCGTGATCCCGGCCGACAGCAGGGAGGCCATCAGCTGCGCGGTCTCCCGGCGTACGCCGGTATGGCCGGTCGCCAGGGTCGAGAGCCGGAGCAGCATCAGCCCCCGCACCACCTCCCGCTCCACCTCGGGGCCGGACCCGGCGGCGTGGGAGCGGATCAGGGACAGCTGCAGCTGCTCGCGCTGCTCGGTCGGGATGTGCCGCGTCGCCAGGGCACCGAATCCCGTGGAGATGCCGTACGCCGGCGTCGGGGCCGCCGCGAGCTCCTCGACCACCGCCCGGGCCCGGTCGATCGCCGCCAGCGCGTCGTCGGTGAGCTCGACGGCCGCGCCGTCCCGGGCGACCGCGACCAGGTCGGAGAAGCTCACCGGTCCGACGCCCACCTGCACGGTCTGCATGCCTCCATCCAACTCCCGGCGCGAGCCCTGCCGCCACCGGGCGCCGGCGGCGTTTGTCTGGGATCCGAGACAACCAGTGCGGCACTCCCGTCGAGGCGTCAGATCCAGTCACCCGACCCGTCTCATCCAGGCAACGTCAAGCCGGCGCTAAGGCCCCACCCCGACGCCAGAGGCTGGGCTCGTCCGCATCTCCCGGTCGCGGGAGACGTAAAGACTCCCCGGCTCCCGTGACCCGTACGAGTGGTCTTCGTTAGGGCGGTGTCAACCTGGACAGGAGCAACTCAATGAAGCACCGCACGACTCTCGCCGTCGCGCTGGCCCCCCTGGGCGTCGGCATGGCCCTGGCGGCCGGCCCGTCGTACGCGGGGCCCACCGCGTCGAAGACCACCACATTCGCGTTCCAGGGCTCGGGGTTCGGCACGCGCGTCATCGGCGGGCAGGTCCCGGTCGGGTCGGCGACCACCGCCTACCAGTCGATCGGGTGCACCAACCAGGCAGGACGCGACCGGACCAACAACGTCGCCGAGGCGACCGTCCCCGGCCTCGGCACCCTGACAGGAGTCCGCACCCGCGTCTGGACGACGTCCAAGCACGGCCGCGTCGCGTCGCACTCGACCCACTCGATCACCAGGATCGTGCTGTCCCAGAGCTCACTCGGCTCGCTGACGATGGACGCCCTGCGGTCGACCTCGGTGGCCTATCACGACGCCAAGGGCTTCCACGCCCGCACCTCGACCCAGCTCGGCGACCTCACCTTCACCCCGCCGGTCGGCGACCCGCAGACGTTCCCCGCGCCGACTCCGGACCAGCCCGTCGCGATCCCGGGCCTGGCGACGATCTACGCCGGCCAGCACGCCACCCGGCACTCGGGCACCCACGCGATGGCCAACGCGTTCGCGCTGCGGATCGACGTGATCCCGACCGGTACGTCGGTCCGGATCGCTCACTCCCACGCCGAGCTGAGCAGCGGGCTCACCGGTGGGATCTTCTCCGGCCGCTCCGCGGCCACGCACGTGGTCACCGCTGGCGGTGACATCGTCAAGAGTGGGCCGAACCCGCTGACGGTCATGCCGTGCCAGGGCACCTACGGCAGGACCCACGAGAAGTCGCTGGCGGCGGGCGATCTCGGCGGCCAGCTGATCGTCAAGGGTGCCGACTCGCGCGAGCGTGGCTCGCAGGGTGACCACCGGGCCCGCGGCATCTCGCGAGCGGAGGTCGCCCGGGTGAGCCTCGGCGGACAGCTGGTCATCGACGGCATCGTCGGCAAGGTGACGGTCAAGCGCGTCGGTCGCCACGTCCACAGGTCCGCCGCGGGCACGCTCCTCGGCAGCGTCACCGTGGCGGGGCAGGAGCAGACGTTCCCGAAGACCGGCGTGCTCGAGATCCCGGGGGTCGCGAAGCTGGAGCGGGGCGTCGTCTCCAGGACCCACACCGGCATCAAGGTGATCGGTCTGCGGATCACCCTGCTAGACGGGTCCGGAGCGGTCGTCAAGCTGGCCGAGGCCGCTCTCAGGATCAAGGGTCTCCCGCGCTGACCCATCCCCACCGGGCAGCGGGGTCGGCCCATCCCCCACGACGACCCCGCTACCCGCTCTCCGTCGAGGCACCGCGCACCACCACACCCACGATCGGCGGGGCCGCCGACCCGCTCGTCGCCACGCCCACCCGTTCGGGTGGGGGTTCGACGAGCGGGCCGGTCTACTTTGGAACGGCGCCGGCCGCACCGGTGCGACGCCCCCACGGGAGGAGACATCATGCCGACCTGGCTGATCTGGGTCATCATCATCGTGATCGTGGTGGTGATCGTGGCCGCGATCGTCACGATGGCCGGTAAACGCCGCACGGTGCAGCGTCGCGACCGTGCCGAGGAGCTCCGCCAGCAGGCCTCCGCGCAGGCCGCCGGTCTCACCGAGTCCCAGCGGCAGGCCGAGGAGCTGCGCGCCAAGGCCGACCTGGCCCAGGCCGAGGCCGAGCGCCAGCGCGAGCGCGCCGAGACGGCCGAGCAGAGCCACCAGGTCGAGCAGGCCGGCTACGAGGACCGGCTCCGCGAGGCAGACCGTCTCGACCCCGACATCGACCACAAGGCCGGCGACTACGAGCCCGACGTCTGGAACGACGAGCGCTCCGAGGGCACCGCGCCCGGCAGCACGACATCGTCCACGTCGTCCACGCCCCCGTCCACCTCGCCGTCGACACCGACCTCGACCTCCGACACGCCCAAGCACGCGTCGACCACGGAGACCGCCCCGGACGACCCGACGCCGGACGACTCGACGGGCACGTCCCCGGAGCCCCCGCCCCAGCGCTGATGCCGCGTTAGCCGGCACCCTCGGGCGCCGCCCGTGGGAGCATCGCCGCCATGGGACAGGTGCCGGCGGCGTCGAGGGCGCTGCGGGTTCTGCGGTTCCTGGCCAGCCAGCCCGAGCCGGTGCCGTTGGACCGGATCGCCCGTGCGTGCGCGCTGCCGCGCTCCACGGCGTACCACCTCCTCGACGCGATGATCGAGGAGGGCTTCGTGGCGCACCTGTCCGACACCCACCGGTACGGGTTGGGCATCGCCGCGTTCGAGGTGGGTAGCGGATACAGCCGCCAGGAGCCGCTCCAGCGGATCAGCCGCCGCACCCTCGCCGAGCTCGTCGACCGCACCGGCCAGAGCGCCCACCTGGCCGTGCTGCACGGTCGCGACGTGCTGTACGTCGTGGAGGAGCGGGCGCCGGGCCGACCACCCTTGGTCACCGACGTCGGGGTGCGCCTGCCGGCCCACCTGACCGCCAGCGGCCGAGCGATCCTGTCGGCCCTGCCGCCCGCCCAGGTGCGCGCCCTGTATCCCGACGCCGGGGCGTTCGTCGACCGGCACGGCACCGGACCGGGCACCCTGAGCGCGCTGCGCTCGGTGCTCTCGGCGACCCGTCGCCGCGGCCACGCCACCGAGGAGGGCGAGGTGACGCCGGGGTTCGCCAGTGTCGCCGCGCCGGTCCTCGACCACAACGAACACCCGGTCGCCGGCCTGGCCGTGACCTACGCCGACCCGTCCGACGGCGACGTCGGCGCGCTGGCCTCGGAGGTACGCCGTGCGGCCGACGCGCTGACCCGACGACTCGGCGGCCCCGGCGGGAACGATGGACGCGGGCCTGCCCGGGAGAGGCCGCTGCCTTAGGATCCGGGAGTCTGTTGCCCGTCGTTGCCGCTCGCTGCTGGGAGTCACCGTGACCGCCGTACTGATCCTCGGGCTGCTGCTCAACGCGATCGCCCTGCCGATCGCCGGGCGCCGGGTGTGGTTCCTCTATCGCCTGATCACCAGCGGCCAGCCTGCCCCGGACCGCGTCCAGGGCGTCACCCGCAAGCTCGGGGCCGCGGTGAAGCGGCAGATCGTCGAGGTGTTCGGCCAGAAGAAGCTGCTGAAGTGGTCGGTCCCCGGCGCCGCGCACTTCTTCGTGTTCTGGGCCTTCGTGATCCTCGGGACGGTCTACTTCGAGGCGTACGCCGCCCTGCTGTCCCGTGATCCGCAGTGGAACTGGTTCGTCTTCGGCAACTGGGGCCTCCTCGGCTTCGTGCAGGACTTCATCGCGGTCATGGCCACGGTGGGCATCGTCGTCTTCTGGGCGATCCGGCTGCGCAACCAGCCGAAGCAGCTGGGCCGCAAGTCACGATTCTTCGGGTCCCACCTCGGTCCGGCGTACTTCACGCTCTTCATGATCTTCAACGTCGTGTGGACCCTGTTCTGGTTCCGGGGCGCCGTCGAGGCCCGCGACATGGCGGTCGCGGCCTCGGGTGGAGGCGAGCACGGCTACGGCAAGGCCGCGTTCGTCTCCTATCTGGCCGGCAGGGTGCTGCCCGACAGCACGGTCCTGATCGGGATCGGGCTGCTGCTCCACATCGGCGTCATGCTGGCGTTCCTGATCTTCGTGCTGCATTCCAAGCACCTGCACATCTTCGTGGCACCGATCAACGTGCTGTTCGGCCGCCGGCCGAACGCTCTGGGCGCAGTGAAGCCGATGATCTCCGAAGGCACCCCGGTGACGCTCGAGAACATCGAGGATCTCGACGAGGACGCGAAGCTCGGGGTCGGATCGATCACCGACTTCACCTGGAAGGCACTGCTCGACTTCGAGACGTGTACCGAGTGTGGCCGCTGCCAGTCGCAGTGCCCGGCGTGGAACACCGAGAAGCCGCTCTCGCCGAAGCTGCTGATCATGGACCTCCGCGACCACGCCCTGGCCGCGGCGCCGGCCGTGCTCGGGACCAACGGCAGCGGACCCGAGGCCGCTCTCAAGGAGCTCGAGCGGCCGCTGATCGCCGACGAGGCGGCGTACGGCGTGATCGACCCCGACGTGCTGTGGGCCTGCACGAACTGTGGTGCCTGCGTCAACCAGTGCCCGGTCGACATCGAGCACGTCGACCACATCGTCGACATGCGGCGCTACCAGGTGCTGGTCGAGAACAACTTCCCCAGCGAGCTCAGCCAGCTGTTCCGCGGCCTGGAGGGCAAGGGCAACCCGTGGAACATGTCGGCCCAGGCGCGGATGGACTGGGCCAAGGGGCTCGACTTCGAGGTCCCGGTCGTGGGCGAGGACATCGAGTCGATCGAGTCGGTGGACTGGCTGTTCTGGATCGGCTGCGCCGGCGCCTACGAGGACCGCGCCAAGAAGACCGTCCGCGCCGTGGCCGAGCTGCTGAACCTGGCCGGTGTCTCGTTCGGGGTGCTCGGCAACGGTGAGACCTGCACCGGCGACCCGGCCCGGCGCGCCGGCAACGAGTTCGTATACCAGGGGCTCGCGGCGCAGAACGTGGCCACGCTCACCGAGCACCGGGTCAAGCAGGTCGTCACCACGTGCCCGCACTGCCTGAACACCCTCAAGAACGAGTACCGCGACCTCGGTCTGGAGCTCGACGTCGTCCACCACACGCAGCTGCTCAACCGGTTGGTCCGCGAGGGCCGGCTGACCCCGATCCCAGGCGGTGCCGACGGAGCTGGTCCGACGAAGCGGTCGATCACCTACCACGACCCGTGCTTCCTGGGCCGACACAACCAGGTGTACGCGCCCCCGCGGGAGCTGCTGCAGGTGCTGCCGGGTGCGTCGTACGTCGAGATGGAGCGGTCGCAGGAACGATCCTTCTGCTGCGGGGCGGGTGGGGCGCGCATGTGGATGGAGGAGAGCATCGGCGAGCGGATCAACGTCAATCGCACCCGTGAGGCCGTCGCCACCGGCGCCGACCAGATCGCGGTCGGCTGTCCGTTCTGCCGGGTGATGCTCTCCGACGGGCTCGCCGCCGAGCAGGCGTCCGGTGGCGCGCGCGAAGAGGTCGAGGTCCTCGACGTCGCCCAGATGCTGCTGGCGTCGGTGAAGGGCGAGCCCGCGACCCGAACGCCGACCGCTGCCGCGGCCGCCACCGCCCGCGCCGAGGAGACGAAGGCCGAGCCCGAGCCGGGCGACGCGCCCCAGACCTCCCAGACGGTCACCGAGACCGAGGACGTCGGCCCGGCGGCGAAGGCCTCGGGCGGCTCGTCGCTGTTCGACGTCGCGGACGAGCCCGTCGAGACCACAGCGCCCTCCGGCGGATCGCTGTTCGACCTGGGTGCGGCCGAGTCCGCCGCCGACCTTCCGTCGTCGACCGAAGGCCGACCGGAGGACGCCCAGGTCTCGGACGGCGGATCGCTCTTCGACATCGCCGGCACCTCGCCGGAGTCCGAGGGCTCGACCGCGGCCTCGCAGGCCACACCGGAGGTCGAGGCGAGCACCCCGCCCGCCGGTGGCTCGCTGTTCGACATCGAGCCCGAGGCGTCGCCGGCCGAGCCAGTGCAGGCCGCTCCCGTGGCGGACCGACCGTCGGCCGTCGCCGCGACATCGGCGCACGCTGATCGGGCCACGCCCGCGACCGCCGTCACCCTGCCGGCTGAGGTGTCGCTGTTCGACCTCGGCGAGCAGGGGCCCGACCAGACGCCGGCCGAGCCGGTCGAGACCACGCCGGTGACGGCGGACGACTCGAACGAGTCCGACCCGGCGGCGCCCGCCTCGGGCCCCCTCGACGAGACGAAGTCGCTCTTCGACCTCTGATTGCAGCATGATGTCGCGATGACATCATTTGATGTCACGAACTCCCTTGACTTGGCGTCATCGTGATGTCACGATGGTGCACATGGACATCACCCCGTACGTCGAGAGCCTCCGGTCCTCGCTCGTCTCCGCCGCGGACTCCGCCGGCGACGAGACCCGCCAGGCCGCCGAGCGGCTCGGCTTCGCCCTCGAGTCGAGCTCGCGGCTGGCGATCATGGAGGCGGTCTCGCAGGCTGCCGCCGAGATCACCGCCGAGATGCCCGACGGCGGCGTCGACGTACGCCTCAACGGTCGCGACCTCGACTTCCTCGTGCACGTCGCCGCGCCGACCCCGCCCGCTCCGCCCCCGCCCCCGGCGCCCGAGGACGTCGACGACGGCAACCTGTCGCGCATCACGCTGCGCATCCCGGAGTCGGTGAAGGCCAAGGCCGAGGAGCGTGCGGCCGAGGCCGGCCAGTCGCTGAACACCTGGCTGGTCAGCATCGTCCGGGCAGCCACCCGCGAGGGGGCGATCAACATCGACGTCGACCTCTCCAGCATCCCGTTCTTCGGCAACGAGCCGTTCTCCGGCAAGGGCGGACGCGGCGGGAAGCGCATGAGCGGCTGGCTCTGACCGGGTTCGGCCGCTCGCGACCACCACACCTCCACCCACGACCCAGAGGGGACGGCACAGGCCGCTCCCCCGGCACCCCACACCCTGCACCAGGAAGGCACGAGATGAACCGCCAGTTCGACACCGACCAGCCGATCGAGCTGTACGTCGAGATCGGCAAGGGCAAGGTCACGGTCACGGCCTCCGAGACCGGTGTGACCACCGTCGAGATCCAGGGCCAGAACGCCGACGAGGTCGCAGTGACCTTCGAGGACAACCGGCTGAGCGTCGTCGCCCCCAAGGACGCCGGCGGCTGGTTCAGCGGCCGTGACCGCAGCCTCGACGTCCATGTCGACCTGCCCACCGGAAGCGATGTCGCGGCCCGGACCGGCAGCGCGGACATCGTGATCGAGGGCCAGCTCGACGAGGTGAACCTGAAGACCGGCTCCGGCGACATCACCTGCGACAGCTTCACCGGCGGCGCCCGCATCAGCACCGGCTCCGGCGACGTCGAGGTCGCCGAGGCCCACGCCGAGCTCCAGGTCAAGAGCGGCTCGGGCGACATCTCGATCGGCACCGTCGGCGGCAACCTCAACGTCTCGACCGGCTCCGGTGACGTCGAGGTGGGCGCCAGCAACGCCCGCGCCGTGGTCAAGACCGGGTCGGGCGACCTCAAGGTCGTCACCGCGAACGACGACGTCGCACTGTCGACCGGAAGCGGCGACCTCAGCATCGGCACCGCGCGCCGCGGCCGGCTCAGCCTCAAGGGCGCCAGCAGCGACGTCCGCATCGGGATCCCGTCCGGCACGCCGGTCTGGACCGACATCAACACCGTCACCGGCTCCATCCGCTCCGACCTCGAGAGTGTCGGAGCTCCGCAGGAGGGTCAGGACCACATCGAGCTCCAGGCCCGGACCGTCAGCGGCGACATCACGCTGCGTCAGGTCTGACCACCACCGCACCATCCGCGCACGACCCACGAGGAGTACCACCATGAACGAGACCGTGATCGAGGCCCAGGCCCGCTACCTGATCGAGGACCGGATCCACCCGACCCACCAGCCCCGGCCCACCTCCGTACGCCGTCGCCACCGCCGGCTGCGGAAGCTGAGCTGGCTGTGAGGCCTGGCCTTCCAACAGAGCCGACTTCCTCGTCGGTCGAGCTTGTCGAGACCACGAGGGAGTCGGCTTCTTCGTGATCTCGACCAGCCCGACCGACCGAGAGCTGCTCAGATGTCAGTCACCCGCAGGCCGGCGTGCGCCTGGTAGCGCCGGTTGATCGCGATCAGGTTGGCGGTGAACGCCTCGACCTGGTGCGCGTTGCGCAGCCGGCCGCCGTAGACGCCCCGCATGCCGGGGACCACGTCGGCCATGGAGCGCACGAGGTCAGTCGCCTCGCGGTCGTCGCCCAGCACCAGCACGTCGCAGTCGACTGCTCCGACCGACGAGTCGTCGAGCAGCGCGGCGCTGACGTGGTGGAACGCCGCGACCACCGTCGAGTCGGGCAGCAGCGCCGCCGCCTCCTGGGCGGCAGAGCCGCCCGCCACCGCCAGCGCGAACGGACCCTGCTTGTCGAAGCCGAGGGGGTTCACGCAGTCGACGACGATCTTGCCGGCCAGCGCCGCGGCCATCGCCCGTACCAGGTCTGCGTGCCCCTCGTAGGGCACCGCGAGGAGAACCACGTCGCCGGCTGCCGCAGCCTCGGCGTTGGCCATCCCGCGCACCTCGCCACCCGTCGCGGCGGCCAGCTCCGCGGCCGTCTCGACGGCGCGCTCAGCGGCCCGGCTGCCGACGACGACGCTGATGCCGGCAGCGGCCCAGCGGCGTACGAGCCCGCGACCCTGCGGTCCGGTCCCGCCGAGGACGGCCACCGTGAGCCCCGCGAGGTCGGGCATCAGATCTCGGTCCGGTGGAAGTTCTGGAACGAGCGCGACGGCGTCGGGCCGCGCTGGCCCTGGTAGCGCGAGCCGTACTTCTCCGAGCCGTAGGGGTGCTCCGAGGGCGAGGAGAGCCGGAAGAAGCAGAACTGCCCGATCTTCATGCCCGGGTACAGCTTGATCGGCAGGGTCGCGACGTTGGCGAGCTCGAGGGTGACGTGTCCGGAGAAGCCCGGGTCGACGAAGCCGGCCGTCGCGTGGGTCAGGAGACCGAGTCGGCCGAGCGACGACTTGCCCTCGACGCGGGCAGCGACGTCGTCGGGCAGCGTGCAGACCTCGTACGTCGAGCCCAGGACGAACTCGCCGGGATGCAGGATGAACGGCTCGTCGCCCTCCGGCTCGACCATGCGCGTCAGGTCGGACTGGTCCGCCGCCGGGTCGATGTGCGGGTACTTGTGGTTCTCGAAGACGCGGAAGAACCGGTCGAGCCGCACGTCGATCGAGGACGGCTGCACCATCTCCGGCTCCCACGGCTCCATCACGATCCGGCCCGAGTCGATCTCGGCCAGGATGTCGCGGTCGCTCAGCAGCACGGTGCGCACGCTACCGGGTCCGACCCGGCCGCCCGCAGGTCGTCCCGGCTGGGCAGAATGCGGGCGTGACTGCTCCTGTCTTCCACCGGTACGTCGCGATCGGGGACTCGTTCACCGAGGGTGTGGGGGACGCCGACGCGTCCCGCCCCAACGGCGTTCGCGGGTGGGCCGACCGTGTCGCGGAGGTGCTCGCGACGACGACCGACGACTTCGGCTACGCCAACCTCGCCGTCCGCGGCCGCACGATGGCCCCGATCCTCGCCGAGCAGCTGGAGCCGGCGATCGCGCTCGAGCCCGACCTGATCACGGTGTACGCCGGCGGCAACGACCTGATCCGGCCACGCTGCGACGTCGACGCGCTCGGCGAGGTGTACGACGAGGCGGTGGCCGCGCTGACCGCGACCGGTGCGGTGGTCGGCGTGTTCACGGCGTTCGACCCGGGCGGCGGAGGCCCGTTCGCCCGGCTGCGCGGGCGCTTCGCGGTCTACAACGAGCGAGTGCGCGAGATCGCCGAGCGGCACCACGCCGTCGTCCTCGACTCGTGGCGGATGCGGCCCGAGCACCCCGAGCTGATGTGGTCCGAGGACCGGCTCCATCTCGGCCCACTCGGTCACCGGGCGGTCGCCATCGAGGTGCTCGACACCCTGGGGGTCGGCCATCCCCTCGACCTGTCCGACCCGACCGGCTCGCTCGGCGAGACGCCGTTCCGCGCGGGCAGGCGCGCCGACCTCGAGTGGGCCGTCCGCCACGCCGCCCCCTGGATCAAGCGCCGACTCACCGGCAGGTCCTCGGGTGACGGTGTCACCGCCAAGCGGCCGGCCCTGGAGCCGATCTGACGGGTCGTCGACCCTCGGGTACGATCCACCACGCCGGCCAACCCGGCATGCGGATGTAGCTCAGTTGGTAGAGCGCGACCTTCCCAAGGTCGATGTCGCGAGTTCGAGCCTCGTCATCCGCTCCGACACCGCCGTCCGCGTACTCACCGCCACGGGCGGTCTGTCCGGTCGTGCCCAGCGCCGCCCCGATCACAGTCCAGGAGCCGCGCGTCCGTCGTAGGCTCGACGTATGCCTGCCGAGTTCACCGGATTCCCCAGCCAGGCCCTCGACTTCTACGACGACCTCGAGGTGGACAACACCCGTACGTTCTGGGACAAGCACAAGGGCACCTACGAGTACTCCGTGAAGAGACCTATGGTCGCGCTGTGTGCGGCCCTCGGCGAGGAGTTCGGCGAGGCGAAGATCTTCCGGCCGTTCCGCGACGTCCGCTTCGCCAAGGACAAGACGCCGTACAAGACCGCGCAGGGCGCGTTCGTCGAGGTCGGCCCTGCGACCGGCTGGTACGTCGAGATCTCGGCCCGCGGCGTCCGCACCGGCGCGGGCTTCTACGACGCGAGCGGCTCCCGCATCGCCCACATCCGGGCCGCGATCGACGACGACCGGCGGGGCAACGACCTCGCCCAGATCATCAAGAAGCTCGAGGCCAACGGCTGGGTCATCGGCGGCCATGTCCTGAAGACCGCGCCGCGCGGCTACGACCTGAGCCACCCCCGGATCGAGCTGCTCCGTCACAAGTCCCTGACGATCGGCCACGACTACGGGTTCGAGCCGATCATCCACACCCCCGAGCTGCTCGAGGCCGTGCGCGACGACTGGCGCACGCTGCGGCCCTTCGTGGAGTGGGTCACCGACGCCGGGTGAGGAACGGGCGCTCCCGGCAGGTCAGTGGGGCTGCCAGGCGTCGTCGTCGGCGGTCAGCCGCTCGACCGTGGGGGGAAGCCGGTCGGCGGCGAGATCGGCCACGGAGACCTGCTCGAAGACGTCGCGCAGGGAGTGCCGCGCGGCGATCCAGACCCGCTGGAGCGTGGCGGCGCGCTCGTTGTAGGACACCGCCTCGGGCCGAAGCCCGTAGACCGAGACGAGCGGGCCGTCGACGGCCCGGATCACGTCGGCCACCGAGACGGTCCCGGCGGCCTTGGCGAGCCGCCAGCCACCGGACTGGCCGCGCTGCGCGTGGACGATGTCGGCCCGGCGGAGGTCCGCGAGGATCGCCTGCAGGAAGTTGTGCGGGATGTCCTGGAGCCGGCCGAGCTCCTCGGCGCTCACCGGCCGTGCGCCGTCGCCTTCAGCGCGCGCGGCCATCTCGATCAGGGCGCGCAGCGCGTAGTCCGCCTTGGCTGACACTCGCATGCCAGCAGTCTCCCAGAACGGCAGGAGGCCCCGGCACGGCACGTGCGTCCGCTCACACCGAGCCTCCGGTCGCCAGACCCGCGGTTGCCTGGGCGTGACCCGCAGGGCAGAATGAAGTTACTGATGAGTAGCAATGCCGAGGACAGGGCGTACGACGCTCACCACGAAGCTCGCCCCGCACGAGAAGCCGCCTCCGACGCGAACAGGTAGGGACCATGGGCCACTACAAGAGCAACCTGCGTGACATCGAGTTCAACCTCTTCGAGGTGCTGGGCCGCGACGAGATCCTCGGCACCGGCCCGTTCGGCGAGATCGACGGCGAGACCGCGCGCGAGATCCTGGCCGAGGTCGACCGGCTCGCCCGCGAGGAGCTCGCGGCGTCGTTCGAGGAGTCCGACCGCACTCCTCCGGTCTTCGACCCCGAGACCCACACGGCTCCTGTCCCCGAGGCGTTCAAGAAGAGCTACCGGGCGTGGATCGACGCCGAGTACTGGCGCCTCGGCACCCGCGCCGACCTCGGCGGCACCCCCGCGCCGTCGTCGTTCAACTGGGCCCTCGGCGAGCTGGTGCTCGGCGCCAACCCGGCCGTCTGGATGTACGGCGCGGGTCCGATGTTCGCCGGCGTGCTGCAGCGCAACGGCAACGAGCGCGACCAGAAGATCGCACACCTGGTGGTCGACCGGGGCTGGGTGACCACCATGGTGCTCACCGAGCCGGACGCCGGGTCCGACGTCGGCGCGGGACGTACCAAGGCCACCCCCAACGACGACGGCACCTGGAACATCGAGGGCGTCAAGCGCTTCATCACCTCGGCCGAGAGCGACCTCAGCGACAACGTCATCCACATGGTGCTGGCGCGCCCCCACGGCGTCGAGGGCGCCGGCGGCCCCGGCACCAAGGGGCTCAGCCTCTTCATCGTCCCCAAGTTCCACTTCGACGTGGAGACCGGCGAGCTGACCGGAGAGCGCAACGGCGTCTACGTCACCGGCGTCGAGCACAAGATGGGGATCAAGGTCTCCAACACCTGCGAGCTCACCTTCGGCGACCCGGGCGTCGGGGGCGGCGAGCCGGCCAGGGGCTGGCTGCTCGGCGAGGTGCACAACGGCATCGCCCAGATGTTCCAGGTGATCGAGAACGCCCGGATGATGGTCGGCACGAAGGCCATCGCCACCCTCTCCACCGGCTACCTCAACGCGCTGGACTTCGCCAAGGAGCGGGTGCAGGGCGCCGACCTGACCCAAGCTGCGGACAAGACCGCGCCGCGGGTCACGATCACCCACCACCCCGACGTACGCCGTTCGCTGATGACCCAGAAGTCGTTCGCCGAGGCGATGCGGTCGCTCGTCCTCTACACCGCGTCCTGGCAGGACCGGGTGATGATCGCCGAGCACGACGGCACGCAGGACGACCTGGCGATGGCGGTCAACGACCTCCTGCTCCCGATCGTGAAGGGATACGGCTCGGAGCGTTCGTGGGTGCTGCTGGGCACCGAGTCGTTGCAGACCTTCGGCGGCTCGGGCTTCCTGCAGGACTACCCGATCGAGCAGTACGTCCGCGACGCGAAGATCGACACCCTCTACGAAGGCACGACCGCGATCCAGGGCCAGGACCTGTTCTTCCGCAAGATCGTCAAGGACCAAGGGCGCGCGCTCGGCCATCTCGCGACGCAGATCCAGTCCTTCCTCGACAGCGAGGCGGGCAACGGGCGACTCAAGGTCGAGCGTGGCCTGCTGGCCACGGCGCTCGACGACACCCAGGCGATGGTCGGGCACATGATCGAGGACCTGATGAGCGCCGACGCATCGTCCGACGGTGGAGACGTCCGCAACATCTACAAGGTCGGGCTCAACACCAGCCGCCTGCTGATGGCGCTCGGTGACGTCGTCTGCGCCTGGCTGCTGCTGCGCGGCGCCCAGGTCGCGCTCGACAAGCTGAGCGGCGACGTGTCGGGCAAGGACCAAGCGTTCTACGAGGGGAAGGTCGCCGCCGCGCAGTTCTTCGCCCAGACCAACCTGCCGCGGCTCTCCGCGGAGCGCCGGATCGCCGAGCACACCGATCTCGCGCTGATGGACCTCGACGAGGCGGCGTTCTGACCCAGGGTCGATCGGTGGTCGTGCTCGTCGCCGGCCGGACGCAACCCGGCGCCGCGCGCGTGAGGTCCTAGCCTCGGGGCATGTTCGACGCCCTGGTCGCCGGCCTGCTGACCGGGCTCTCGCTGATCGTGGCGATCGGGGCGCAGAACGCGTTCGTGCTGCGGCAGGGGCTGCTGCGCCAGTACGTCGGCCCGGTCGTCCTGGTCTGCGCGGTCTCGGACCTCGTGCTGATCTCGGCCGGAGTGGCCGGGATCGGCGCGATCGTCCAGCACGCGCCCACCGCCCTCACGGTCGTGCGCTGGCTCGGCGCTGCGTTCCTCACGGCGTACGGCGGGCGGTCGCTGTGGCGCGCCCGGCACGCGGAGGCTCTCTCGGCGGCCTCCGACGCCGAACCTCGGCTGCGGAGCGCGCTGGTGCAGGCGTTCGCGCTGACCTGGCTCAACCCGCACGTCTACCTGGACACCGTGCTGCTGCTCGGCTCGATCGCCGCGCACCACGGCCCGAGCGGGAAGTGGTGGTTCGCCGTCGGCGCGGGGCTGGGCAGCATCCTGTGGTTCAGCGGGTTGGGCTACGGCGCGCGGCTGTCCGCCCCGCTGCTGTCCCGGCCCCGCGCCTGGCAGGTCCTCGACGTCCTGGTGGGGCTGACCATGCTGACCATCGCCTACCAGCTGGCTCGGGGCTGATCCGGCATCAGCGGGCCGGCATCAGCGGGCCCGCGTGGGCCGCTTCCCCGAGTGCTGGCGGCCGCCGAACGACTTCCCGGCCGGGCGCCGGCTCTGGCCCCGGTAGGGCTTGCGCGGGCCGCCGCCGTGCCGGCTGCCGGCGTACGACGACGCGGCGGGCGCGGGCGAGCCGGACTTCGCCAGGGCCTTCGCGGTCATCGACTCGGGGGCGGTGCGGATGTCGTGGTGGAGCACCTCGACCCCCGCGCCGGACTGGAGCCGGACGACCTGCTGGACGAACTTCGGGGTGGTGATCGTGACGACGGCGCCGTCGCGGCCGGCGCGCGCCGTACGCCCACTGCGGTGCAGGTAGGCCTTCGGATCGCTGGCGGCGTCGAAGTGGATGACCAGGTCGACGTGGTCGACGTGGATGCCGCGTGCCGCGACGTCGGTGGCGACGACGGCCTGTGCCCGCCCGGTGGAGAAGCGGTGGAGGTTGCGCTCGCGCACCTTCTGCGACAGGTTGCCGTGCAGGTCGACGGCGTCGACGCCCTGGCCGGTCAGGGCCTCCGCGAGCTCGACGGCGCCCTCGCGGGTGCGGGTGAAGATGATCGTGCGGCCGTTGGCCTCGACCAGACGGACCGCGGCGTCGACCTTGTCGCGGAAGCCGCCCACGGTCAGCGTGTGGTGGGTCATCGTGGTGACCGAGCCGGCGTTGGGGTCGAGCTGGTGGAGCCGCGGGTCGCGCAGGTGGCGGCGGACCAGCGTGTCGACGTCGCCGTCGAGGGTCGCGCTGAGCAGCATCCGCTGGCTGCCCTCGGGCGTCATCCCGACCAGCTTGTCGACGGCCGGGAAGAAGCCCAGGTCGCACAGGTGGTCGGCTTCGTCCAGGATCGTCAGCCGCACGTCGTCGAAGAAGCAGTAGCCGTTCTCGAGGAGGTCCTCCAGGCGCCCGGGCGTCGCGACGACGACGTCGGCGCGCTGGCGCAGCTGGCGCGTCTGCTTGTCGTACGGCGTGCCGCCGTAGACGGTGACCAGCTTCAGCGCCATGGCCGAGGCCAGTGGCTGGATGGCGGAGGCGACCTGGTTGGCCAGCTCGCGGGTCGGCACGACGATCACAGCGCGCGGGTGGCAGGGACGGCTCCTCTCACCGGCCAGCTTCGCCAGCACGGGGATCGCGAACGCGAGGGTCTTGCCCGAGCCCGTCTGGGCGCGGCCGAGGACGTCGTGACCCGCGAGACCGTCGGGGATCACGGCTTCCTGCACGGGTGTGGGGGTGACGATGCCCTGCTGGCGCAGCGCCTCGATCAGCTCGGGAGGCAGGCCGGTGAAGACGTTGCCGAGCGGCTCCGGCGGTGCCGGCGCGAGGTCGATCTCGGTCGGGTGTCTCTCCGGGTCGGAGAACGGATCGGTGTGGTCAGGGGCGTGCGCGGGCGCGGACATGCGGCGTACTGCTTTCGGTTCGATCGGCTGCGTCCGGCGCGGGGCCGCGGGTGCGGATCCGGTGAGCCTGCAAGACGCTGTCTTGCTCCACCCGATCGCTGGTCTCCGCGCGGATCGAGTCGTCCGCGCCACCACACCGGGCCAAAGCTGAAAGAAGTGGGTCTGCACTCAGCAGTCCCACTGGCTGGTGATCATGCTACGGGAGCGAGGGCTCGGACCCCGCATCGTCGACGGGGTGACCGGCACCACCCGCTGCTCCGACAGTCCCCTTCACACCGACGCCGACCCGCTGCTGGTCCTGTACCCACATCCCGATCAGGCCGCGGAAGTGGGCGAGGAACTGCTCGTGCTCGTGGGACGGGTACGTCGCCCGCACCGTCTCGACCAGCAACCGGTCGAAGTCGGCGCCGGAGACCCATTGCGCGACCAGCTCGTCGAGGTGGCCGAGGTGCTCGGCGCACCAGACGTGGTAGCGCTCGGTCTCGAAGTGCTCGTCGGCGAGGGCGAGGTAGGCGTCCAGCCTCTCGTCGTAGCTGCGCTCGGAGTCGGCGATCTCGAAGTACCGGTGGGTCTCGAGGTCGACGTTCGGCCGCCGACCGGTCACCAGGCAGTACGCCGACCACTTCACCAGCGCGCTGATGGCCCACGGGAAGTAGTAGTGGAGGCTGGTGACCGCCACGTCGGGACAGGCGTTGGCGTAGTCGATCGGGTACACGTCGTCGCCCGCCACCAGCATCTCCGCGGAGTTGAACTCCCAGTGGAAGAAGGCGTTCACGATGCGGCTCACCGCGACGGCCTGCTTGCCGGCGCCCTCGCTGAGGAAGCCGTGGCTGACGTGGTAGCGCTGGTGCATCGGCTCCTCGGGTCGGAAGTCCATGACCATCGTCTCGGGCCCGATCGACAGCGCGCGGGCGAAGTGCTCGTGGTCGACTGTGGCCTGGAGGTGCATCAGCATCTCGCCGGAGTAGTCGTACGCCGAGTGCAGGTCGTTCTGGTCGTTGACCCGGCTGACCCCGCGCCACCCGCCGCCGTCGAACGGCTTCATGTACAGCGGATAGCCGAGCTCGGCGGCGAGCTGGTCCAGGTCGAACGGCTTGTTGTACTTCTCGCTGGTGTAGGTCCAGCGGTGGTTGTCGACCGGGTTCTTGTAGGGCACCAGGATGGTCGGCGGCACCTTGAGGCCCAACCGGATCATGGCGCAGTACGCCGCGTGCTTCTCGTAGGACTGGAACGTGAACGGGCTGTTGAGCAGGTAGGTGCCGTTGACCAGCGCGGCCTTCTTCAGCCACTCGCGCGGGTGGAAGTACCAGTGCGCGAGCCGGTCGATCACCAGGCCGGTGCGGACCGGGTCGGTGAGGTCGAACGGCTCGATCGTGAGCCGCTCGCTGGCGATCCGGTGCTCGGTGCTGTCGACGTTCAGCGGGCCGACGAACCGCAGGATCTGCTCGAACGCCTGCGGCCAGTCCTCCTCCGCCCCGAGCAGGAGACCGATCAGATGGTCCTTCTGCGTGGCCATGACCCGACCCTAGTCAGGAGCCGGCCCGTCGGAGGGGCTTGTCAGCAGAAGCGGGGGAGGTGGTGGGCGATCTGCTTGCGCCACCACGGCCAGTCGTGGGACACGTCGTGACCCCAGACGTCGAGCTCGTGCGAGATCCCCTTCTCTCCGAGCAGACGGGCCATGCGCCGCGCGGCGGGCAACGAGCCGGTGGGATGGGTCTCCCACGCTCCCTCCCCCACGGTCAGCACGACGTGCAACCGAGACCGCATCCACGCGAGGTGGTCGCCGTGGAGGTGGGGCACGTAGTCGGTCGGGTTCGTGAAGTACGCCGCATCCCCGCGCTCGCCCCAGCCGTGCCACGTCGACGGGTCGTAGTTGCCGGACTGACAGATCGCGACCGGGAACAGGTCCGCGCGCTGCAAGGACAGCTGGAGCGCGTGGTAGGCGCCCATCGAGCAGCCGGTGACGACCGCCGGGCCCGCGCCGGGGCTGTCGGAGGCGACGTACGCCGCGACCTGATCGGTAATCCAGCCCTGGTACGCCTGGTGGCGTCGGGCTCGCTCCTCGATCGGCAGCGACCGGTCGGACCACGACGCGTCGTCGAAGGAGTCGACGCAGTAGAGCTTCACCCGGCCCTCGACGATCAGGGACGACACGGCGCCGACCATGCCGTTGCTCTCGTAGTCCCACGCCCGCCCGGCCTCGCTCGGGAAGACGAGCACCGGCCTGCCGAAGTGGCCGTAGCGGATCACGGTCCCGACTCGGCCGAAGCCGGGCGCCTCGAGCTCGAGCTGGTGGCGCTCCATCGCTCCACCCTGGCAGATCGGGCGGCTCGCACCGACGCTAGCGGCCGCCGGCTTCCCCGGACGAGCGAGCGTAGGACCGAGCGGCCCGGGCGTCGCGGTAGGACGAGCCGGGCACCAGCCAGACGCCGTCATAGGACGTCAGGTCGCGCACCGTGAGCGAGATCACGTCCAGACCCGGACCAGCAGCTCGGTCAGGTACGGGTCGAGGGTGTCGCGCCAGCAGGTCCAGGTGTGCGCGTCGCGGATCTCGCCCCAGCCGACCTCGACCCCGATCGCGGCGAGGTGGTCGCGCATCGCCTCGTTGTTGGCGAGGTTCTCCTCGGCTGTGCCGCAGACGAGGGTCATCGGCGGTGCGTCGGGTGCGGCCTGCTCGGCGGCGGAGATGCTGGCGACGAAGCCCGTCACCGCGCGCCAGTGCTCGAAGCCGGACTCCTGGGGGTCGAGGTCGGCGGTGAAGAACGAGCCGCTCTGCAAGAACGCGCCGGCGGCCAGGCCCGGGGTCGTCCACACCGCGTGCAGCGCCGCGAGCGCGCCGAGGCTCTGCCCGGTCAGCACCGGGCGGTGCGAGGTCGGGACGGCGTCGGTCAGGGCGGGCAGGAGCCGGGTGGCGAGCGCCCGTGCGTACCTCGGGTTGGCGGCGTACCGCTGGTTGCGCCGAGGCCCAGGACTCAGCAGGGCGACCCGCATCGGGGGAAGCCGTCGGGCGGCGATCATGGCCCCGACGTACGCCGTGAGCCCGCCGTAGGCGTCCATCTCCGGGCCGTCGTGGCTGACCAGGAGGGGCAACGCGTCGTCGGATCCGGACTCCGCGGGAGACCAGATCTCGGCGTCGATCCGGCCGGCCCCGGTGCGCGAGAGGGTGAGGACGGCCCGTTCGCCCGAACTCGGCTCGATGGCCAGCCACGCCGGCTCGCGGTAGGCGGGGAGCGGGATCCACGAGTGGGCGCCGAACGGCCCGCCGGTCCGGCGCGGGTTGGACGGGTCGGGCCGCAGCTCACCGTCCACGTCGATCAGGTACTCGAGCCGGTCGACCGGCAGGTCGGCCAGCCGGACCTCCCAGCCGCCGTCGACCTTGCTCATCGCGACGTCGCCGAGGCGAATATGCGTCCAGACCCCGACGTGGTTCGCGGCGTGGTCCGGGTCGGCGTACCGGACCACGACGTCCTCGCCGTCCACCTCGGTCACCAGCACCGGGAGAACCTACCGAACGCCGGTCGTCGCTCACGGGGCTGCGGGCAGAGTCCGGTCTCGTTGTTGTCCACAAGCGGATCCGTGCCTCGGGGTGGCTGTCGGTGGTCGCTGCTCGACTTGTTCCATGGTCGCCGCAGCGGGTTACGAGATCGCACCGGGAGTCACCCGGGTGCTCGAACCTGCCGAGGTGACAGAGCTCGAGGGGCTCATCGCCGGGCTGGGACGCATCGACGGGAGCGTGGGTGAGCAGGCGTTCGACGCCGACGCCGTGCGCGTCGACCAGATCGACCTGCTCGAGCGGCTCAAGGCAGCGGCCGAGGCCGCGCAGGCGCTGGTGATCGTCGAGTTCAAGAGCTCTCAGCTGGAGCGACAGCGGGCAGCCGGCGTGCGTCGCGACTGCCTCGGCCGAGGCATCGGCGACCAGGTCGCCATGGCGTGCCGCCAGCCGACGAGTCAGGGATCGCGGCGTCTCGGCTTCGCCCAGGCAGTGGTCCACGAAATGCCCCATACCCACGCGCTGCTCAGCGAGGGCTCCATCTCGCCCTGGGTGGCCACGATCCTGGTGCGCGAGACCGCGTGCCTGACGCGCGAAGACCGCGCAGGGGTCGACGAGCGGCTGTGTGCGACCCACCTGGTGGAGAGCACCGGCGAGATCTCGGCGCCCCACGTTCTCGGGCTGACTCCGCGGCGGGTCGAGAACGCTGCGCGCAAGCTCGCCGCCGAGCTCGACGTCGAGGCCGTCGTACGCCGTGCCGCCCGGGCGGAGCGCGAGCGCCGGGTCACGATCCGGCCCGTGCCCGACACGATGAGCTACGTGACCGGTCTGCTGCCGGTGGCCCAGGGAGTCTCGGTCTTCGCCAGCCTCAAGGCCGCGGCCGAGGCCGCCAGGGCCGGCGGCGATCCACGCACCGTGTCGCAGCTGATGTCCGACCTGCTGGTCGAGCGGGTGACCGGCCGGTCGAGCGCCGGGGAAGTTACCGTCGAGATCTCCCTTGTGATGACACCGGACTCGCTGCTCGGCCTCTCCGAGGAGCCGGCGACCCTGCGCGACGGCACTCCCGTCCCGGCACGCACCGCACGCGAGCTGGCCGGCCGTCCCGAGGCGCCGACGTGGCTTCGGCGCCTCTTCACCGACCCCGTCTCCGGAGTGGTCACCTCCGCCGACTCCGGCCGTCGCCGGTTCAGCGCCGCCGAGAAGCGACACATCGACGCTCGTGACCGCACCTGCCGCCTTCCCGGATGCGAGTCCCCGATCGGACATCACGACCACGTGGTGCGCCACGCCGACGGCGGCCCACGGCGGTCGCCAACGGTCAGGGCCTGTGCGAGGGCCACAACCTCGCCAAGGAGATCCCCGGTTGGCGGTCACGGGTGACCGATCCACGGCCCGGGCACCATGTGATCGAGGTGACCACACCGACGGGCCATCGCTACCAGAGCAGGCCGCCCAGCGCGCTCGGGCCCTGAGGGTCGTCGCGGGAATGCACATATCGATATTCGTTGTTATCGTTTATCGTTATGAAGGGTTCTCTGACCGACAACGCGCTGGCCCCGATCGAGTTCATCCTCCGGATCGCAGCGGGCTTCCTGCTCCTGGTCATCCTGGCGACGGCGATCGCGGCTGTCGCCAGGCTGACTCTCCCCGGCGAGGGCGACGAGCTCTGCGACAGCTCGCCGTCGAGGACTCAGCACCTGTGGTCGTCCCTGTTGCGCATGACGACCTTCGCCTACACCGGCGGATTCTTGGTGTGCGCCTTCCTCGTGTCTCGAGCGGCCCGTCAACACGGCCTCTTCTCGCCGCACGTGGCGCTCGGAACCGGGCGACTGGGGCTCTACGTCCTGATCGGCTACGTCGTCATGAGCCTGATCCGGATATGGATGCAGATCCACTTGATGCTCTCCATGACCGCCACCATCCGATCGGGCCTCTGGTACTACTTCTTGGACTTCTCCTGGCCGATCGCATTCGGCGGCTTCGGCCTCTTGACGATCGGCCGGGTGCTGGCGCAGTCGGTGCGAATGCAGCGGGACATCGACGCCACCGTATGAAGCGACGCAACCCCACTGAGCCTCCACTCGAGGACGAAGCCGTCCATGCCGTCGAGGTCCACCTCGACGAGTTGCTCGCCGACCGCGGGATGACCCTGACCGAGCTCGCCGAACGCGCCGGCGTCACGGTGGTGAACCTCTCGGTGCTCAAGAACGGCCGTGCCCGGGCCGTCCGCTTCTCGACGCTGACCTCGATCTGCCGAGTCCTCGGCTGTCAACCCGGCGACCTGCTGTCCGTGCGCTCGGACTGACCACGCGGCAGGATGGACCGTATGGCCGACCCCCGCGCAGGAACCCCCGCCCAGCCCTCGGACCTGGTCGACGTCGCGCACCTGGTGACGGCGTACTACACGCTCGAGCCCGATCCCGACGACGTCGACCAGCAGGTGGTGTTCGGCACCAGCGGGCACCGCGGCAGCAGCCTGAACACGGCGTTCAACGAGGTGCACATCGCGGCGACCACGCAGGCGATCTGCGACTACCGCGCGGAGCAGGGGTACGACGGACCGCTGTTCCTCGGCCGCGACACCCACGGACTCTCCGAGCCGGCGTGGGCCACCGCGATCGAGGTGCTGGTCGCCAACGACGTCACGGTGCTGGTCGACTCCCGTGACGCCTACACACCCACCCCGGCCGTCTCCCACGCGATCATCCACGCCAACGGCGCGCGTACGTCGGGCAGCGGTCTGGCCGACGGGATCGTGGTCACCCCGAGCCACAACCCGCCGTACGACGGAGGCTTCAAGTACAACCCGCCGCACGGCGGCCCCGCCGACACCGACGCTACGAAGGTGATCGCAGCCCGTGCCAACGAGCTGATCCGGGCCAACCTCGAGGGAGTCCAGCGGACCGCGTTCTCGCGCGCTCGCGCCGCGTGCACGGCGTACGACTTCCTGGGGACCTACGTCGACGACCTGCCCAACGTCGTCGACATCGAGGCGATCAGGCGCGCCGGGATCCGGATCGGCGCCGATCCGCTCGGCGGCGCGAGTGTCGACTACTGGGGGGAGATCGCCTCCCGCCACGACCTCGACCTCACCGTCGTCAACCCGCTCGTGGACCCGACGTGGCGCTTCATGACCCTCGACTGGGACGGCAAGATCCGGATGGACTGCTCCTCGCCGAACGCGATGGCGTCGCTGATCGAACGCAAGGACGACTACCAGATCGCCACCGGAAACGACGCCGACGCCGATCGGCACGGCATCGTCACGCCCGACGCCGGGCTGATGAACCCCAACCACTACCTGGCCGTCGCGATCGGCTACCTGTTCGGCGGGAGCCGTCCCGACTGGCCGACCGGCGCGAGGATCGGCAAGACGCTGGTGTCGTCGTCGATGATCGACCGGGTCGCCGGAGACCTCGGCAAGGAGATGGTCGAGGCGCCGGTCGGCTTCAAGTGGTTCGTGTCCGGGCTGATCGACGGCTCGTTCGGCTTCGGCGGCGAGGAGTCGGCAGGGGCGTCGTTCCTGCGCCGCGACGGGTCGGTGTGGACCACCGACAAGGACGGCTTGATCCTCGACCTGCTCGCCTCGGAGATCCTCGCGACCACGCAGAAGAGCCCGAGCGAGCTGTACGCCGAGCTGGTCGCCGAGCACGGGGACCCGGCGTACGCCCGC
Source organism: Nocardioides sp. (assembly GCA_025924815.1). Classification (GTDB taxonomy): domain Bacteria; phylum Actinomycetota; class Actinomycetes; order Propionibacteriales; family Nocardioidaceae; genus Nocardioides. The sequence goes on from JAICHQ010000001.1 coordinate 24,528, forward strand.
GTGGATGCTCCCGCCGACCGCGACCAGAAGGCCAAGCTGGCCGCCCTCTCCGCCGACGACGTGACCGCCACCGAGCTGGCCGGGGAGACGATCACCGCCAAGCTCACCGAGGCGCCGGGCAACGGCGCCGCGATCGGCGGGCTCAAGGTGACCACCGAGAGCGCGTGGTTCGCCGCCCGTCCCAGCGGCACCGAGGACGTCTACAAGATCTACGCCGAGTCCTTCCGCGGCCCCGACCACCTCGCGGAGGTGCAGGAGGCCGCCCGCGAGCTCGTGTCGGCGGCGCTCGGCGCCGGCTGAGGAGTGCGTCGGTGGACGGGCCTCAGCCCAGCACCACCAGCACCCCCAGATCGTGCTCGCCGACGGAGCCGGTGAGCGTCGCCGAGCCCGACAGCGGCGTGCCGACCACCCGCGCGAGCGACAGGGTCAGCCCGCCCGCCACCACGACGGTGACCGGACCGTCGTCGCGGACCGAGTCGACCCCGAGGATCTCGGGCACGGTCGCGCCGGGAGCCCCGGATCCTCGCACCGGGACCCGGGGAGGTACGGCGACGGTCTCGCCGCCGCGCTCGATCACCATCTGCGCCTCGGTGCCCCCGGTGAGGATCGCGCCTGCCACGCTCGCGGCCCACACCGGGTCGGCGCAGCCGTCGTACACCCAGCGCGGCCCGAGCACACTGTGCTCCGTCGTGCCGACCAGGAACTCCTCGGCGCCGTCGAGCGGTGCGGACCGGTAGGTGAACGGCACCTGCAGCACGCGCTCGTCGGCCGTGCGCCACAGGATCGTCTCGATCCCCACCTCACCCAGCGGATCGTCGAAGCGGTACTCGCCGACCTTCTCGACCGCACCGGCGCCCGAGGCCCACGGCCGGGAGGGCAGCCAGGCCTCGAGAAGCTCCTGCTTGGTCGGGGCGAGAGTCGCGGTCGCGTGGACGAGTCCCATGCCCCGAATCTACGACCCCCCTTACGGTCCGCTGACCTCAGCCTCGTTGTCCGCATGACGGTGGACGACCTTCCAGGTGCCGTCCTCGTGCCGGTAGACCTGCGTCACCCGGAGCACGTAGTCGCGCGGCTCGCCGCGCAGCGTGGTCGACGTCAGCTCGCGGTGCACCGTGTAGGCCAGGTTGTCGCTGACGCCGTGGGCGATCAGCTCGACCGTGCACTCCCGCGCACGGGCGAACGTCGACGCCAGCTGCCGGAACACCGCATGCGCCTCCCCCGGGGTCCGCGCGGTGAGCCAGGCCCCGAACAGGGTCACGGGCTCGGTGTCCGACCAGGTCTCGAAGCGGGGCGCGGCGTCACCGTCGTGGAGCGCGTCCTCGGCGTCCTTCCAGGTCGTCTCGAACCAGTGCAGGAACTCCTCCTCCGTCGCCACTGTCAACCTCCCAGATCGAGCCGGGCGAGGACCTCGCCCTCGTGCCGTTCCCCGGTGGGGACGAATCCCACAGAGACGTAGAAGCCGGACGGGTCACCCGGCCCCTCGCCGTAGCTGGTCAGCAGCTCGGTGCCACCTTGCGCGTGCACGATTTCGGCAACCGCAGCGACCACGGCCCGCCCGTATCCACGCCCCTGGTGGTCGCGCGAGATCATCAGCTTCCACAGGAACCACGGGCCGACCAGGGCCGGGTCGGGCGGGTCGGGCCGCACGTCCCAGCTCAGCATCACGAAGCCCACCGGGAAGCCGTCCACGAAGACTCCACGCGGCCACGGCTTCGCCTCGGGGTACGTCGCGGCCTCGTGAAGCGCGTCGTCGACGGACCCACCGACGTACTCCGCCTGCTCCGGCGGCAGCAGAACCGCCGTCCGCAGCTGCTCGAGGACGAGGTCGTCGACCTCCCGCAGCTCCAGCTCCATGGCAGGAGGTTACGGACGCCGGGCGTCGGTCCGCACCGCCGAAGACACGACCGACCGGGTATCCGGACGGCCCTCGTCCGCAAGCGGGCCTAGCGTGGCCGTCATGGGCGACGACCTGCAGGACCTCACCGGAACGACGTACGAACGCACGCGACTGCGCGATGCGCGGTTCACCTGGGTCGACCTGTCAGGGTCGTGGATCCGTGAGGCCGACCTCACCGGGGTCCGGATGCGTGGGGTCGAGATGGCCGACGTGGAGATCGACGGCGAGCTGCAGAACGTCGTGATCAACGGCGTCGACGTCGCCCCGCTGATCGAGGCCGAGCTCGAACGCCGCGACCCGGACTACGCGAAGATGAAGCCGAAGGATGCCGACGGGTTCCGCGAGGCCTGGGAGGTCCTCGAACGCCGGTGGGGCGAGACGGTCGACCACGCTCGCAGTCTCGACCCGGCGCTCCTGCACGAGCGCGTCGACGACGAGTGGTCGTTCATCGAGACCCTGCGACACCTCTGCTACGCGACCGATGCCTGGGTCAACCGGGTCTACCTCGGCGACCCGGATCCGTGGTCACCGCTCGACCTTCCGTTCACCAGTCTCCGGAGCTTCCCCTGGTCCCACGAGAAGGACGTGCGGCCGACGCTCGACGAGGTGCTCGAGCTCCGTGCCGACCGGCAGGCGACGGTACGACGCGTGCTTGCGGAGGTCACCGACGCAGAGCTGGCGGAGCACACCGAGCCGGTCGAGGGCGAGGGCTGGCCGCCGGCCGACCGGTACCCGGTCGCCGAGGCGCTGTCGATCGTGGTCAACGAGGAGTGGCACCACCGGCGGTACGCCGAGCGCGACCTGGCCGTCCTGGGGTCCCGGTAGCTCTCAGTGTGATTCAGGCCGACCGCACCGGCGCCTGGCCGCCGAAGTACATCGCGGCCAGGTCGGGGTCGTCGATGATCGACGCCGCATCGCGCTGGGTGACGACCTTCCCGCTCTCCATCACGATGCCGTGGGTGGCCAGCCGCATCCCGAAGCGCACGTTCTGCTCGACGACGAGGATCGTCTTGCCGCTCTCCTTGAGCACCATCACCGAGTCGTAGAGCGTTCGCAGGGCCTTCGGGTCCAGCCCCAGCGACGGCTCGTCGAGGAGCAGCAGCACCGGGTCGAGCATCAGCGACCGGGCGAACTCCACCATGCGCCGCTGGCCACCCGAGAGGTTGCCGGCATGCTGGTGGCTGCGCTCGGCGATGATCGGGAACAGCCCGGCGATCCGGTCGTAGCGATCCTTCACCAACGCCTTCTCGCGCCGGATGATGTAGGCCCCGAGCAGGACGTTCTCCCGCACGGTCATGTGCGGGAACAGCGCGTCCGCCTGCGGCACCTGGGAGATGCCGCGACCCAGGATGTGGGCGGCCGATCGCCGGTCGATGCGCTCGCCGTCCAGGTGGATCTCGCCGAGGCGCGGGGTGAGCAGGCCACTGATCGTCTTCAGGACGGTCGACTTGCCGGCACCGTTCGGACCGACGATGCAGGCGACCGACCCCTTCGGTACGCCGATGTCCACGCCCTGCAGGACGTCGCCGCCGCCGTAGCCTGCCACGACCCCGGTGAGCTGGAGCAGGTGGTCGGTCATCTGACAGTCCTCTCGTGCTCGTCCTCCAGCACGAAGTCGTCGCCGAGGTAGGCGTCGACCACGGCCGGATCCTTCTGGATCTGATCGGGCGTGCCGCTGGCCATGGTGTGACCGCGGGCCAGGACGTGCACAGGATCGCAGAGGCCCAGCACGAAGGGCATGTTGTGCTCGACGATCAGGAAGGTCTTCCCGTAGGAGTTCAGCTCGCGGATCATCCCCGACATCCGGTCGATCAGCACGGGGTTGATGCCTCCCGCCGGCTCGTCGAGCAGGATCAGCTTCGGGTCGAGCATCAGCACCTGCGCCAGCTCGACCAGCTTCTGCTGGCCGAAGGACAGCGCACGTGCCTTCTGGTCGCGGAACGACCGCATCCCGACGTACTCCAGGAGCTCTTCTGCGGCCCGTGCCTCGGACCCGCTGACCGCGATCCGACCGAGCTGCCCCCAGGAGAAGGACCGCTGCGCGGCGACGACGTTCTCCAGCACCGTCATCTCCCGGAACAGGCGGGTGATCTGGAAGGTGCGGCCGAGCCCGCGGTGGGCGCGCGTCCAAGGAGACAGGCGATCGATGCGCTCGCCGGCCAGCCAGATCTCGCCACCGTCGGCGTGGATCGTGTCGTCGATCAGGTTGAACAGGGTCGTCTTGCCGGATCCGTTAGGCCCGATCAGGCCGGTGATCGAGCCCTCCGGTACGACGAGCGAGGCACCGTCGACCGCCTTGAGCCCGCCGAAGGCCTTCCGGAGATCCTTGACCTCGAGCAGCGGCGGTGGAGGATCGACCGCAGCCGCGCGGTCGACCAGCGAGAGCCGACCGGTGAGCGAGGCGAGACTCCCGCCGGTGCCGATGCGGGCACCGACGAGCCCGGCTCTGCCGCGCGTACGGACCCAGTTCAACAGCGACTCGATGGCCGGCAGCACACCTTGCGGCAGGAACAGCACGATCAGGACGAGCAGACCACCGAACAGCAGCAGCCGGGTGTTGCCGCCGCCGAGGTTGTTGTTGGCGTACTCGTTGAGGGGTTCGACGATGAACGCTCCGAGCACCGGACCCCACAGCGTGGCCTTGCCGCCGACGAGCAGGGCGAGCATCGCCTCGACACTGAGCAGGATGTTGAACATGCCGCGCGGGTCGATGAAGGTCAGGTAGTAGCCGTAGACCCCGCCTCCGACGCCCACCAGGACCGAGCTGGCGATGAAGGCGATCATCTTCTCGACCGGCAGGTTGATGCCGAGCGTCGCCGCCTTGGTCTCGTCGTCGCGTATCGCGACCAGGCCGGTGCCGAGCTTGGTACGCCGGATCCACCAGGTGAGCAGCAGCTGGAGAGCGAGGATCCCGACCAGGCTGTAGTAGAAGGGCCAGTTCGCGATGTCGGCATCCCAGGTCGGGATCGGCAGGCTGAGGCCCTCGGTGCCGCCACTGACCGAGCGCCAGTTGATCGCGATCACCTGCACCAGGAACAGGAATGCGACGGTGATGATCACGAACGAAGGACCGCTCGCTCGCATCGCGACGAACCCGAGGATCAGCGCGACCAGCCCGGCTGTCACACCGGCCACCGGCATCCACAGCCACACGTTCGTGTCGGGATGATGCGTCGCGAGCACGCCGACCGTGTAGCCACCCAGGCCGACGAATGCTCCTTGGCTGAGAGACACGTATCCGGCCAGTCCGGTGATGATGCTCAGGCCGCTGGCCGCGATCGCGAAGACCAGCGAGAGGATGATCATGTTCTGGTAGTAGAGGTTGTCGCTCAGCATGGGGTAGAGCACGAGCAGCACGCCCGCGACCAGGGCGATTCCCCGGCCGAGCCAGATCGGATCGAGGGCCCGACGTGCCTCGGGTGCTGACTCGGCTGCGCTCATGCTGTCACCGCGTCGTCACGAAGCCGGGTGCCCAGCAGACCCTGCGGGCGGAACAGCAGCACCACGAACACGATCGCGTAGGGGACGGCCGTCGCCCACGCCGGTGAGATGTAGACCGCGGTCATGGTCTCGGCGACTCCGAACACCAGCGCCGACAGCACGGCACCCTCCAGACTGCCCAGACCGCCGAGCACGACGATGGCGAGCAGGCGCGCGATCCAGAGGTAGTGCGAGCCGGGCACGAAGGGATAGAGCACTCCGGTGATCCCACCCCCGGCTCCTGCCGCGGCCAGCCCGAGCCCGAACACCAGCGCCGCCACCGAGGTCACCTTGATCCCGACGAGCTCGGCCGATGCCGGGTTGGCGGCCGCGGCCCGGATCGCACGGCCCAGCCAGGTCTTGGTGAGGATGAGCCAGAGGCAGCCCAGGACGACGACCGCGAGCAGCCCGCCGTACACCTGGGCCTTGGGGAGGAACACCTGGCCGAGGTGGAACGACTGGTCGACGTACGACGGTCTGATCGAGGTGGACTCGTTGCCCCAGACCAGTCCCATCACACCCTCGGTCACCAGCGCCAGCCCGAACGTCAGCAGCACGGTCGACGACATCGGCGCGTGCCGGATCGGCCGGACCAGCAGTCGGTAGATCAGCCAGCCGAGCGCGAAGACGATCGGCGTGGTGATCACCACTCCCACCAGGGGATCCAGCCCGAGCTGGTCCCACACGGTGTAGGTGATGAACGCGCCGAGGATCAGGAAGGCACCGTGCGCGATGTTGATCACCCGCATCACCCCGAAGATCAGAGTGAGGCCGCTGGCGACCAGGGCGTAGATGCCTCCGACCAGAAGGCTGAGAACGAGGGCCTGGACGAACTCAGTCACGATCCCGGATGCCAGCCGACCTCGGGCTTGGCGGTCGCGACCTCCGGCGGCAGGACGACCTCCGCCGTGCCCTTCTGCCACTGACCGATCAGGAACTGACTCTGCGGAGCACCGGTGTCGTCCCACGACAGCTTCCCGAGGATCGTGTCGACCGAGTTCGCGCGGAGCCAGTCCGCCAGCTTCTGCTGGTCGTCGATGCTCCCCACCGCCTCCACCGCCGCCTGCATGACCTCGGCAGCAGCGTAGGCGTCAGCCGCGTCCTCGGGCGGAATCGCCTGGCCGAACATCTTGGTGTACTCCGCCACGAACTCCTTGTTGCCAGGGGTGGAGGCGTCCGGCGAGTAGCTCACGGCGTACATCACGCCTTCGGTGTTGTTCGCACCCACGGCCTTGACGTACTGGTCGGCGAACGACGGCGTGCTGGTCTCGTAGAACATCTTCGGGGTCCAGCCCGACTTGAGCATGGCGCGGGTCAGCCCGACCCCGTCCTCGAACGTCGCGCCGTGCACGACCAGGTCGGGATCGGCAGACTTCATGGCGGCCACGATGCTGTCGAAGTTCTTGGTGTCGATCGCGTAGGTCGTCTTGTAGACGGTCTTGATGCCCGCCTGCTCGAGCACCGCACGGATGCCCTCGACGTTCGGCGCCGCGAACGGGTCGTCGAGGGTCGGGTACGCCGCGGTCTTGGGCCGCTGGTCGGCCGGGAGGTTCTTCACCCAGTCGGCGAAGACCAGGCCCTGCTTGTCGGCCGTGGCCTGCTGGGCGAAGAAGATGTACTTGTAGCCGCGGTTGAACATGTCGGGCGAGCCACCGGCGGGCTCGACGTACAGCATCCGGTTCTTCTCCGCGACCGACGAGGCCGGCAGGTTGAGCAGCGAGGAGAAGGTGCCGAGGAGGAGGTCGACCTTGTCCTGGCTGATCAGGGCGTTGTAGTCGGTGACGATGGTGTTCTGGTTGGAGGCGTCGTCCTTGATGGTCAGCTTGACCTGCTTGCCGAGCAGGCCGCCCTGGGCGTTGACGAGGGACTGCCAGACCTCGTACCCCTGCTTGGCCGCGGAGCCCGGCTCCGAGAAGTCACCGGTCAGCGGCAGGGATGCGCCGATGGTGATGTCACCGCCGCCGTCGCTGCTGCTGCCGTCGCTGCTCGAGTTGCCACATGCGGCCAACCCCAGCGACATCACTCCGACGAGCGCCACGGCCGTCCAGCCGTGTCGGATCGAGACGTGGGACATGCTTCCTCCTCGATAGAGCCGCAATCGATTGCGGTGCGGTTAGTCTTGTGACTGCCACCACATGTGTCAAGCATCGTGGGCCGAATCGTTGCCTGAGCGTGTTCTGCGTTCGCAGAGTGGCCCGCTCTTTCGCTGTCCGGGTTGCAAACGGTTGTGGCATTCTGCCAGCCTGCCGTCGAGGAGGAGCCATGAACCAGATCGGGTCGGAGCTGCCGAAGCGCGCGGAGATCGTCGTGGTGGGCGCGGGGCACAACTCCCTGGTCTGCGCGGCCTACCTGGCCAAGGCCGGACTCGAGGTGCTGGTGCTCGAGGCGAGTCCCACGGTCGGCGGGAACACCCGCACCGAGGAGCTGACCGTGCCCGGGTTCGCGCATGACACGTGCAGCAGCGCCCACGTCCTGATCCAGAACAACCCGCTGATCCGCGACGACGAGCTCGGCCTGGTGGCCGATCACGGGTTGCACTACCTGACCACCGACCCCGCGGTGGTGCTCCCGCAGGCCGACGGCGACGTGCTCGTGATGCGCCCCGACCTGGACGCGACCTGCGACGAGCTGGCCCGATGGTCCGGGCGCGACGCCACGGCGTTCCGCACCATGATCGAGACCTGGCGCGGCGGGCTCGCAGCGGCGCACGGTCGCTGGAGCTCGAACCTCCCCCAGCCCCGCGACGAGATCACCGAGCAGTACCTCCGGTTGCGCGAACGCAGCGCCTGGGACGTCGTGCACGAGACCTTCGAGCACCCGGTCGTGCGATCGTTCGTGCTCTGGTTGGCGATGGCCACGATCCAGGACCCACGCCGACGGGGCACCGGCTTCCTGCCGTCGTCGCTCTCGGCGGGACGCGTCGCCTTCGGCTGGACCACCCCCGTGGGCGGGAGCCAAGCGCTTCCCGACGCCTTGGTCCGGGTGGTCGAGACCCACGGTGGCCGGGTGGTCTGCCACGCGTCGGTGGCCGGAGTCCATACCGGCGCATCCGGTGTGAGGTCCGTGTCGACGTCGGACGGGAGGACGGTCGAGGTCGGGCGGGCTTTGGTCGCGGGCGGACATCTCTCCCAGCTCGCCGGCCTGGTCACCGGTGGCGAGCCGTCGACCGACCTCGTCGCGGCGCGCGACGCGTGGCGGCCGGGCCTCTCGGTGCTCGCCGTCCATGCCGCCCTGCGATCGGATCTCGCCTTCGGTGCAGACGGGATCGCGTCGGTCGCCGCCGGCTACGGCACGTCGGAGGGGATGGCGCGGCACGTCGACCGCCACAACGCCGGCGATCTCAAGGCCGACGACCCCTGGGTCCTCGTCGTCAACCAGACCGTTGCCGACCCCGAGCGGGCGCCCGACGGGGCGACGTTCAAGATCCTCACGTTGGCGCCGTACCAGCTCGCCGGTGGTCGTTCCTGGGCCGACGTCAAGGACGGGTACGGCGAGCGGCTCGTGTCGCTGGTCGCCGACCGGTGCTCGGGGCTCGACGCGGCCGACATCCTGGCGATGCGCACGGAGTCTCCGGTCGACGTCGCCGGTCACAACCCGCACAACCTCGGTGGCTCATGTCACGGGGGCGAGTTCCTGCTCGACGGCCGGGTGGTCCCCGGGTGGTCGCGCTACGACACCGACATCCCCCGCCTCTTCGTCACCGGCGCCACCACGCACCCCGGCGGCTCGGTCTCCGGCCGCCCCGGCCGCAACGCGGCTCGCACGGTCCTCCGCTCCCTCGGTCTCGACCCGATGACCGTGATGGGCCCGTCCTGACATTGCCCCCGGTCCTCGCGCCGCGAGTCGGCACCTGCCCGTCCGGGGTTGGCCCTGAGAGCGTCGGGTCAGCGCGAGAGCAGTGCGGTGAGGGCCTGCTCCGCCTGCCGCACGACCTCGTCGATGTCGAGGTCGGTCAGGTGCCCACCCTGCTTCCGGATGCGGCCATCGACGATCACGGTGTCCACGTTCTCCGGGCCGACTGCGAGGGCGAGAGTGTTGGTGACGTCGGTGACCGGAGCGGTCGCGAGGTCATGGGTGCGCACCAGGATCAGGTCGGCTCGCTTGCCCGGGGTCAGCGAGCCGACGAGGTGATCCAGGCCGAGGCACCGTGCCGCGTCGATGGTCGCCAGCTCGAGCATCCGGCGCGTCGGGGCGACCAGCTCCTGTTCGGCCTGCGCACGGTAGAGACCGGTGGCGAGGCGAATCGTGGACCACGGGTCACCGGAGCCGGTCAACGACAGCGTGTCCGCAGAGAGACCGAGCAGGATCCCGTCGCGGTCGAGCTGCCGCACCGGCGGGACGCCGTACCCGATCAGCAGCTCCGACCACGGGCTGAGGCTGACCGAGGCACCCGACTCCCGGATCATCGCCCGTTCGGTCTCGCTGGTGTACAGGGCATGCACGAGCTGCGTGGCCGGCGTCAGCATCCCCTCCTCGCCCAGCTGTCGCACCATCTCCAGCGCGCCATGCGCGCGTGTCGCGTTGGCGTGGTAGCTGACGGGGAGGCCGGCGGCGAGGGCCGCGTCGTACTCGGGGCGGTAGACCTCGCGGGGCACAAGCCCGGGCTGCCGCCCGGCGAGGCCCAGGTGCATGAGGGGCAGCCGCGACGACGCGAACCAGTCAGCACGCACTCGTACGACGTCGTCGAGGTCGCCGAGGGTGTCGACGGGATGCCCCTGCGCGACGCCGTAGGAGAACCGGCCGCGGAGTCCGACGGCCTCGTGCGCTCGGAGGTTGGCGTCGGTGTGAGCCGGTGAGCGCAGGTTGTGCGCCCAGTCGTGGACCGTGGTGATGCCGTGGTGCACCGCATCGACGAGGCCGAGGGCGTACGCCGTGGAAGAGGTCGTCGGGCTCGCAACGGCGACCGTGCGCGACGTTCAACGGGAAGTACGCCGTCTCCGGGGACGAGCTCGACATCGCTCGGAAGAGCGTCGTCCAGAGGTGGGTGTGCGTGTCGACCAGGCCGGGCATGGCGATCATCCCCGCGCCATCGAGGCGTGGCGCCGCCACGTCGAGCGATGGCCCGACCGCGACGATCTCGCCGTCGCGCACGTGGATGTCACCGACGGGCAGCTCACCGATCTCCGCGTCCATCGAGACCACCCAGGTGCCGGCCACGACGTACTCCGACTCGGTCACTTCCACCCGCGTGCTCCCAGGTCTCGAGCGGGACAGCGCTCGAGGAGTTCGTGGCTGGGCGACACCAGGACTCAGTGCCGCCGGTCGCCCCCGACTGTTCCGGAAGACGTCACCTGAGTCGAGGGTGCCCACGAGGGATCTTCGCCTGCACGCGCCAGGACGATCAGTGAGAGACCGAGCTCCACCGCCTCGGACACGAGGTATTCCGTCGTCCCGACGAGCACGTAAGGACCGTCGCACGACCCGGTCGCCGGGTCGACGGAGAGGCACAGCCGAGCCACCATCCCGTCCGCGACGGGGACGGGAGCGCTGGTGTGGACCCAGTCCTCCTCCCCGAGCTGGGCTCCGTGCGAGACGACGCACCAGGCCGGGCAGACGTTCTGGGACCCCGACCCGGTCCCACCGCCGGGATCGAGGAAGGCCCCGGACCGCTGAGCCCGGGGCCTTCCTTCGCCGATCATCGTGGTGGAAGCCGCTGCTACTTCAGCAGGAAGTTCGCGCTGATCGTCGAACCGTCCTGCGCGGTCATCGTGGTGACGTAGCAGGTGCCCGGCCTCTTGGGCGTCGCCCAGTTCTGCACGAACTGGCCACCGGTGGCGTCGTACCGCAGGCTCGTGCCACCCGTGGTGGTGAGCTCGATCTCGTCCACGGTCGCACTGGAGTTCGGGCAGGTGACGGTCCTCTGGGTGAAGGACTTCACCGCCGAGGTATCGGTCTTCTCCGTGGAGCCCGCGAAGATCTCGAACTTCAGCGGCACCGTGCTTCCGCCCTTGACGGTGTTCCAGACGCCGCTCATGTCCACGGGCTGGTAGAAGCCCTTGGTAGTCCAGGGCAGCAGCGTGTAGCTCACCGAGTCGGTGGTGGCCTCGTTGCCGGCATTGTCGGTGGCCGAGGCCGTGAAGGTGTGCACCTCGCCACCGCCGTGGAGGTTGCCGGTGACGACTTCCGCCACGTGGCAGGCTCCGGCCAACCCCGAGGTGTCCGGAACGTCGCTCGCCTCGCAGGTCGGCGGTGCGGGCGTGTCCCCGAAGTAGTAGGTGCCCCCGTCGGAGGGTCCGCCGACGAGCGAAACGGTCGGGGCCGTCTCGTCGATGTTGATCCCCGACACCGTGTCGGTCGCCGTGTTTCCGGCCCAGTCGGTCGCGGTGCCCGTCACGGACTGGTTGGCGCCCTCGCCGAGGGTGGTGTCGTCGGTGCAACTCTGGATCCCGGAGCCGTCGGTGTCGTGGCACGCGAACTGGACGGTCACGTCCTTGTTGTACCAACCGGCGGCGTTCTCGGCGCTCGCGCTGCTCAGTGTGTGCGTGATCGTCGGGTCGGTGGTGTCCACGATCGTGTAGGTCGCCGTCGCGGTGTCGGCCGCAAGATGGCCCTCGTCAGTGTAGTCGCAGGTGACGGTCACGACGCCGAGGCCGTGGGAGAGGGCGCTGCGATCGATCATAGGAGTGGCAGTGGGGTTCGTGTCCTCCACGTCGGTGACGGCACAGCCGACGGTCGGCTCCGAGCCGATCTCGTACGTGGGATCCGTGACTCCGGTCACCTCCACGCTGGGCTTGGCGTTGGTCGGCGCGGGCTGGGTGACCGTGATCGGGATGCTCACCTGGTTGACGTAGGTCCCCCCGCCCGCCGGGCCGGAGAGCACCGTCACCGTCACGGGACCGCTCACCGCGGTGCTGCTGGCCGTGAAGGTCACGGGGAAGCCCGTCCCGCAGCTCGTGATGCTGAGCGGGTCGGGGTTGGCGGTCACACCCGCCGGAGTGATGACGTCGAGCGTCAGCGGGTTCTCTCCCGCATCGATGTTGCAACCCGGGTCGGGGTCACCCGCAGCGTTGTTCGCGACCACCCGGATCGAAGCGGTACCGCTGACGCCCGACCCGGCGACCAGAGTCACCTCGGTGCCGGTGTCGGCGATGGTGTCCTGGATGTTGTCCGCGACGGCGATGCCGGACAGGGCCAGCACTCCGATCACGGACGTCGTAGCGAGGACCGCCGCACGGCCCGTCCATTTCTTCAGTGTGATCATCTGTGTGAATGCCCCCCGGCAGATGCGGCGACGCCCGTTGAGTCAGCCCCCGGAAGGACCGTAGGTCCGGGCGAGGCCGATGAGGAGGGGGTGAAGCGTTCAACTCCTCCTGAACGGCGTTCAAGTTTCCTGAACGGCCGCCGGCTTCGGCGCCTACAATTTCGCGTGTCCGGACGGGGGTCCGGGCAGGTCCGGGATGGGGGGTTCACGTGAGCCCTCGCACCCTCACCTGGACGGTGTCGTCGCTGGGAGTCGTCACGACTGCGCTGGTCGTGGGGTCGCCGTACCTGCTCTTCGGCTATCACAGTCCCTCGCTGCACCTCGTCCTCGACTCGGTGGATGCGTGTGTGGCGCTGGTGCTGACCTACCTGCTCTACGGGCGGTTCGTCCGCACCCGTGGGCTGCAGGATCTCCTGCTCGCCGAGGGCTTCTTCCTGCTTGCGCTGGCCGGACTCGGCCTGGGACTGCTCGGCGGCAGTCTCGACGGCGCGCTGCCGCGCTCGTTCGGGGTCTGGGCGCCGCTGACCACGCGCGGCGCCGGAGTCGTGCTGATAGCCGCATCGGCGGTCGTGGGCCGTCGACCCGTGGAGGCCGGGTGGCGCGTCCGCGTCGTCCTCGTTCCCGTCGCCCTGCTCATGTCGGCCCTGGTGGTGCTGTGGATCTTGCGGGAAGACCTCGCCGTCGCCGTCAGTGCAAGTCCGCCCAGCTCAGCGATGCGACCTGTGATCACGGGGCACCCGCTCATGCTCGTCGGACAGGCCTTCACCGCCCTCTGCTTCTTCGCGGCATCGGCGAGCTTCACTCGACGTGCCGAACGCGTGCCGGACGCACTGCTGCGCTGGCTGGGCCCGGCCTGCGCTCTCGCCGGTTTCGCTCGTGTGAACTACTGCCTCTTCCCATCCCTCTACAGCGGCTGGGTGTACACCGGGGACCTGCTACGGACGGGTTCCTACCTCCTCCTGCTGGTCGGGGCTGCACGCGAGGTCGAGCAGTACTGGTCGGCCAGCGCCCAGGTGGCCGTGCTCGAGGATCGTCGCCGACTGGCTCGCGAGCTGCACGACGGGGTGGTCCAGGAGCTCGGCTACATTCGCGCCGAGGCAAGCACGGTCCCCAGCGCCCCTGCCACTCGTCACAGGATCGTCGAGGCGTGTGACCGAGCACTCGACGAGGCGCGCGCAGCGGTCGAGGCACTGGGGCGCGACTCCGAGGAGTCGCTGGGCTACGTGCTGCATCGGGCCGCTCGCGAGGTCGCAGAGCGACAGGGAGGCCACGTCGTGGTCGACCTCGACGACGCCGTGGATGCTGAGCTGTCGCAAAGACATGCCTTGGCCCGGATCACGCGAGAGGCCGTCTCCAACGCCATCCGACACGGGTCGGCGGAGCGGGTACATGTCACGCTGCTACGTGGCCCCCAGGGTCGCCGACTCGTCGTCCGCGACGACGGGCGCGGATTCGACATCGACGAGGCGTCCCGGGGTACGGGTTACGGCATGACGAGCATGCGCGAACGCGCGCTCGGTCTCCCGGGCTCCTTCGAGGTCGAGTCCCGCCCCGGCCGAGGCACCACCGTAGTGGTGGTGTGGTGACGACCGACCCGATCAAGGTGGTGATCGCCGACGACCACGCCCGGATGCGCGGAACGGTCCGCCGAGCGCTCGAGTCGGGCGGCTGTCTCGTCTGCGGCGAGGCGGCGACCGCCGACGAGGCAGTCGCCCTGGTGCGTCAGCACGCTCCGGACGTGGCGCTGCTCGACATCCACATGCCCGGCAGCGGTATCCGAGCCGCCCGGGAGGTGGCTCGAGACTTCCCCGGCACGGTGGTCGTGATGTTGACGCAGTCGGCCGAGGACGACGACCTCTTCGACTCGGTGCGGGCAGGCGCCTCGGGGTATCTGCTCAAGAGCGCTGCTCCAGCAGACCTTCCGGCCGCACTGCGGGCCGTTCTCGCGGGAGAGGCCGCCATGCCACCTCAGCTCGTGGCGCGCATCCTGAACGAGTTCAAGGCCCCGAGGGCGCGGTTCTCCCTGCGCAGGCCCTCGGCGGTCGACCGGTTGAGTGCCCGCGAGCGGGAGGTGATGAGCCTCCTCGCAGAAGGCAAGTCGACACAGGACGTCGCCCAGCACCTCTTCTTGTCTCCGACGACCATCCGCGTGCACGTCTCGACCGTGTTGCGCAAGCTGCAGGTGAAGGACCGAGCCAGCGCTTTCGAGCTCCTTCGCGACGAGCGCTGACGTCACACCGGCGTCGCCCGCGGTGCCACCTCAGGCGAGGATGCGCGCCGGGTGCTCGAGCAGCTCGACGAGGACGGCGAGCCAGCGGGCCGCGAGGACGCCGTCGACGGGACGATGGTCGACCGACAGGGTCACGCTCATCACCTTCCCGGGCACGACCCGGCCGTCCTCGACGACCACCTCGTCGCGCACGGAGCCGACCGCCAGGATCGCAGCCTGGGGCGGGTTGATGATCGCTGCGAACTCCTCCACGCCGTACATCCCGAGGTTGGTCACCGAGATCGACCCGCCGACGAGCTCGTCCTGCCGGAGCCTCCCGTCGCGGGCTCGCTCGGCGAGGTCGCGGACGGACGCGGCCAACGCGGTGACGGTCAGCGACCCGACGTCTCGGACCACGGGCGTCATCAGGCCCCGGTCGGTCGCGACGGCGACGGCCACGTCGACGGCGGAGTACCGGCGTACGGCGTCGGGCGTCCAGGTGACGTTCAGCTCCGGGACCCGCTGGTGAGCGACGCCGACCGCCTTGACGACCAGGTCGTTGATCGAGACCCGGACCGCGGCGTCCTGGTTGATCTCGGCCCGCAGGGCCAGCAGCGCCTCCGCCCGCGCCGTCGCGCGGACGTAGAAGTGAGGTGCGGTCTGCTTGCTCTCGGTGAGCCGGCGGGCGGTCGCGAGCCGGAAGCGCGAGTGCGGGATCTCCTCGTACGCCGCGGCCCTGCTCGCCGGTCGGGCCGCGTCTCTCACCGGTCGTGCGACGTCGCGACCACGAGCGACCGCGGTGTCGACGTCGCGCCGCAGGATGCGACCCCGCGGACCGGTCCCGGTGATCTCCTCCAGCGTGAGCCCTCGATCCTTCGCGATCTTGCGCGCCAACGGACTCGCGAAGACGCGGCCGCGGAGCTCCGGGGCGGCCGCTCCTCCCCCGAGCGGTGCCTCCTCGGCCAGCGGCGCTGCGGACTCGGGGTCGGCGGGCACGTCGCGACGCTCCGGGACGACGACGTCGGTGGCCTCGGCGACACCGAGGGCGGCGAGCAGCGCGTCGAGGTCGTCGACGCGCTCGCCCGGCTCACCCAGCACCGCGATCGGGTCTCCGACCGCGACCTGGGCACCGGGCGGCACCAGCGTCTTCAACACCCGGCCGGCCACGTCGGCCTCGACGTCGACCGCGGCCTTCTCGGTCTCCACCGTCGCCAGGGCGTCGGCCGCGGCGAAGTCACCCGACTCCTCCACCAGCCACTCGGACAGCACCGCCTCGGTCGCATTGGCCGCGACACCGGGCATGCGCAGGACGCGCGCCACGTCAGTAGCCCGCGATCTCGGTGAGCACGGTGACGACCTCGTCCTTCTGGGCGATGGCGGCGCGTTCGAGCACCTTGCTGATGGACGGGGAGGCCTCGCCGCCCGTGACCCGCCAGACCGGCGCGTCCAGCAGGTCGAAGTACCGGCGGTGGATCTCGTCGGCCAGCCACCCGCCGTACGACGTGCCCAGGGCACCCTGCTCGGCGATCAGCACCCGGTTGGTCTTCGCCAGGCTCCGCTCGATGGTGTCCCAGTCGATGCTCGCGCGGTCGAGCCAGCGCAGGTCGATCACCTCGGCGTCGACCTCGGCGTACTCCTCCACCGCCTCCAGGACGTACGGCGTCATGCCGAGGTACGTCAGCACGGTCAGGTCGGCGCCGGTCCGGCGCACCGACGCCTGGCCGACCGGCAGGCAGTAGTCCCAGTCGTCGACCGGGCCCGGGCCCGACGCGGTGTAGAGGTCGACGTGCTCGAGCACGACGACCGGGTCCTCGAGACGAAGTGCGGTGTTCATCAGCCCGACGTAGTCGTACGGCGTGCTGGGCGCGACGATCCGCCAGCCGGCCGACGTCGCGAAGACCCCGGCCGGGTCCATCGAGTGCTGCGAGCCGTAGCCGGTG
Organism: Nocardioides sp.; assembly: GCA_025924815.1. GTDB lineage: Bacteria > Actinomycetota > Actinomycetes > Propionibacteriales > Nocardioidaceae > Nocardioides. The sequence goes on from JAICHQ010000001.1 coordinate 41,255, forward strand.
CCCATCGCGACCTTGCTCCGGAGCACCAGCGGGACGGCGCCCGTGCCGCCGTACATGTGCCGCGCCTTCGCGATCTGGTTGAACAGCTGGTCGGCCGCGACCCACATGAAGTCGGCGTACATGAACTCCACGACCGGCCGGAACCGGCCGTCGAGGGCGATGCCGCCGGCCAGTCCGGCGAAGGCGTTCTCACTGATCGGGGTGCCCAGGACGCGGTCCGGGAAGCGGTCGGGCAGCCCACGGGTCGCGCCGTTCGTGCCGCCGTTGAGACGGTGGACGTCCTCGCCCATGACCACGATCCGGTCGTCGGTCTCCATCCGGCGGGCCATGACGGTCGCGACGGCGTCGATGAGCTTGGTCTCCTCGACCGCCACCGATGACTCGTCCCAGACGACGGGTGCGTCCTCGAGCTCGGACAGGTCGCCGCGCACGCCCACGTCTGCCCACTCCGGGTCGGGCCACTCCGCCGGCTTGATCCGGCGTTGGCCCGGCTTGCCGTCGGGATCGGCCTCGAGCAGCACCGACCCGATCTCCTCCATCACGGCCTTGGCCTGGGTCACCGCCTGCCGGGTCTCGTCGTCGGTGAGGATCCCGATCCGGACGAGCTGGGCGGCCGCCCGGGTGAGCGGGTCCCGGGCCCGCCACTCCTGCTCCTCCTCCTTGGTGCGGTAGCCGAAGGCGCTGCCGGCGAAGCCGCCGTTCTGATGGAAGAAGCGATAGGTGTCGGCCTCGACGACCGTCGGCCCCTCGCCGCGCCGCATCCGCTCCACGGCCTCGCTCATCGCGAGATGGACCGCGAGCGGGTCCATCCCGTCGACCTTCCAGGCCGCGATGCCGAAGCCCGGCCCGCGCGAGGACAGTCGCGGCTCGCCCGTCGCCTCCTCGACCGTGGTGGACACGGCGTACCGGTTGTTCTCGATGAAGAAGCAGACCGGGAGGCGCCAGGCCGCGGCGAGGTTCATCGTCTCCAACGTCGAGCCGATGTTGGTCGCACCGTCACCGAAGTAGGTGACCGAGACCGCGTCGGACCCGGCCTGGTGGTGCGACCACGCGAACCCGGCTGCCTGGGGCACCCCACCGCCGACGATGGCGTTGGTGCCCATCGCCCCGGCCTCCTTCCACTGCAGGTGCATCGACCCGCCGCGGCCGTGCGACCAGCCTCGGTCCAGGCCCGCGATCTCGGCCAGCGTGCGCAGCAGGACCTCGCGTACGTCGTCACTCGGCGCCGCGAGCGGGTCCAGGCCCTTGGGCTCCACGTGATGCAGGGTCTTGGCCAGGAACTGGTGGTGGCCGCGATGCGAGCCGTTGACGGAGTCCTCACTCGTCAGCGCGAGCACCGACCCGACGGCGCCCCCCTCCTGGCCGATACTGGAGTGTGCCGGACCGTGGATCAGGCCGGCTCCGGCCAGGTCGAGCACGTACTGCTCGAAGCTGCGGATCCACACCAGCTGTGCGTAGATCGTGCGGAGCAGGTCGGGATCGGCGGCGTCCCAGTCGGCGTCCGTCGCGACGACCTCCACCCATGGAGTCGTGGGGTGGAGAGGGTGGTGCTCGGGCATGACGGCTCCTTCTCTCATGCCGCACGATGCCACACGATTGGATCCAAAATCTAGCAACCAGGTGCTGGACAGCGCTCGCCGTCGCGTGATTCCCTGATGTTTGGGATCCAAGCGGGGCCGCACCAGGAGGTACGCCGAATGCCGATGCCGGGGCTGCGGCGGCTGGACCACATCGGCTTCACCGTGCCCGACCTCGACCAGGCCCACCGCTGGCTGGTGGACGTGCTCGGCTGCGAGTACCTCTACTCCCTGGGCCCGTTCCGCCACGACGACAGCGACTGGATGGCGACCCACCTCAACGTGCATCCGCGCGCGGCGATGGTGGAGAACCGCTGGTTCCGCATCGGCGACCAGGCCGTGCTCGAGGTCTTCCACTACACCGCGCCCGACCGAGCCGAGGCGATGCCGCGCAACAGCGACGTGGGCGGCCATCACGTCGCCCTGTACGTCGACGACCTCGACGCCGCGATCGCCCACCTGCGCGAGCACGGCGTCCGGGTGCTCGACGGGCCGACAGCCAGCGCGGGACCGGCCGAGGGCAACCGGTGGATCTACTTCCTCAGCCCGTGGGGGATGCAGTTCGAGCTGGTCTCCTACCCCGGGGGCAAGGCCTGGGACCGGGAGCGGGTGGAGGTGTGAACGCGCACGTGCCGGTGGTCTCGACGGGCTCGACCGACGGGAGGAGTGCGACCGAGGTGATCGGTGGCGCCGCGTCGGCCCGCGTCGCGGCGTACCTGCGTGACCTGATCCTGCGCGGCGAGCTCGAGCCCGGTGCGCGGATCCGGCAGGAGGAGATCGCCGACCGGCTGGGCGCGAGTCGGCTGCCGGTGCGCGAGGCCCTGCGGATGCTCGAGGCCGAGGGGCTCACCGAGCACGAGCCGAACAAGGGTGCTCGGGTGCCTCGGCTCTCGATGCACGAGGTCGACGTGATCTACCGGATGCGGGAGAGGCTCGAGCCGCTGGCGCTGGCCGAGAGCCTGCCATTGCTGAGCACCGGCGACCACGCGCGGCTCGAGGAGGTCCAGCGCGAGATCGAGGCGAACACCGACCTCGACCGGTTCCTCGAGCTCGATCGCGCCTTCCATCTCGGCACCTACTCCGGCTGTCACATCGACCCGTTGAACGCGATGGTCACGCGGTTGTGGAACTCCACCCAGCACTACCGTCGAGCGTTCGTCGCGCTGGGTGGCCAGGCGCGGATGTGGGTCGTGAACGCCGAGCACAGGCTGCTGCTCGATGCCGTCGTACGCCGCGACCCGACCGACGCCGAGAGGTTCCTGGAGGGGCACATCCGGCGAACCCGGATCGAGCTGGGTCACCACCCGGCGGTCTTCGGGGACACTCCATGACCAGCCTGACCGTCAACGGCTCACGCGTCGAGGTCGACCGTCCGGACGACACGCCGCTGCTGACCGTCCTGCGTGACGCACTGAGCCTGGTCGGGTCGCGGTTCGGGTGCGGGCAGGGTCTGTGCGGTGCCTGCCTGGTGCTGCTCGACGGTCGGCCCGTGACCTCGTGCGAAACACCGCTCTGGCAGGCCGCCGACGCGACCGTCGTGACCGTCGAGGGACTTGCTGCCGACGGGCCGAATCCCGTGCAGCAGAGCCTGATCAAGCACCAGGCGGCCCAGTGCGGCTTCTGCATCTCGGGGATCGTGGTGCGGGCGACCGCACTGCTCGAGGAGACTCCGGACCCGTCGGCGGAGGAGGTCGCGGCCGCCCTCGAGCGCCAGCTCTGCCGGTGCGGCACCCACCAGCGGATCGTCGAGGCCGTCCTGGCCGCTCGGACGGGGAGCGCATGAGCACCTCGCCCACGAGGACCCGGCCGCGCACCGTCCCGGCCCATGTCGTCAGCAACCCGCGCCTCGGCACCTGGATCTCGGTCTCGGACGGCCGGGTCGACGTCCACGTCGGCAAGGTCGAGCTCGGGCAGGGCATCCTCACCGCCCTCCACCAGATCGCCGCCGACGCGCTCGGGCTTCCCCTCGACCTCGTCGGCATCCGCACGGCCCGCACAGAAGGCCCCGACCAGGGCCTGACCGCCGGAAGCCTGTCGGTCTCCCAGTCGACCCCCGCGCTGCGGTACGTCGGCGCGGCCGTCCGGCAGCTCGCCGAGGAAGCACCGGTGGTCGAGGAGGTCGCCCTGCGAGCGTCGCGGAACCACCAGGACTACGTCGAGCGGATCGCGACGCTCGACCCCGAGACGAACCTGACCGGCTTCGAGGTGGTCAACGGCCCCGGGCCGACGCTGGCCGTCGGGGTCGACGTCCCCCGTCTCGACCTTCCCGACAAGGTGCTCGGCCGCCCGAGGTTCCTGACCGACCTCCGGCCCGACGGCCTGCTGTTCGGGCGCGTCCTCCGGCCGCCGTCACCGGCAGCAACCCTCGCCTCGGTGGCCGACGGCTGGACGTCGTCCGGCGTCGAGCTCGTGCGCGACGGCTCGTTCCTCGGCCTGGTCGGGGAGCGCGAGGACGACGTCGACCGCGGTCTCGTCGCCCTCGCGTCGGCCACCGTCTGGGACGAGCACGACTCCCTGCCGGACGAGGCGGACCTCCCGGCGTACCTACGCTCGGCTCCCAGCGAGCCGACCGAGGTCGTCGACGAGAGCCCGGCCGAGCCGACCCACACAGCGTCGTACTCCAAGCCCTACCTCGCCCACGCGTCGATCGCACCGAGCTGCGCGATGGCGCGATGGAGCGAGGACGGCTCCACGGTGCACGTCTGGAGCCACAGCCAAGGCATCCACGCGCTGCGCTCCGCGATCGCCGCGGCGTTGTCGCTCGACCCGGCCGTGGTCAGCATCGAGCACGTCGAGAACGCCGGCTGCTACGGGCACAACCCGGCCGACGACGCGGCCTTCGACGCCGTCCTGCTGGCCCGCACGGTTCCGGGCCGGCCGGTCCTGCTGCGCTGGACCCGTCCCGACGAGCTCACCTGGGGTCCGCTCTCGCCCGCCATGACCGCGACCGTCTCGGCGCGGCTCGTCGAGGGCCGCATCGACGGCTGGTCCTACGACGTGTGGAGCCAGGGGCACACCTCGCGGCCGGGGTACGCCGGGCAGCCTGGCCTGCTGGCGACGGCCCATCGCGAGGGCGGCGCTCCGCTCCCGCCGGCAGCCGACCCCCCGGCGGCTGCCGGCTTCGGCAGCCTGCGCAACGCCGCTCCGGCGTACGACGTCGGTCCGCGACGCATCGTCGGGCACCGGGTGACCGAAGCACCACTGCGCACGTCGGCGATGCGGGCGCTCGGTGCCTTCCTCAACGTCTTCGCGATCGAGTCGTTCATGGACGAGCTGGCCGCCGACGCCGGGCTCGACCCCGTCGACCTCCGCCTCGCCCACCTCGCGGACCCGCGCGGCAGGGCGGTCATCGAGCTCGCCGCGCGCAGGTCCGGCTGGGGCGACCCGCTGCCGGACTCGACCGGTCGCGGCCTGGGCTTCGCGCGCTACAAGGGGACCGGCGCCTGGTGCGCGGTCGTCGCCGAGGTGGAGGTCGAGAGCGAGGTGCGAGTACAGCGGCTCACCGTCGCGGCGGACCTCGGCCTCGTGATCAACCCCGACGGCGCTCGCAACCAGCTCTCCGGCGGCGCCGTCCAGGCGACCAGCTGGACCACGACCGAGCGCGTGCGATTCGACCGGCGCACCGTCACCAGCCGCGACTGGGAGAGCTATCCGATCCTGCGGTTCCCGGCGGCGCCGCGGGTCGACGTACACCTGGTCGACAACGACCAGCCGCCGCTCGGCTCCGGTGAGGCCGCGCAGGGTCCCACCGCAGCAGCGATCGCGAACGCCGTCCACGCCGCTCTCGGCGTACGGGTCCGCGACCTTCCCCTGACCTCGGAGTCCATCGTCAGTGCCATCGAAACAGCCACCGAAGAGGAGTGACCATGCCCAAGCAAGCCATCAGCTACGTCCCGTTCGACGACATGGACGAGCGCATGCAGGAGGAGATGAACCGCTGCGCCCGGGAGGGGACGCCACGTCCCGAGAGCTCGGCGGTGCGCGCCCACGTGCCCGCGGTGTTCTGGGCGTTCGCCGACTCGTGGAAGGCGATCTTCCACGAGGGTGTGTGCGACCACGCGATCAAGGACCTCTGCCGGGTCTACATCTCCCGCACGGTGAAGTGCGAGTTCTGCGGCAACCAGCGCTCGATCAAGGCCACGAACGCCGGCCTGCAGGAGGTGCAGTACGACGACCTGCTCAACTTCGAGAGCTCCGACCAGTACGACGACCGGCAGAAGGCCGCGCTGTCCTACGCCCAGGCGATCGCCTGGGGCGAGCAGGACCTCGACGGACTCTGGTCGCGGCTCCGCGCCCACTTCTCGGAGGAGGAGCTGGTCGAGCTCGGAAACTTCATCGGGCTCACCTACGGCCAGCAGAGCTGGATCCGGCTGCTCGGCATCGACCACCACCAGTACATGGCCGGCACCGACGCCTCGATGGCACCGGGCTTCCGCACCGCCGACGAGCTCGCGGAGACCAAGGCCAAGGACGACTACTGGGCGAAGCTGTGAGGTGACCCCGCACGTGAGCGAGCAGGTCAGCCGGCAGGCGGTCGGCTGGCGGTCGCCGAGCGATGAGGTGCTCGTGGAGGAGGTGGCCGGCTCGGACCGGCCGGCCCACTACTTCCTCGCCGAGACCCTCGACGGCCTCTACACGCCGTACGCCCTGAGGCTGCCGGACGGGTCCGGCCCGCATCCCTTCGTCCTGATCGCCTACGGCAACGGTGGCGGCGGCATGAGGTGGCTGCGTGACCGGGTGCATCGCTTCCGGCACGTGACCGACGTCCTCCTGGACGCCGGGTATGCCTGCGGGTGGACCCGCTACCGCACCGAGGTCGAGCTCGGCTACCACCACGGAGGCGCGCTGCACGCGGACGTGCGGCAGGGCATGGGCCTGCTCAACCGCGCGCCTCTTGAGTACGAGGACGAGGTCGCGATCCTCCGCCACGTCGCCGAGCATCCCGACATCGACGCCGGCAACCTGTTCCACGTAGGCGTCAGCCACGCCGGCGAGATGCTCTTCAAGCTGCTCTCCCACTACCCCGGTCTGCTCCGGGCCGGCGTCGCGGCGGAGCCGGCCAACCACGAGCTCCTCACCCTCGGCCTCGACGACGCGCCGAGCGTCGAGATCACCGACGGACTGCGCAACATCGAGAGCCTCGAGATCCGCAGCACCGACCGCGCCCGCGCCCGCATCACCGACCCTGACGAGGTGTCACGCCGCCTCGACGCCGTCGACATCCCGGTGCTCGTGCTCGGCCGCGAGCAGGACGAGCTCCAGGGCATCTTCGGGCTGTCCTACGAGCTCCTCGCCGAGAAGCGCAACGATGCCGAGTGGCGCTCCTGGAGCCACGACATCCACGGCTACATCTACCCGGAGACCGGCCCCGACGGCGTACCCCGGGTCGACGACGTGCAGCGCGAGGCGCTCGAGGTGATCGTCGACTTCCTCGACCGTCATCGGGGGTGACGCCGGGTTGGTGGCCCAGTTCCGACGGACTGGGGCCCCGGGAGAAGCAGTCCGGAGGGAGCAAAGCGCGACCCGGGAATCCGTTGACGCCTTGCTCAGGGCGGCGGGACACTGGCCAGGAGTGCAAGGGGGAGTCCGATGGCTTGGAACCTGTCGGGGAGCTACAGCGAGACATGTTCGTGCGACCTGATGTGTCCATGCAACATGTCGTTCGATCACGGGGCCACCTACGACTTCTGTCGGGTGACCCTTGCCTTCCACATCTCGGAGGGGACCGTCGACGGCACCGACATCGCTGGGCGGAACGTCGTGCTGATCGCGGACACGCCGAAGGTGATGACAGAGGGCAACTGGAGAGTCGGGGTGTTCATCGACCAGGACGCGTCGGACGATCAGTTCGACAAGTTGGTCCAGGTCTTCGGCGGACAGCTGGGTGGTCCGATGGCCGGGCTGGCCCCGCTGATCGGGGAGATGCTGGGAGTTCAACGAGCGGCGATCGACATCCAGGACGACGGGCTACTGCACAGCGTGCGCGTCGACGACGTCATCGACTTCGAGATCGAGGACATCGTCCCCTTCGGGGTCGAGAGCGGCGAGCCTGTGAGGTTCTCCGGGATGTTTCACCCGGTCGGGTCCGACCTGACGATGGCCGAGGCGAAGCGGACCCGGATCAACGCCTTCGGCATCGAGTACGAGGGGAAGACGGGGCTGTCGAAGTCGGACTTCTCGTGGGCCGCCTGAGGAAATGACCGACACCGGGTCGGCCGTCGGCTCGGGCCTTCGTCCCGCGTTCGTTGCCGCCCGCGCCCGACTTGGGCTCGTCGGCAGCCTCTTCGCGCTCGCCGCTGCGGGCTGGTGGTGGACGGTCCGGGCGATGCGCGGCATGGACAACGGACCCTGGACGACCCTCGGGACCTTCGGCTGGTTCCTCGGGATCTGGGTGGTCATGATGGCGGCGATGATGTTCCCGTCGGTCGCGCCGACGGTAGCGCTGTACTCGCGGATGAGCAGGTCGACGTCGCTGCCTGTGGGGTTCGTCTCCGGCTATCTCGCCACCTGGGCCGCCGCAGGGGTCGTGGCCTTCACGATCGGATCGGCCTTGAGCCGAGGGGCAGGAGGCGACCTCGCCTGGGATCGGGCCGGGCATGCCATCGCCGGCGCGACCCTCGTCGCGGCGGCGATCTACGAGTTGACGCCCCTCAAGGACGTCTGCCTCGGCAAGTGCCGAAGCCCGCTCGGCACTCTTCTCGCGTCATGGCGCGACGGATGGTCAGGCGCCTTTCGGATGGGAGCACGCAACGGTGTGTGGTGCGTCGGTTGCTGCTGGGCCCTCATGGCGTCCCTCTTCGCGTTGGGTGTCATGAGTGTGACCTGGATGGCTGTCGTCGCGGGACTCGTCGCGTTGGAGAAGACCCTGCCATGGCGCCGAGTGGCGACGCATGCGACCACGGTCATCCTGGTGGCCTTGGGGGTGCTCGTCCTGGTCGCCCCTGCCGCTCTCCCGGGGTTGACCATGCCCGGTGAGATTCCCGCGATGATCCTCATGACGTCCTGAGCTGCACGATCCGTGGCGGTCTCAGGTAAGAGGTTCCGGGGACCCCTGTGATCAGGCGGAACGGCGTGGCACAGCAGGCGGAGCGAACACAGTTCGCCGAGCACGCGCTTCACCACCGCCGCCGACAGCGGCGGATGGACGCACCCTGCCGAGCGCGATGCTGCCGGGCTTCGCGGACGTACTTTCCGGGCCTCGCACGCTAGGTTGCGGGCGTGAGCGAAGTCGACGTCCTGGTCGTCGGTTGTCGCATCGCCGGCTCGCTGACCGCGCTACGGCTCGCGGCACGTGGGGTGGTGGTCCGCGTGCTGGAGTCACGGGACTTTCCCTCCGAGACGCTCTCGACGCACTTCTTCCGTGGGGACGGCCTAGTCCGATCGCTGGGAGAGGTCGACGTCCTCGAGGAAGTCCTGTCCACCGGCGCACCACCCATGGCCTGTGAGTACTTCTCCGTCGATGGCGGCGTCTTCGAGCAAGGGCCACCTCAGGACCCGGGTGACATCGGCTACACGTTGTCCGTTCGCCGGTCGGTGCTCGACTCGATCCTGGCGCGACGTGTCGAGGCGACGGTGGACGTGCGTCTGCGTACCAAGGTGGTCGACCTCGTGTTTCGCAACGGATCCGTGGTCGGCGTTGTTGACGACCACGGCGAGCATCACTTCGCCGGGGTGGTGGTGGGAGCAGACGGACGGCGGTCCACGCTGGCGAGGCTGGTCCGAGCAGCCTCCATCGAAAGGGCTCCAGCAGCTCGCGCCCCGTACTACCGCTACGTCACCGGCTGGCGGAGCCCTGATGCGGTGGGTCCGGAGTTCGCACTTGACGGGGAGGCATTTCTGTATGCGTTCCCGAGCGACGCAGGCCTCACCTGCCTGGCCGTCAGCGTTCCCGTCAACGACCATGCGCAAGCCGGGCGGGATCCACGCGCACGGCTCGAGCATGTCTTTCGTCAGCACCCGCGCACCACCGACCGGTTGCAGCACGTCGAATGGGTGAGTCGAGTTTTCGTGGGCCAGCCCGCGGACAGCGCCTGGCGAGCAGCCCACGGCCCTGGATGGGCCCTTGTCGGAGACGCCGCAACGTGCCAGGACCCGTGGGCCGGGCTGGGCATGGACACCGCCGCACGGCAGGCCGAGGCGTTCGCCGAGGCGTTCGCCACTTCACCCGAGACCTGGGGCGCGGTGTACGAACGCCTGCGACACGAGCGGACCCACGAGGGGTACGCACAGACGACGCGGCTGGCCCCGGACCTCCGACAGCTCATCGGGTAACCCGAACCGGTCCACGGCCGAACGGTTTTGCTTGACTTTTAATTATTAGAGGTCTAGTAATAAGAGTCTCGGACACTCACACACCGAGACAGGAAGAGACGAACATGACCACACTGGCAGTGCGACACACGGTGCAGGACTTCAACAGCTGGAAGGCCGGGTTCGACGGGCATGAACCAGCGCGTCGTGGCCACGGGTCCACGGGCTATCGAGTGCTCCAGGACGGCAACAGCGTGCTGGCCCTGATCGAGTTCCCCGACGCCGCGTCCGCGCAGGCGTTCCAGACCGACCCGAGACTGGGGGAGGTCATGGCCAAGGCCGGCGTCGTCGGGGCACCGGACATCAGCACGTGGTCCGAGGCATCCCGGGAGACGTACTGAGCACGGGTCGAACCTCCGGCCAGAAGGGCTTCCGCACCGGGAGCCCTTCTCGGCGTCGACCCGTGACCCACTTCGAGCGCGAGTTCCCAGGGGGAAGTGAGTCGGCCAATGCCTGCGCCATGGCGCTGGTACGCACGAGCGAGAGACTCCTCGCCTCCTTCGACCAGGCCCTCCGGCACCACCGTCTGTCCAGGGCCGGACGCGAAGCTCTCGCCGTCCTCGAAGGGGCCGGGCAAGCCCTGTCGCCGACCTCCATCGCCGAACGGCTCATCGTGACGACGGCAAGCGTCACTTCACTGCTCGACACCTTGGAACGCCGTGGGCTGGTCGAACGCCATCCCGACCCCACCGACCGACGACGGCTGCTCATCGAGATCACGCCGGACGGGAAGGCCATCGTCGACCAGTTCCTGCCGGAGGTCGTCGCCCTGCAGACTGCCGCGCTGGCCACGCTCACCGAGGTCCAGCGCCGACAGCTCGTCGAGCTGCTGGCCACTCTCGGGGCCAACCTGACCACCCTCGATGCCGCCGAGGTCATCCGCGCCGCAGCCCCGCGGGGGGCGCCGCGAGGCCCATGACCGCGCTCGAACCTCAGTCGCGGATGCTTTGGCACTCGGAGATTTCCCGACCTCACGGCGACCGGGACGCGTTCCGAGAACCGGGGATGTGCCGTGGTTCAACCACGGTTGATCACGCGAAAGGACAAGATTCGTGGGACTGGCCGGCATTGCCGCCGTACGCCTGGATCAGCGCGCCCAGGCTGGCTCCCACGTCGGGTTGTCGGGATCTGTCGGGTTGTTCACCCAGGGGCCGGGTGACTGAGACGGCAGGACGCCGTGACCGTCGGGACGGGCGTTGGTCGCGTTGCCACGCCCGTGCCCGTGCGCTCACAGTGTCCACGACCGCCCAGGCCGGACCCGTGACGCGGCACGTCGTCACCCGCGTCGATGTGAGAAACCCGTGGCTGCGCGTCACCAGGTGACGGCGATGTACTTCGACTCCAGGTAGTCCAGCATGCCCTCGTGGCCGCCCTCGCGGCCGAGGCCGGACTGCTTGGTGCCGCCGAAGGGGGCGGCGGGGTCGGAGACGAGGCCGCGGTTGAGGCCGACCATGCCCGACTCCATCGCCTCGCTGACGCGCAGGCCGCGGGCGAGGTCGCCGGTGTAGACGTAGGAGACCAAGCCGTACTCCGTGTCGTTGGCGAGGCGGATCGCCTCGGCCTCGTCGGTGAAGGTCACGATCGGAGCGACGGGACCGAAGATCTCTTCGCGGAGGATCGGCGCGGTGGGCGGTACGTCGGTGAGCACGGTCGGGTCGTAGTAGTAGCCGGGTCGGTCGGGCCGGGTGCCGCCGACGACCACGCGGCCGCCGGCGTCGACCGCGCCCCGGACCAACTCGGTGACCTTGGCGACGGCGTCCTCGTTGACCATCGGGCCGACCTGGGTGTCGTCGGCGATGCCGGGGCCGACGCGCATCGCCGACATCCGCTCGGCCAGTCGCTGCGAGAACTCCCCGGCCACGTCGGCGTGCACGAAGAACCGGTTGGCCGCCGTGCACGCCTCGCCGCCGTTGCGCATCTTGGCGACGATCGCGCCCTCGAGGGCGGCGTCGAGGTCCGCGTCCTCGAAGACCAGGAACGGCGCGTTGCCGCCGAGCTCCATCGAGCAGTTGACCACCTGGTCGGCAGCCTCCTTCAGCAGGATCCGGCCGACCTCGGTCGAGCCGGTGAAGGACAGCTTGTGCACCCGCGGGTCGTGCAGCATCGCGGAGACGACGGCGCCGGAACGACGCGCGGGTACGACGTTCACGACGCCCGCGGGCACGCCGGCGTCGTCGAGGATCTTGCCCATCAGGAGGGCGGTCAGGGGAGTGTCGGACGCGGGCTTGAGCACCACGGGGCAGCCGGCCGCCAGGGCCGGACCGATCTTGCGGGTGGCCATCGCGGCCGGGAAGTTCCACGGCGTCACCAGCACCGCGATGCCGACCGGTTGGCGCACCACCATGATCCGGTTGGCTCCGGACGGCGCGGTGGTGAGCTCGCCGGAGGCGCGGACCGCCTCCTCGGCGTACCACCGGAAGAACTCCGCGGCGTACGCCGTCTCTCCGCGTGCGTCGGCCAGGGCCTTGCCGTTCTCCAACGCGATCAGGTGGGCGAGCTCGTCGGCACGGGCGGTCATCAGCTCGAACGCGCGGCGGAGGATCTCGGCCCGCTGGCGGGGGGCGGTGGCGGCCCAGTCGGCTGCGGCGGCGTCGGCCGCGTCGACGGCGCTGATCGCATCCTCGACCGTGCCGTCCGCGACCGATGTGAGCACCTCCCCCGTCGCCGGGTCGACCACGTCGAACCGGCCGCCGTCCGAGGCGGCGACGGACCGGCCGCCGATCAGCAGGTCGGTGGGGAGGTCGGTGATCTTGTCGAGGCTGAAGTCGGCCATGGATGGTCCCTCTCAGTACGGGTTGGCGACGAACAGGTCCTGCGCCGGGAAGAGGGTGATCACCTGCGGCCCGTCGTCGGTGAGCACGATCTCCTCCTCGATCCGCGCCGCGGAGTAGCCGTCGGCCGCCGGGCAGTAGGTCTCGAGGGCGAAGACCATCCCGGCCTGGAGCTCGATCGGCTCCTTCATCGAGTTCAGCCGGGAGATGATCGGCCGCTCGTGCAGCCCGAGCCCGAGTCCGTGCGCGAACTGCAGGCCGAAGGCCTCCATCTCGCTGCCGAAGCCGAACTCCTCGGCCTTCGGCAGCAGCGCGGCCACCTCGTCGGTGCCGACGCCGACGCGGATGCCCTCGATTCCGCGGTCCATCCACTCGCGGGCCTGGGTGTAGGCGTCGCGCTGCGCCGGCGTCGCGCTGCCGACCGAGAACGTGCGGTAGTAACAGGTCCGGTAGCCGTTGAACGAGTGGATGATGTCGAAGAACGCCTGGTCGCCCGGGCGGATCCAGCGGTCGGTGAAGTTGTGCGGGTGCGGGTTGCACCGCTCACCGGAAATGGCATTGATCGCCTCGACCTGGTCCGAGCCCATCTCGTAGAGGCGCTGGTTGGCGAACGCGACGATGTCGTTCTCGCGGACGCCGGGCTTGAGCCGCTCGACGATCCCCTGGTAGACGCCGTCCACCATCGCCACGGCCTGGGTCAGCAGCATGATCTCGTCGGACGACTTGATCACCCGCGCGTCGAGCATGTGCTGCTGGGCGTCGACGACGGTGAGCCCCTGCCTCTGCATCTCGAAGAGGAACGGCGGCTCCACGATGTCGACGCCGACCGGCTGGTCCGCGACCCCTGCCTCGGTGAGCAGCGACCTGATCTCGGCGACGGCGGCCTCCATCAGCCCGACCGTCGGCGCGACCGCACCTCGGAAGCCGAGGAACCCCGCGCGGTAGTTCTCCTCGGGAACCCACCTCGAGTAGAGCTTGTGGTGCTTCACCGCCGACCCGAAGTCCCAGAGCACCGGGTCGCGGTCGCGGGTGAGCAGCGCGTAGCGGATCATCTTGTCGCCGAGGGCGCCACCGATCCAGGTATGAGTGGTGTAGCGGATGTTGTAGAAGTCGAACAGCAGGAACGCCCCGCACTCGCTGGCCTCCAGCGCTGCACGGGCCCGGTCCAGGCGGTAGTCGCGCAGCCGCGCGAAGTCGACCCGCTCCTCGTAGTCGACACCCATGTGGCCGGGCGCAGGGAGCGGCCGGGTCACGGCCGCTTCGCTCCCTCGGCCCGTCCCGAGAGGCCGTCGTCCACTTCGACGTCCTCTGGCTTCAGCTCGACCCCCGAGTTGCGGGCCTGGAGGTCGAGCAGGATGGCGAAGTCCTCGTCGACGCGGCCGCTGCTGACGGTGGCCTGAACGGCCGCGGCGGCCGCCGCCGCGACGGGCATCGGTACGTCGAGGTCGTGGGCGGCGGCGAAGCCCAGGTCGAAGTCCTTGCGCAGCAGCAGCGGCGTGAACGTCGGGCTGTAGTCGAGATGCACGAACGCCGGCGACTTGTAGGTGGTGAACGTCGAGCCCATCACCGACTTGTTGAGGAAGTCGAGGAACGCCGCGCGGGACATGCCGCCCTTCTCCGCCAGCACGGTGATCTCGGCCAGGCACTGGGCCACCACGCCGAGCATCACGTTGTGGCAGATCTTGGCGAGGCGGGCGACATCGCCCTCACCGACGTACGTCGCGCCCTGGCCCAGGTGGTCGAGCAACGGCTCCACCTTCAACCAGGTCTCCTCCGGGCCGGAGACGACCAGCGTGAGCCGCCCGGCCCGAACGACCTTGCCGTTGCCGCTGACCGGTGCGGACAGGAAGTCGACCCCGCGCTCAGCACAGGCCTCCCGCATCACGGCCGAGGTCTCCGCGTCGACGGTCGAGCAGTCGACCACCGCGCCGGGCACGCGGGCAGGGTCGGCGAGCAGCCCGGCGTCCCCGGTGAGCACCTGTGCCAGGTCGGCGGGACCGGAGACCATCGTGAAGACGACGTCGTGGCCGCGCAGGTCGGCGATCGTGTCGGCGACCCGGCACCCGGAGTCGGTGAGCGCCTCGGCCTTGGCGCGGGTGCGGTTCCAGACCGTGACGTCCTCGCCGGCCGCGGCCAGGCGGCCGGCCATCGCGGCTCCCATCCGGCCCACGCCGATCCAGCCGACCGACATCGAGCCGGGCGTGTGACGGTTGCCCTCGGGGGCTGTCTCCGAGACGGACATCAGACTCCTGCCTTCGCACGGACACTGCTCGCGACGTGGGTTGGTGCGGCGGGGTCGCCGACATCGCCGCCGAGATGACCGGCCAGCCAGTCGGCGGTCCGGGGGCGGTGCCACGGCGAGTA
The DNA here is from genome assembly GCA_025924815.1 of Nocardioides sp. Taxonomy (GTDB): domain Bacteria; phylum Actinomycetota; class Actinomycetes; order Propionibacteriales; family Nocardioidaceae; genus Nocardioides. The sequence continues at coordinate 56,277 of JAICHQ010000001.1, forward strand.
GTCGGCGCAGCCGTGGTTGGCCTCCGCGAGCATCAGCAGCTCGCTGCCGCGCACCGCGGCATGCACCTTCTCCGCCTGCTGGTAGGGGATCAGCCGGTCCTTCCTGCCGAAGACCAGCAGCATGGGGGCCGTGACGTCACCGGCCACCTCCGTCAGGTCGAGGGTCGAGGCAACCGTCCGAGCCGCGTCGTCGGAGGCCGTGCCGGACCGTACCCGGAACGTGTCTCGCGTCAGCGCCGGCAGGCCGTCCCAGCACTCGCCGAAGCTGAACGGTCCGGCCAGCGAGACGCCGGCGGTCGCACGGTCGCCGAGAGCGGCCATCACCCGCACCGAGTAGTAGCCGCCGAGACTCACGCCCCACACGCCGAGACGGTCGCGGTCGAGATCGGGCTCCCGGCCGATGGCGTCGTACAGCACCTCGGTGACCGGACCCCAGTCGCCCCGGATCTTCACGGCGTACTCCGCCTCGCCCTGGCCGGGCCCGTCGACGCTGAACGTCGCGAGCCCGCGGTCGAGGAAGGTCTGCTCGGTGGAGCAGACCTCCTCCTTGGTGGAGTCGAGGCCGGGGATCATCAGGACCACCGGGAAGGGGCCGTCGCCCGGGGGGGTTCGGACGACGGCCACGAGCGTGGCGTCCTCGAAGGGGATCTCGACGCGGCGACCCGGCGGGTCGAGGTGCGGCAGTGCGTCGGTGTACGCCGCGACGGCGCGTGCGTGCGCCGCCTTCATCTGCTCGACGTCCTCGACGAAGACGAACTTCGCGAAGTGGTAGTACGCCGCCGCCTGGGCCAGGTGCTCACCACCGGACCGGAGCCGGCCCTCCGACAGCGCCTCGCGACCGAGCGCCTCGTGCTGCTCCCCGACCGCTACCCAGGCGGCACACCACTCGGGCCAGGTGTCGACCGAGGCCGTCACCCGGGCGAAATCGGCCGGCGTGACACCGTTCGCGGTGAACCGCGGCGCCCAGTGTGCGATCGCCGAGGCGAGCCTCTCGTCCATCCCCGATTTCCTTCCTCTCCTGGGCGCATCGCAACACTACTGCAAACGAGTGCAGCCTCGTGCAGCGGGGTCGGCATGTCAAGCCGCCAGACACGGGGATCGCGGTGCTGCAAACGAGTGCAGCATCCGCTATCGTCGGCGGCAACCATCCGGAGGAGGCAGCACTGATCCGCGTCGACGTCGGGACGTTCAGCCCCTCGGTCGTGCTCGACCTGGCGGCCGCGTCCGGGCTCTTCCACGCAGCCGGACTGGAGGTGATCGAGCACGCGGTCCCGTCGTCGCCGGCCCAGTTCCGCTCCCTGGTCGACGCCGACCTCCAGGTCGCCCTGACCAGCCCCGACAACGTCCTGGCCTATCGCTTCAACCCGCACAACCCGCTCGGCGAGCTCCTCGACGCGCGCATCGTCGGGGGAGTCGACCGTGCCCTCGGCCTCGGGCTCTACGGCCGGCCCGGCTCCACCGCCGACGACCTGCGCGGCGCGCGGGTGGGGGTCGACGTCCCGCACTCCGGCTTCGCGCTCGCGCTCTACGCGCTGGCCGATCGGCTGCGCGTACGCCGCGACGAGTACGAGCTGGTCGCCCTCGGCTCGACCCCGCAACGGCTGACCGCACTGCTGGCCGGCGAGTGCGACGGGACCATGCTCAACGCGGGCAACGAGCTGCTCGCGGAGGCGGCCGGCTGCGTGCGGCTGGCCGGCGTCACGGACCACTTCGCGCCGTACCTCGGCACGGTCGTGTCCGTCGTCGGCGACCGGCACCTCGAGACCGCTCGCCTTGTCGCCCGCGCCCTGACCGAGACCGGAGCGGAGATCCTCGCCGGCTCGCTCGACGCCGAGGTGGTCGCGTCCGCCCGCCGGCGGCTCGGGCTGGACGGGTCACTCGCCCGGCGCTACCTCGAGCGGCTGCGCAGCCCAGACGAGGGCCTGGTACCCGACGGCCGCGTCGACCGCGGGTCCCTGGAGACCCTGGTCGCGCTGCGTACGACGTGGCTCCCGCAGGTCGTCGGCGGACGCGACGTGATGGACGCGGCGCTGGCGGAGGACTCGGGGCTTGTCGACGCAGGCTGAGCCCCGCCCGGCGATCGGGCTGCTGCAGCGCGCGGCCTTCGTGGCGACGTTCGACCGGTTCGCGATGCCGCCGATGCTGGTCGCGATCGCCGTCGACCTCGACGTCCCTCTCGGCGCAGTGGTGCGGGCCGCAGGTGTGTACTTCCTGGTCTACGGCCTGTGCCAGCCGGTGTGGGGTGCGGTCTCCGACCGGTTCGGCCGGGTGGCCACCATGCGGGCGACCCTCCTGCTGGCCGGGATCTGCTCGATCGCCTCCGCGGCCACCGGCACCGTGCTTCTGCTCACGATCGCGCGCGGCATCGCCGGCGGCCTGTTCGGTGCGGCGTACCCGGCTGCCCTGATCTATCTCGGCGACACCGTGCGCGCCGACGTCCGGCAGCGCGACGTGGCGCGGCTGATGGTCGGGACCGCGCTCGGCACGGCCCTGGCCTCGGTCGGTGCGGGGATCGTGGCGGACGTGCTGTCCTGGCGCGTGATGTTCGTGCTCACCGGGCTGGCCGCGATGGTGCTCGCCGCCCGCCTCGCCGCGCTGCCCGAGCCGGAGCGGGAGCATCACGGCGGCACCTTCCTGCGTCCGCTCGGGGACGTCGGCCGGTCCCCTGTCGCGCTCTTCGTGCTGCTGTGCGCTCTGGCCGAGGGGGCCGTCCTGCTCGGCACGATCACCCTGCTCCCACCGGCGATCGAGCACGCCGGCGCCTCCACGACGATGGCCGGGGTGGCGACCGGCGTGTACGGCGTCTCGGTCTTCGCGTCGTCCGCCTTCGTCGGCCGGATCTCCCAGCGCTGGCCGCCCTCACGCCTCATCCTGCTCGGGGCCGCGGCCGCCGTGCTCGCCTGCGCCACCCTGGCCGTGTGGCAGGACGTGGCCGCGGGAGTCGCGGCGGCGATCCTGCTCGGCCTCGGGTGGACCGCCATGCACTCGACCCTGCAGACCTGGGCCACCGAGGTGCTCCCCGCGGCCCGGGCGACGGTGGTGTCGTTCTTCGCCGGCTCGCTGTTCGTCGGTTCGTCGCTGGCGGCCGTGATCGCCGCGGGACTCGCCGACGAGGGCCGGTACGACGTGCTGTTCGGCGCGTGCGCGGTCCTCGCCGTCCCACTCGGGGCGACCGCCGCCGGCATCCGCTCCCGCTGGCGCCCTGCCGGCCCGGCCGCGGCCCGGCCCTAGGATCGCTGCCGTGCCCGCACCGACGCTCCGCGACGTGGCCGAGGCCGCGGGCGTCCACGCGGCCACCGCTTCCCGTGCGCTCAACCCCGCGACCCGCGGGCTGGTCAACGCCGACACGGCGCGCCGGGTGATCAAGGTCGCCGAGTCGCTCGGCTACCGGCCGAACCCGATCGCCCGCGGCCTCAAGACGGCCAAGTCGGGCACCGTCGGGATCGTCCTCCCGGACCTGATGAACCCGCTGTTCCCGCCGATCGTGCGGGGGATCGAGGAGGTGCTGGAGCCGGCCGGCTACAGCGGCCTGATCGTCAACACCGACAACGACCCGGGCCGTGAGGAGTGGCAGATCGACCACCTGCGCTCACGGCAGGTCGAGGGCCTGATCGTGGCGACCGCGCGCGTCGACCACCCCCTCATGCGGCAGCTGCACCGCGAGGGCGTGGTGATGGTGATGGTCAACCGCAGGCCCGAGGGGGTCGACGTACCCTCCATCACTCCGGACGACGCCGCCGGCGTGGAGCTCGCCGTCCGTCACCTCGCCGGTCTCGGTCATACACGGATCGCCCACGTCGCCGGGCCGCAGAGCACCTCGACGGGGGTCAGCCGGGCCCGCGCCTTCCGCGGTGCCGTGCGCGACCTCGGCCTCGACGACGACCCGGCCCTGGTCACCACCGCCGACAGCTGGGGCGAGGCCGCGGGCGCCGAGGGGCTTCGGCGGTTGCTCGAGGCGGGCGTCGAGTTCACCGCGATCTTCGCCGGCAACGACCTGATCGCGCTGGGCTGCTACGACGTGTTCTTCGAGCGCGGCATCGAGTGCCCGGCCGAGATGAGCGTGGTCGGGTTCAACGACATGCCCTTCCTCGACAAGCTGCGTCCTCCGTTGACCACGATCTCCATCCCGCACCAGCAGATCGGCGCGGAGGCGGCGCGACTACTGCTCGATGCCATCGCCGACCCCACCCGACCGGCCCGCTCGGTGCTGCTCCCGCTGTCCCTGGTCGTCCGCGGCTCCACCGCGCCACCCGCAGCCTGACCCGGCGACGTCGGCCCGACGCGCTACCGCCAGATCTCGGAGATCGGGGCGACCTCGGCGGCGTGGCCGACGTGGTGGCTGATCCCGAAGCCGTCCTCGAGGGTGCGGAGCAGGCTGTAGGGGTAGTGGGTCCGGCCGTACTCACCGTGGCTGACCAGCGGGCTGACGATCGCACAGACCACCGGGCCGCCGATCCGAAGCCGTTCTTCCCGGCCAGGCCGTCCTTGCGCTGGTCCTCGTCGTAGGTGATCACGATGACGCCGTCGGCGCCGAAGGCAGGCGACGCTGGGTCCTGGGCACCTCGCGAGCCAGGAAGTCGTCGAACTGCCGGTAGCGGTTGTTGGTCGGCTTGCAGTTGCCCTCACCGTCCTCGCAGCCGTTGGGCAGCACCAGGTTGAAGGCCGGGACGTCTCCGGAGGCCAGCGCGTGGTCGAAGTCGCCCCTCGGCGCGTCCTCCGGGCCGGCATAGATGTCGTTCTGCAAGCACTCCTGCGACCGGTTCGTCGCCGACCAGACTCCGCCCTCGCCTCGAAGTTCGCGTAGTTGATCGCGGGATTGCCGGTCGTGTAGAAGCCGGTGAGCGGGCACGGACCCTGGGGTGGGCAGGTGCTCCCGGAGCCGGTCGCACTTGGCGGTGCCACCCTCCAGCCACGTCGTCCACGTCCGGCCGGTGACATCGAGCTGGTGGAAGAGGTCGTCCACGTCGTCATGGCATGCCGCGTCGTAGTCCTGCTGCTCACAACGGGTGAACCGCCCGGAGGTGAGTGCGACGTGGTTGGCCTGCGACCAGTGGGTCGTCGCACGGTGCTTCGTGAGCCACGCCGACCTCGGGCGCAGATGCCCCATCAGGTACGGCGCGTTCGTGGTGTCGAGGTGCGAGTGCGTCGTGTTCTCGCCCACGAAGACGAACACGTGACCGAAGTGCGGAACTCCTTCGAGGTCGGCCCCGGAGGTCGGGCCCCGGCCCTGGGTTGAATGACCGTTCAGACAGTGGCAGGGTGCCCTGCATGTCGCTCGACTTCACCGCCATCAATCCCGCCGCTGCTCGGGCCGAGGACGCCGCCTCCCGACAGTCGGGCGAGCTGCCGAGCCGGGCACAGTACGTCGTCGTGGGCGGTGGCGTCGTCGGGACGTCGATCGCGTACCACCTGGCCCTGCTGGGTGCAGGCGATGTCGTCCTCCTCGAGCGCAAGCAGCTGACGTCGGGTACGACGTGGCACGCGGCCGGTGAGGTCGTCTCCGGCGGTGCGACGGAGGACGCGCTCTGGATGGCGCGCTACTCCGCCGAGCTGTACGCGAGGCTCGAGGTGGAGACCGGACTGTCGACCGGCTTCCGGCAGTGCGGCTACCTCCAGCTGGCGACCACCGAGCGGCGAGACGAGGCGTTCCGCCGCGAGACGGCGTACATGCGGTCGGTCGGGATGACCAAGGAGGTGCTGTCGCCGGGCGAGGTGGCCGACCTGGTGCCGCTGATGCGGACCGACGACATCATCCACGGGTTCTGGACGCCCGACGAGGGCCGTGCCAACCCGGTCGACGTGACCATGTCGATGGCCAAGGGTGCACGGCAGCGCGGCGCACGGATCTTCGAGGACACCGAGGTCACCGACTTCGTCCTCGAGGGCACCCGCGTCGTCGGCGTCCGCACCGAACGCGGCGACATCGAGTGCGAGAAGGTCGTGCTCGCGGCCGGTCTGTGGGGGCGCGAGCTCGCCGCCAAGGCGGACGTCACGGTCCCGCTCCAGGCGGCCGAGCACTACTACCTGCTCACCGAGCCGATCGACGGCGTCACCCCTGAGTCGGTGCCGGTGGTCGAGGAGCCGGAGTCCTACGGCTACTACCGCGAGGAGGGCGGCGGCCTGCTGGTCGGGATGTTCGAGCCGGTCGGCAAGGCCTGGGCGCTGGACGGTACGCCGCGCGACAGCGCATTCGCCGTGCTCGCGCCGGACTGGGACCGGCTGGCGCCGTTCCTCGAGGTCGCGATGCGGCGCTTCCCGGCGCTCGAGGACGCCGGGATCCGCACACTCTTCTGCGGGCCGGAGAGCTTCACCGACGACATCTCGCCGATGCTGGGCGAGTCGCCCGAGGTCGACGGTCTCTACGTGGCCTGCGGCCTGAACTCCGTCGGCATCCTCTCCGGCGGTGGCCTCGGCCACGTGATGGCGCAGTGGCTGATCGAGGGGCACCCCCCGATCGACCTCGGCGCCGTCGGCGTCGACCGGGCGCACGAGTTCCAGGCGACCCGGCGCTTCCGCGAGGAGCGCACGGTCGAGCGGCTCGGGTTCCTGCTCAACAACCTGTCCTGGCCGAACGCCGAGTACCGGCACGGGCGCGACGTACGCCGGTCGCCGTACCACGCCCAGCACGTCGCCGACGGCGCCCACTTCGTGACCACCAGCGGCTGGGAGTTCCCCGACTACTTCGCCGGCCAGGGCGTCACCCCGACCGTCGAGTGGGGGTACGCGCGGGGCGAGGGGTTCGAGCGGACACGCGAGGAGCACCTCCGGGCCCGCGAGCACGTCGGGATCTTCGACATGACGCTGATGTCGCACCATCTCGTGCAGGGGCCGCACGCGATGACGGTGCTCAACCGCGTGTGCACCGCCGACGTCGACACCGCGCTCGGCCGAGTCGTCTACACCCAGTGGTGCGACGAGCGCGGCGGCATCATCGCCGACGTCACGGTGACCCGCCTGGCCGAGGACCGGTACGTCGTGATCAGCGGCGACAACATCCACCGCCGCATCCCCGCGTGGATCCGCCGGCAGACGCGCGAGGGCGAGTTCCTCACCGTCACCGACGTCACCAGCGCCAACGCCCTGCTGTCGGTGCAGGGGCCGAGGTCGCGCGAGCTGCTGCAGCGGCTGAGCCCCGACGACTGGTCGAACGACGCCTTCCCGTACCTGACGGCCCGGAAGGTCGAGCTCGGCTACACCCCGCTCTGGGCGCTGCGCGTGACGTACGTCGGCGAGCTCGGCTGGGACCTCCTCGTGCCGACCGAGTTCGGCGCCACGCTGTACGACCAGCTCCGCGAGGCCGGCGCCGACCTCGGCTTCCGCCCCACCGGCGTCGGCGCCCTCGGCACGATGAGGCTGGAGAAGGCCTACCGCGACATGGGCCACGACATCGACTCCACCGACACTCCGATCGAGGCCGGACTCGGCTTCACCATCGCCTGGGGCAAGTCCGGTGGCTTCGTCGGCCGCGACGCTCTGCTGAAGCAGAAGGAGTCCGGACCACCCACCCGGCGGCTGGTGAACGTCCTGCTGGACTCCCCCGACCTCGACCTGATCGGCGACGAGCCGCTCTACTGGGACGGCAGACCCGTCGGCATCGTCCGCGCCGGGGGCTTCGGGCACTCCCTCGGCGCCGCCTGCGGCATCGCCGAGGTCAAGGGTGACGAGCCCGTCACCGCCGCGACCCTGTCCGCCGGGTCCTTCGAGATCGACATCGCCGGCACGAAGGTCCCGGCCCGGGTCTCCCTCAAGCCCTTCTTCGACCCGGACCGCTCCCGCATCCTGTGCTGAGCGACCCACGGCCGGAGGTCGCGGGCAGTCGCACGGAGGCGAACAGCGCTGCCACCACGATCACGCATGTCGCGCCGAACCCGATCAGCAGGCCGTCTTGGAGGTGCAGGCCCCGGGACGCGGCGGTGGTGACGGCGATGCCGACGACAGCCGGGCCGAACGCCGCCCCCAGCACGTCGCCGAGCTGGTACTGGGCCAGGGTCGTGACCTCGTCACCGCCCGAGGCCATCTCGGTGGCCAGGACTCCGATCGCCGGGTAGGTCATCCCCATCCCCAGCGCGCCCACGCCCCACGCGACGTACACGACGATCGTGGCGCTGCCGGCCACGCCGGCGATGACGCCGACGACTCCGAGGAACATCACGGCCTCGCCGAGGGTCGCGATCCGCGCCATCGGCCAGCTGCTCGCCAGCCGTGCCTGGGCCCACGTCCCGATGGTCCAGGTCAGGGTGCCGCAGGTGACCACGAGGGCCGCCATGGTGAGGGTCAGGCCCGCGACCCGCGTGAGGTACGCCGGCAGGAACCCGTCGACGGAGTAGAACGCGGCGTCCGCGAGGAAGCCGGACGCGATGACAGCCGGCAGCCCTCGGCGCGCTGTGAACGAGCCTTTCGGGAGGATGCGGGTCAGCGCCACCAGGGCTGCCACCGCGAACGGGAGGAAGAGCAGCGCGCCCCACCGTCCCGAGGCGGTGAGTGCGGCCAGCAGAGCGAGCATGCTCACCGCGAAGACGACCAGCACCGACGTGGTCGCGGGCCCGGCCTCGTGCGCGGGCGCGTCACCACCCTCCGGCTCGGTCAGCGACGGGTGCAGCATCCACACCGCCGGGATGACGAGCGGAAGGATCAGCGCGAACGCCCAGCGCCAGCCGAGGGTCGAGGCGACGAATCCGCCGTACGCCGGGCCGAGCAGCCCCGGGAACGCCCACGCCACCGCCAGGGCGGCATACATCCGCGGGCGCAGGCGTAGCGGATAGCGTCGGGTGAAGACCGCCAGCAACAGCGCGTACTGCGCACCGGAACCCCCACCCTGGACCACGAGCCCGGAGACGATCACCCACGCGGTGGGAGCAAGAATCACGATCAGACTGCCCACCACGAAGGCAGTCAGGCTCGTGTAGAAGGCGCCTCGCAGCCCCCACCTCGCCGCCAGTCTCGGCGTGAAGGGCAGGACGATGACGGTGGCCACCTGGGACGCGCTCAGCGCCGCCCCGAACAGCCGCACCCCGCCCAGGTCGGAGACCACCGCCGGTAGCACCGCGATCGTGACCAGCACCTGGACCGCGACGAGGCCCTCCATCAGCAGCAGACCCACCGTGGTCCGCGCCAGGCCACCGGCGAACAGCTCTCGCCAGGCCGGGATCGCCGACGCTCTCCTCCCCCGGGCCACCCCTGACGGTATCGAGACGATCCCGGCCGGCCGCTCGTCCCGCCCGACCGGCGACACGCGTCAGCCTGGATCCAGGCTCAGCGTGGATCCCAGCTCAGTCGAGGAGCCACTCGGGGCGCTCGAGCAGGGCCACCAGGACGGCGAGCCAGCGCGAGGCCTGGACGTCGTCGATGCGCCCCCCGGCCACCGACAGGGTCAGCGTCATCACCTTGCCCGGTACGACCGCGCCGCCGTCGATCACCGGCTCGTCACGCACGGCGCCGACCGCGAGGACGGCTGCCTGGCCCGGCGGCACCGTGGCGGCCGCCTCCTCGACCCCGAAGCGGCCGGGGTAGGTCACCGGGATGCCCATCGACGCGGTCTGGTCGTCCTCGATCCGCGCGACGCCGAGCTGCGGCACCTGCCGGTGGGCGGCGACCACCGCTCTGCCGACGAGGTCCATCACCCCGGAGTCGGGTCGCTCGCGCTCCAGCCGCGCGGAGAGGAACACGAGCCGGTCGACGCGCACCCGCGTGCGGAGGTACTGGTGCTCCAGCACCGGCTCGGCGGCACGTGGCGGAGCCACCGGTGCAGACGTCGGCTCGACGAGCGGCTTCGGCGGAGCGGGCTCGCCGCGATGGCCGGCCACCGGGGCCTCGACCATCGATGCGGCGCCGACGCGTTCACGGCGTACGAGGCCCAGGTCGGCCAGTACCGCATCCAGATCGTCGACCTGCTCCCACGGCTCGCCCACTATCCCGATCGGGGTGCCCGGCTCGACCCGCGTGCCGGGCTCGATCAGGGTCTTCAGCAGCAGTCCCGGGCGCCCCGCCTCGACGCTGAACAGCTCGTTCTCGGTCTCGACGTACGCAATGGTCTGGGCAGCGTCGAACCGGGCCGACTCCTCCACGAGCCACGCGGACAGCACGCCCTCGTCGGAGTCGGCTGCAACATCAGGCATGCGAAGTACCCGAGGCAACGGTCTTCCTCACAGATAGACACCCGCGCCACGCTCGGGGGTGCGTGACCCGCGGCGCAGCCCAGGCTAGGGGACCCCTGGGGGTGAGGCCACCCCGGGTGAGGGGAATCCGGCCCGCCACTGCAACCTCCTCCCGAGATCTCGCGTCTTGGTCGCGACACAGACCTCACAAGGAGTCACCATGACCACACACCACCCGTTCGGCCGTCTGCGAACCCCGGCCGTCGCGGCCGGCCTCGCGCTCGCCACCTCGGCCACCGTCGCCGCCACCACCCTCGCCCCGGCATACGCCGCGGCACCCCACAACGAGCAGGTCGTCCTGGTCAACGGGAGCAACGCCCAGGCCGACGCCAAGAGCATGGTCAACGGCACCGCCCAGGTGTCCTCGGCCGACGGCCGGTTCGTCGTGTTCTCGACCGCGGCGCCGCTGGTGCCCCAGGACACCAACGACCTCGACGACGTCTACCTGCGCGACACCACCGACGGCATCACGATCCTGGTCAGCGCCCGGGGCAAGACGCCCGGCAACGACTACAGCATCGAGCCGACGATCTCCAAGAGCGGGCAGTACGTCGCGTTCACGACGTACGCGACGAACCTCACGCCGGACACCAACGGGAGCGTCCTCGACGTGGTCGTCAAGGATCTCTACTCCGGGAGGATCCGCCTCGTCTCCGTCGACAGCGCCGGTCACCAGCGCAAGAAGAACAGCTTCTTCCCGGTGATCTCCGGCAACGGCAAGCGGGTGTCGTTCCAGTCCTTCGGCCGGTTCGGCCCGAAGGACGCCGACAAGCGCGAGGACGTCTACGTCCGCGACGTCGCCCACCGCTGGACCCGCCAGGCCTCGATCACGCCGAGTGGCCGCGACGTGAAGCCGTCGGTCGTCAACGGCGACATCTCCGACAACGGCAAGCTCGTCACCTTCGGCGAGAACAACGCGCTGTGGGTGCGCCACCTCGGCACCGGCAAGACCATCCGCTTCTGGCACGAGCCGGACGCGCCGCCGTGCCAGCCGTTCCCGGAGGGCAGTGCCGGGCGGCCGGTGATCTCCGGCGACGGTCGGTACGTCGCGTTCTCCTCGTGCGCGACCAAGCTGCCCGGTCCGGCGACGCACGGGCAGGTGTACCGGATGAAGCTGTCCGACCGGTCCGTCACGCTGGTGAGCAGGACCGGCCACGGGGCCGGCGACGCCGACTCCTACCTGCCGAGCCTGTCGACCACCGGCCGGTACGTCGGGTTCGGCTCCGACGCCACCGACCTGGCCGCCGACACCGGCGTTGACCCGGACGCCTTCGTCGCCGACCTGCGCTCGGGCACGATCACCCGGGCCTCCCAGTCGCCCGGGGCCGAGGAGAGCAACAACTGGAGCGCCAGCACCGGAGCCGCGATCAGCGGGGACGGCCACACCCTGGTCTACGAGTCGTACGCCACCAACCTGGTCGCCGGCGACGCCTACGACTGGGAAGAGGTCTTCACCTGGACCCGGTGAGCTCGGACCATGCGCCGTACCCGCTGAGGATTCGTCGGGACCTCAGCGGGTACGAGCGTCCATGACCCGGACCCAGCAGGAGATGGACGCCACCCCCGACCAGGTGTGGAAGGTTCTGGCCGACGGTTGGCTGTATCCCTGCTGGGTCGTGGGCGCGACCCGGATGCGCGACGTCGAGGCCGACTGGCCCGCACCCGGCGCCAAGCTCCACCACTCGGTCGGCGTCTGGCCCGCCACCATCGACGACGACACCGAGGTCGTCGAGTCGGTGGCGGGACACCTGCTGCGGCTCCGCGCGCGGGCCTGGCCGGCAGGCGAGGCCGAGGTCGTGCTCCACATCGAGGCGCGCGGCACCGGCTCGCTGGTGACCATCGAGGAGGACGTCGTCACCGGGCCGGCGACGCTGATGCCGGCACCGGCCCGGGCCGTGGCCCTGCAGGTCCGCAACCGCGAGACCCTGCGCCGGCTGGGCTGGATGGCCGAGCGACGGGTGTGACCGTGGACCCGACGTACGACGCGGTGGTGATCGGCGCCGGACCCAACGGCCTGGTCGCCGCCAACCGGCTGGTCGATGCGGGCTGGTCGGTCCTCGTGCTCGAGGCGCGGCCCCACGTGGGGGGCGCCGTCCACAGCGACCGCGCTCTCGACCCCGCCTTCGAGCACGACATGTTCAGCTCCTTCTACCCCCTGGCCGCGGTCTCGCCCGCCCTGAGGTCCTTCCACCTGGAGGAGCAGGGTCTGGCCTGGCGCCACGCACCGGCGGTGCTCGGGCACCCGCTGCCCGGCGGCCGATGGGCGATCCTGCATCGCGATCGCGAGGTGACCGCCGGCCTGCTCGACGACCAGTGCGCCGGCGACGGGGACAGCTGGCTCGCCCTCTGCGAGCGGTGGGACCGGATCGGCGGCCCGCTCGTCGAGGCGCTGCTCACGCCCCTGCCCCCGTTGCGTGCCACCGCCCGCGGGCTGGCCCGGCTCCGGTCGGCGGGCGGGATGGATCTGATCCGGATGCTGCTGACGCCCGTCGGCGACGACACGCTCTGGCCGTTCCGCGGCGACGCCGCGCGGCTGCTGCTCGCGGGAAACGCGGCCCACTCGGACATCCCGCTCGACGCCCCCGGCTCCGGCCTGATGGGCGTGCTGTTGACGATGCTCGGCCAGACCGTGGGCTTCCCCGCGCCGGAGGGCGGGAGCTCGCGGCTGGCCGAGGCCCTGCGGGCACGCCTGGAGCAGCGTGGCGGCCGAGTGCGGTGCAGCGCGCCGGTGGAGCGCGTCGAGGTGGACCACGGTCGGGTCGTCGCCGTGCGCGCCGGCGACGGCTCGCGCATCGTCGTACGCCGTGCCGTGGTCGCCGCGGTCGTGGCCCCGATCCTCTACGAGCGCCTGGTCGACCCCGCCGATCTGCCACCTCGCGTCCGTCGCGGCATGCAGCGCTTCCAGCTGGACCCCTCGACGGTCAAGGTCGACTGGGCCCTCGCCGGACCGGTGCCGTGGTCGTCGCCGCCCCCGTTCGCTCCGGGCACCGTCCACGTCGCGGACTCGCCGGCGGAGCTGAGCGAGGCCAACGGGCAGATCTCCGCCGACCTCGTGCCGGCGCGACCCTTCCTGCTCATCGGCCAGATGACCACGACCGACCCCACGCGCTCCCCCGCGGGCACCGAGGCCCTGTGGGCCTACACCCACGTGCCCCAGCAGGTGCGGGGCGACGCCGGCGACGACGCCATCACCGGGGTGTGGGACCACGACGAGGTCGAGCGCTTCGCCGACCGCATGCAGCAGCGCATCGAGGACCGGGCCCCCGGCTTCACCTCCCTGATCCGGGCGCGGCGGATCCTGGGCCCGCACGAGCTCGAGGACGCCGACCCCAACCTGCTGGGCGGTGCGATCAACGGCGGTACGTCGCAGCTGCACCAGCAGCTCGTGCTCCGTCCGGTCCCCGGCTCGGGACGGGCGGAGACCGGGATCCGCGGTCTCTACCTGGGCTCGGCGTCGGCCCATCCGGGCGGCGCGGTGCACGGAGCGCCGGGGATGAACGCCGCCCGGGCCGCGCTCGCCCACCACCGGTGGTCGCTGCGCCGGGGACGCTGACGTCGGCCGCGGGTCAGCGGCCGCGCAACCACCGCCGGCGTACGTCGCGCTTGACGTCCTCCTCGGACCTCATCGTGCCGGCGTCCGGAAACTCGTGCTCGTTGCCCTCGAGCGCGTCGCGCAGCTGACCGCGCGCCGAGGCGCCGCCCTCCACGTCGTAGAAGAAGCCGCCGTAGAGGCCGGCCACGCCGCCGACCACGAGCAGGACCAGCCCCGGCACGGCCCAGGCCCAGCTCCGGACACTGATGCCGATGCCGATCAGGACCAGGCCGGCGAGCATGACCACCAGCGCGATCCAGGTCCATCGCGGGCGGACGGTGTGGGTGTTCTCGTTCTGCTCTGCGTATGACATCGAGCCTCCTCACCTCGTCCGTACCCGAAGCGGCGTCCGGTACGCGACCGCGGCGCATCGCGAGCGCCACATCGGGTACCGACCGGGCAGCCGCGTCGAAGGAGGCACCATGCCCAGCAAGTCGGCCAATGTGAAGAACGAGAAGCAGTACGAGGCCCTGAAGGACAAGGGGATGTCCAAGGAGCGCGCCGCCAAGATCGCGAACAGCCCCGGGGCGTCGAGCCGCGGCGGCAAGAAGAGCGGGTCCGGTGGGGACAGCTCCCAGGGCGGCACCACCGCCCAGAAGAAGAAGGCCGGGCGCAAGGGCGGCAGGGCGGCGTCCGGGAAAGGCTGAGATCAGCCCGCGCTCGCGGTCTCCGGAGCCCCCTCGGGGTCGTCGTTCCGGGTGAAGAAGGAAATCCTGCCGTCGTTCTCGAAGATGGCCAGGTCGACGTCGCCGACGCTCCGGATGCCCTGCTGGCGTGCGGCCGCCAGCAGGTCTGCCATCGACAGTCGTTGCTGTCGCAGCGCCTCGGAGAGGGCCAGGCCGTCGCGGATGATCACGATCGGCTTGCCGTTGATCAGCGACCGGGTGCGTGGGAACCGCCACTGCGTCCACGACAGGGCCGTGGTGAACAGCGCGAAGACAGAGATCGTGAGCACGCCCGAGGTCAGCGAGTAGTCCTGCTGGGTCACCGACTGCTGCACGAGGTCGCCCATCGTGACGTACAGCAGCAGCTCGAAGGTGCTCAGCTCGCCCAGGGTGGATCGCCCGACCGCCCGGGTCACCCCCCACAGGAACAAGAACATCACCGCAGCCCGGATCACGATCTCCACGGGGGCCTCCTCGGTCAGCAGGGTCGGTCAGCAGGTCGAACAGGGGTCAGGGCATCAGCCGGGTGCGGAAGTCGACCGAGGTCAGGGGGACCAGTGTCTTGGTGTCGACCAGCGACAAGGTGGCGGCGCTGCCGGCCTGGCTGGCCGGCTGCACGTAGGTGTCGAAGTCGACGACGAAGGTGTCGCCGGGCGGGGCGGTGAAGGTCAGGTAGAGCATCCGGCCGTCGCGGGTCTCCGCGCTCGGCTCGGGGTGGAACCCCTGGGTCTCGTAGATGTTGAAGTAGTCGCCGGTGACCGCCAGGGTGACCTCCTTGCCGAGGCCGCCCGGATGGGTCACCGTCGCCTGCCACGCGACGTCGAGCCCGGGACGGGCCACCTGGGGGTACCTCAGCGTGAGCCCCCACCCCGCGCGGTCGGCGGCCACGGTGCCGGTGTGGACGCCGAGATAGCTGGTCAGGCCCGCGGCGACGACCAGGGCGAGGACGGTCAGGGCGCCGCGGCGTACCCACGTGGCAGCGGCGCGCTTGTGGTCGCCGAGAGGCAGTCCCTCGTCGGT
Source organism: Nocardioides sp. (assembly GCA_025924815.1). Taxonomy (GTDB): domain Bacteria; phylum Actinomycetota; class Actinomycetes; order Propionibacteriales; family Nocardioidaceae; genus Nocardioides. Next base: position 71,708 of record JAICHQ010000001.1, read on the forward strand.
CTGGAAGGTGGACGGCCCCTTCGCGGAATCGGCCACCTCGATGCCTGCCTTCGTGCTCGTTCCTCGCTGATCGCGTCCCCGCCGTCGTACCCGGCATACGGGGGCACCATGCCCTCATGGGAGCGCCGGTTCGGGGGTACTGACCGGTTCACGCCGGACCCAGGAGGAACCACATGTCGACCGACGCCATCGTCCTGCTCAAGGACGAGCATCAGCAGATCCGCAAGACCTTCCGAGCCTTCGAGAAGGCCGGTGAGCGGGCGCACGCCACCAAGGGCCGCCTCGTCGACAAGATGATCGAGCTGCTCACGATCCACACCTACATCGAGAACGAGGTCATGTACCCGCGGGTGCGCGAGCTGCTGCCCGAGGTCGAGGACGACGTCCTGGAGTCCTACGAGGAGCACCACGTCGCGGACGTCCTGGTCATGGAGCTGTCGACGATGAAGCCGGAGGACGAGCGGTTCACCGCGAAGACCACGGTGCTGATCGAGAACGTCGAGCACCACATGGAGGAGGAGGAGAAGGAGTGGTTCCCCCAGGTGCGCGCAGGCCTCGGTCGCAACCAGCTCCAGGACCTCGGCCGGCAGCTGATCCAGGCCCGCGAGAAGGCGCCTCGGCGTCCCTCGCAGCCCGGCGCCCTGAAGAAGACCGTCAAGGCGGTCCTGGACTGAGGTGGAGAGCTGATGCACCTTCCCGAGCCCTGCGGCCCGGTGAGTGCGCGCGTCGTCGAGATCCTGTCCGCGCAGCGGGCACCGATGAGCGCGGACATCCTCGCCGGCGGCTCCGTGCTGACCGATCGAGATGCCCAGCTGGCGCTGTGGACGGCGTACGAGATGGTCTACCGCGGCTTCGACGACGTCGATCCGTGCCTGGAGTGGGACGCCGACCTGATCGGGCTGCGCCGGCTCATCGAGGACCGCTTCGAGTGCGAGCTGCGTGCGGTGACCGCCGACCGCGTCGCGGAGGCTCTCGCGCGCGGCGGTGAGGTCGGTGACCTCGTGCTGGGTCTCGTCGCCGACGACGAGGGGCCGCACCTCTCGTCGTACCTGCGCCGTGACGCGACGACCGACCAGATGTGCGACTACCTGCGCGAGCGCAGCGTGCAGCAGCTCAAGGAGTCCGATCCTCAGGCCTTCCTCCTCCCGCGCCTTCAGGGCAGAGCGAAGGTCGCCCTCGCCGAGCTGCAGTACGACGAGTTCGGCGCCGGCGACCCGTCGCGCCTGCACCAGGACCTGTACGCCCGGACGCTCAGGGCGACCGGCCTGGACCCCGCGTACGGCGCCTACATCAGCGAGGTCTCGGCGCTCTCGCTCGCCTCGGCGAACGTGATGTCGCTGTTCGGGCTCAACCGGCGCCTGGTGGCCGCGGGTGCCGGGCACTTCGCGGCCTTCGAGGCCTCGAGCTCGGTGCCGTCCCGCCGGGTCGCCGCCGGCCTCGCCCGGCTCGGCCTGGCGCCGGCGGCGGACTACTTCGAGGAGCACGTCGAGGCGGACGCGGTCCACGAGCAGATCGCCGCTCGGGACATCTGCGGATCGTTGGTGCGCGACGACCCCAGCCTGCTCGGTGAGGTCGTCTTCGGCGTCGCCTGCGCCCTCCATCTCGACGCCCTGGCCGGCGCCGAGCTGCTGTCCCGCTGGGAGCGCATCGACGCCCGCGCCGCGCGATCGGAGGCGTCGTGAGCCGGACCGTGCAGGTGCAGCCGTGTCCGCGCGGGCCCGTGCTCGTCCGGGGTGCCGAGGTCGTGGTGGACGAGGACGGTGCGCAGCACCCGGTCACGAGACCGGTGGTGGCGCTGTGCGTGTGCCGGCGCTCGAGCCGGAAACCGTGGTGCGACGGCACCCATAAGGCGATCCGCGACGATCTGAGATGACCGGCTCGACCACGGCCACGATGGACTTCGGCGGGCTGAGCATCACCTACGACGAGCGGGTGCTCCGGCCGCGGCCGTGGACCGTGGCGCAGTCGCGCTGGGCGGCCGAGCTGCTGGCCGAGCTGCCCGACGGTCCGGTCCTGGAGCTCTGCAGCGGCGCCGGGCAGATCGGTCTGGCCGCGGTCGCTCGTGCGGGCCGCGACCTGGTGTGCGTCGACCTGAATCCCGCCGCGGTCGAGCTCGCCCGGCTCAACGCCGAGGCCGCCGGGCTGCGACGTCGCGTGACCGTCCGCGAGGGCCGGCTCGCCGAGGCCGTGCGCGAGGGGGAGCACTTCCCGCTCGTCATCGCCGACCCGCCCTGGGTCGAGACCAGCCGGACGGGGAGGTACCCGGAGGACCCGCTCGAGGCCATCGACGGTGGCCACGACGGCCTGACCGTGGCCTGTGAGTGCCTCGCGGTCATCGAGGCGCACCTGAGCGACGACGGCGCGGCGTTGCTCCAGCTCGGGTCCGTCGACCAGGTGGCGGCCCTGATGTCCTTGGGGTCGGGATCCTTGAGGGCTCTGGAGGTCCGCCGCTACGACGGCGGGGCCGTGGCCCACCTGGCCCGCTCCGACCGCGACTGAGCGGGCAGCACCGGCCTGGCGTGGGTTAGGCGTCGCCCGCCCCGGGGTACGGACCGGTGCCCCTCCTCCCGGCGTACGCCGGAGACAGCGAACGCCGCCACCATGGACAAGCCCGACAGCGCGACCGGATCGAGCCGCGCGGTCGTGGCACCGCTCGCCCTCGGGGCCCTCGGCGTGGTCTTCGGCGACATCGGGACCAGCCCGCTCTACGCGCTCAGGTCGATCCTGTCCGAGGCCGGCTCGACCGCCCGGGTGGACGTGTACGGCGTGACCTCGCTCGCGGTGTGGGCGCTCGTCGTCATCGTCGGGACCCTCCACGTCGGCGTGCTGCTCTCGGCCGACAACGACGGCGAGGGCGGCATCCTGGCCCTGGCCTCGCTGCTGCGGCGGGGTACCTCTGGGGGACGCCTCGCCGGAGCGGTCGTGGTCACCGCCATGGTCGGGGCCGCGCTGTTCCTGGGCGACAGCATCCTCACCCCGGCGATCTCGGTACTGGCGGCGTCGGAGGGGCTGGAGGTCGCGGCCCCGTCGTTCGCCCACGTGGTGCTCCCCCTGGCCCTGCTCATCCTGGTCGGGGTGTTCGTCCTCCAGCAGGTGGGCAGCGGGAAGATCGGGGTCGCCTACGGGCCGGTCATGCTCGTGTGGTTCCTGGTCCTGGGCGTCGGCGGCGCGGCCTCGGTGGTCCAGGAGCCCGGTGTGCTCGAGGCGCTGTCGCCGACGTGGGCCGTCCGGTTCCTCGTCGACGACCCGCTCACCGGCTTCCTCACCCTGGGAGCAGTCGTCCTGGTGGTGACCGGGGCCGAGGCCCTCTACACCGACCTGGGGCACTTCGGCCGCCGGCCGATCGCCCTGGCCTGGTGGGCCCTGGTCTCCCGTGCCTCGTGCTCGCCTACCTCGGCGAGGCGTCCGCTGTCACCCGCGACCCGTCCGCGGCCGGCGACCCGTTCTATGCCGTGGTGCCCTCGTGGGCGACCGTGCCGGTCCTGGTGCTGGGGACCTGCGCCACCGTGATCGCCTCCGAGGCGGTGATCGCCGGCGCGTTCACCGTGCTCCACCAGGCCGCCGGGCTGGGCCTGTTCCCCGATCTCGACACCCGGCACACCTCCTCGCACCATCCCGGGCAGATCTACCAGCCGGCGGCCAACTGGACCCTCGCCGTCGCCGTTCTCGCCATGGTGCTGCTGTTCCGGAGCTCCGAGCGCCTCGCCGCCGCGTACGGCGTGACCGTCAGCGCCACCGTCGTCCTGACCGCGTGTCTCTACCTGGCCTGGGCGATCCGCGCCCGGCCCCGGCCGCCGGCGCGGCTCGTGGTGGGCTCGCTGACCGGGTTCGCCGCGGCCGTGCTGTTCGCCGGCACCCTGCCCAAGGTGGCGTCCGGCGGCTGGGTGCCCGCCGTCCTCGGCCTCGTCGTCTTCCTCCTGATGCACACCTGGTGGTCGGGTCGCCGCCGGCTCGAGTCGCAGCTGCGGCGCCAGGAGGAGGACGCCGAGGACCTGGCCGCGACCATCGACTCGCAGCGGTCGCGGCTGCACGCGGTCGGGGGCGACCTGGTGTTCCTCACCCACGACGCCGACGTCGCCCCGCTCGCCCTGCGGGCCATGGTCGAACCAGCCGGCCTGCTGCCCGGCCGGGCGATCCTGCTGAGCTGGGAGGTGCAGGACACCCCGTCCGCGCCCGGTGACCGGGCCAGCGTCCGGGTGCGCACCTTCGGCGAGGAGGTCTGCGAGGTGGTGGGCGTCAGCGTCGTCCTCGGCTACCGCCAGCGGCTCGACGTACACCACATCCTGGCGGAGGCCGTACGGTCCGAGCCCGACCTGCTCGGGGACCTCGACCCGCGCAGCGCCCTGTACGTCGTGTCCGAGCCGATCCCCACCCTGTCCCGCAGGAGCCCGCTGGCGAGGTGGCGCCGCCGGCTGTTCCTCGCCATGGACCGGCTCGCCCGGGACCGGGCCGACCGGCTGTCGCTGCCGCGCGGGCGCACCGTCGTGATCGGGCGCGAGGTCGAGCTGTGAGCCGCCGAACCATCGACTCGGAAAAAAACGCCCGAAAGGGTGTTGACCTCCCTCCGAACGGGTACAGGATCCCGGAGCCGGGAGGGAACCCCCCGTGACCGGTGCCGCCGCCAAGTCTCCCCCGAGCGTGATGGCGACCCTGTCCTCCCTCCCGGCATCACTCCTTCCCGGAGGACCCCAGCCACTCCCGGATCTCCGCGCCGTGCTCGTCGAGCCGCGGTGGGGGCAGGCGGTAGTCGACCGGGGTCCCGGAGAAGCGGATCGGGTTGCGCACCGTCGGCACCATCGCCTCACCCGTCCCCACGTCGACCACCGGCTCGAGTCCGATCTCGCCGGCGAAGCCCACCCCGCCCGCCACGTCGTTGATCGGCCCGCACGGCACCCCGGCGGCGACGATCTCGCGGAACCACTCCGTCGTCGTGCGGGTGCGCAGCCGCGCGACGAGCAGCGGCCGGAGCTGGTCGCGGTTGACGGTGCGGTCCTCGTTGCGTGCGAAGCGCGGGTCGTCCGCGAGCTCGGGCACGCCGAGCACCTCGCAGAGCCGGCGGAACTGCGCGTTGTTGCCGGAGGTGATCACCAGCTCGCCGTCCGCACAAGGCAGCGGTTCGTAGGGGTAGAGGCTCGGGTGGTTGTTGCCCATCCGGTGCGGGACGACCCCGCCCGCGACGTACGCGCTGGTCTGGTTGACCATCCCGGACAGCGCGGAGGAGAGCAGGTCGACCTCGACGTGCTGGCCCTGCCCGGAGTCACTGCGCGCCCGGAGGGCCGCCAGGATGCCGATCGCGGCGTGCATGCCGGCGATCACGTCGAACAGCGCGAACCCGGAGCGCAGCGGCTCGCCCTCGGGCGTGCCGGTGAGACTCATCAGGCCGGACATCGCCTGCACGATCAGGTCGTAGCCGGGCAGTGCCCGGCCCCGCTCCGTCGTCCCGAAGCCGCTGATCGAGGCGTAGACGACGCCCGGGTTGGTGGCGGCGACGGCGTCGTACCCGAGACCGAAGCGGTCGAGCCCGCCAGGCCGGAAGTTCTCGATCAGGACGTCGGCCCGCCCGGCCAGCTCGCGGGCGAGCGCCCGGTCGGTGCCGTCGGCGAGGTCGAGGACGACGGAGCGCTTGTTCCGGTTGACACCGAGGAAGTACGTCGACACGCCGTCGCGCACGGGCGGCGCCCAAGCCCGCGTGTCGTCGCCGGCCGGCGCTTCGACCTTGATCACCTCGGCGCCGAGGTCGGCCAGCAGCATGGTCGCGTACGGCCCGGCCAGCACCCGCGAGAAGTCGGCCACCAGCAACCCCGCCAACGGACCGGTCGGACGATCATCCATGCGCGCAGTCTCCCGCACGCCGGCTCCGCTACGGCTCGTCGGGCGCGCTCAGGGCGTCGGGGTCCTGCCGCGGCGGCAGATGGGCCAGCGCCACCTGCGTGAGCGCCGTCCGCGCCTTGACCGCGACCGCGCGCCGGAGCTTGCCACCCGCGTCGCCGAGGACCGACTCGACGGTCTCGGTCACGTCCCGGTCGGAGTACGCCGCGCGCGTGCCCGGCGCGACGTCCACGTCGGGCAGCGCCACCAGCACCGGGAGGATCTGTTCGCCGAGCTGGTCGAGGATCTGGAACCGCTGGTAGCGGTCCAGGTCGTCCCAGGCCGTGTCGGCGTCGACCTTTCCGCGGCGTACGCCCTTGCGCCGGCTCGCCACCACCGTCTTGGCCGCTCCGGTGAGCGCCGCGGTCAGCTCGTACTCGGTGAATCGCAAGGGCCTGCCGTCCTCCGTCGTCGCGAAGCGCCCTCACCCTACGCACCGTGGTGGTCCGACGCCCTTCGGAGCGGGCTCAGGCACACGATCCGAGATGGCCGGACCGCAGGCCTTCGGACAGGGCGAGCCAGGCTGCGCCGTAGTACGACGGCCGGACCTGCTCGGTCCGGGCGGCCCCGGCCTCGAGGTCCCCGGCCGCCGAGTCGTCGCCGGCCGCACGGGCGGCGGCGGCCGAGGCGAGCAGCGCGAGGGCCGAGCCCGACGAGTCGATCGGCGACCCGTCCAGGCCCAGGGCCGATGCCGAGGACACGTCGTCCTGCTGGAGCACCGACCACCAGGCGGCGGCCAGGCTCCGCGAACGGTCGTCGCAGGCGTAGGCGAACCAGAGCGGCACGCGTTGCGCGTCGGGGCCGTACTGCGGCGTGCCGTTGCCGCCGCCCTGACCGGTGGGCGTGAGCCGGCCGCCGTCCAGGTGCGCCCAGTCCGGCGGCAGCTGCCGGGCACCCTCGGTCGCCCGGTCGGTGAGGTCCACGACGGCCTTCGCCATGTCGCTCCAGGCCGGTTCGCCGGTGAGCCGGGTGAGGTCGTCGAAGATCGACGGCATCCAGTACGACGGGTCGACCACCGCGGGCGCGGTGGTCGCCCACGGCCCGGCCACGAGGACCCGGTGGCCCGAGGACGAGACCGTCTCGTGCTCCAGCACGGCGGCCGCCAGCCGCTTCCCGTCCGCATGCAGGGACTCCTCGTCGGAGCCCGCATAGCGCAGTAGGGCGTACGCCGCGAGCGTGTCGGCGTCGGCCGCGGGCTGCTGGTCGAGCACGTGGCCGTCGGCGTCGGCGTGGAAGGCCAGCAGGCCGTCGGAGTCCTGGAGGTGGGCGCGGGTCCACGACCAGATCGTGCGGACCAGGTCGTCACGCCCGGCCAGCTCGGCGATGAGCATGCCGTAGGCCTGGCCCTCGCTGACGACGTCGCCCCCCTGGTCGTGCCGGATCACGGCGCCGTCGTCCGCGACGTAGGTGGACAGGAACGCGTCGGCGGCGCTCAGGTCGGGAGCACCGGGCGAGGACGTCGTGTCCGACGACGATGCCGGCTGGCCGGCGCCCGACGTACCGGCGCCAGCGCAGGACGGGAGCAGCAGCGCCAGCACCAGGAGCCCGGACAGGCGTGAGGCGCCCACAGAGGATCCCTTCCACGATGGTCGGCGACGTCCACCCCCGTCACCGGTCGGTACCCCGATGTGCGGGATGTACGCGCGAGGTCCGCAGGTGCGATGGAACCGCGGGTGGAAGCTCCCGGAGCCGACAGTCGTCCGGTCGAGCCTGGGTTCTCGGCGCGAGGCGGGCTAGCGTCGACCCGTGCGCGACACGCCCGTGCGCGACCGCGGGCAGCACCAACCTGCGTTGGACGGGATCCGCGGCGTGGCCATCCTTCTCGTGCTCGGCCAGCACGCTCCGACCCGACCGCTGATCGACGGCTTCGTCGGTGTGACCGTGTTCTTCTGCCTGTCGGGGTATCTCATCACCACCCTGTTGGTCGGCGAGCTCCGCACCGGCACGATCGATGTGCGGGCGTTCTACCGACGGCGTGCCGCGCGGCTCGGTCCCGCGTTGGTGGCGGTCGTCGCGGTGACCGTCGTGGTGCTGCTCGTCCACCGACACGGCCTCACCGCCGGGTTGCAGCATCATGGCGCCCTCAGTGTCGGGCAGGTCGTCGCTCCGGCCGGTGCAGCCCTGACCTACACGACGAGCCTGTTCGACTGGGCCGGCCACCCGTTCGGCACCTACGACTACTTCAACTACACCTGGTCGCTGTCGGTCGAGGAGCAGTTCTACCTCCTGTGGCCGTTCGCGCTGCTCTGGGGCTACCTCAGCAGCCCTCGGCGATTCGTGGCGCTGACGGCGTCGCTGCTGGGGGTCGCCCTGGCGCTCGACCTCTACCTCGGCCTGAGCCGCGAGGTGAAGTACGACCCGCACGAGTACTTCGGGACCGACACCAATGCGGTGCCCATCCTTGCCGGCTCGTTGCTCGCGTTCGTGGTCCTCAACCGCTGGCTGACCCGGACGCTTCGCTGCCTGTCGCCCTGGGCGCTCCCGACCCTTCTCCTCCTGCCGGCCCTGGCGCATCACAACGACACCTTCCACCCGTCGTTGGTGACCGTCGCGGGGACCGGACTGACGCTCGTGGCCCTGATCGGTGTCGTGACGTCCCCGCGAGGCACGACCGGGTCGTTCCTGGCGGCCCGGCCCATGCGCTGGTTGGGCGAACGGTCGTACTCCATCTACCTCTGGAACGTCCTGGCGCGTATCGCGATCCTCAGCGCGCTCGGACGCACCGTGATCGGTGATCTGGCGTGGATTGCGATGGTTGTCGTCCTGGCCGAGGCGAGCTTCCGATTCGTCGAGCGCCCGCTGCGTGCCAGATGGGCGCGGAGGCGTGAGACGACGGTCGTCGTGCCCGGCGCGACCACGGTGCAGTCGGCGTGAGGGTCGCTGGGAGGGGTCAGGCGGCTCATCGCCGTTCCTCCGCGGGGCCGGGGACGACGGAGATGAGCGGCAGGCCGAGGTCGCGCAGCCTGGCCAGCAGCCCGTGCAGCGCCGCCTGGTCGACCACCGGGCCGCGCAGGACCGTGACGCCACCGGGCTCGAGCGCCATCGTCATGCCCTCGAACCAAGCGGACCACCGCTCGTCGAGCCGCCCTCGGAGGCGGATCTCGTACTGGTCGGTCACGAGGGCCCCTCTGCTGTCGGCGGCGGACCGGTCGTGGTCCGTCCCGTTGCCGAGGAACCTAGGAGCCCGGCGGGTGAGCGGTCGTCACATCATCTGGTGAGGACCCTGGTGATCGCGGCCCGAGCGCGAGAGCAGCCCGAGCTGGTGGGCGCGGCTGATCGCCGACCGCCGGTTGTTGACGCCGAGCTTGGTGTAGATGTGCTTGGTGTGGGTGCGCACCGTGTTCAGCGAGACGACCAGGTGTCGGGCGATCCCGGGCCCGTCGAGGTCGGAGCCGAGGAGGCGCAGCACCTCCAGCTCGCGCTCGCTGAGCGGGTCCACCAGCGACGGCCGCTCACGGCCGTCTGCCCCCCGGTACGCCGCGACGTCCCGCACGGGGGAACCGATCCCGACGTCGGCCTCACCAGGGAGGACGACGACGGCGCCGATCAGGTCCCGCACGAACCCCGATCGCGGGCGGCTCGACGCCAGGACCTGCAGCGTCTCGGCGATCGCGCGCGGGCCGCCGACGAAGAACCTGAGCCAGCCGTCGGGCTCGGCGAGGTCGACGGCGTGCTCGATTGCGTCGACGGCCGCAGTTTCGTCGCCGGCGGCGTGCGCGGCCTGGGCCCGGAGGACCTCGATCTCGATGACAGTGCCGTCCCGGTCACCGCCGACCGCGGCCTCGAGCAGCCTGTCGAGCAGGCCGGTGGCGCTCATCAGGGCGTCGGCGTCGCCGGTGGCGCCGTGCTCGGCGAGCAGGATGCGAGCCAGGGTGACGTGTTCGAACTCGCGCAGGTAGGACAGCTCGTCCGCGGCGTCGAGCCGGTGCGTGCGGGCCCAGGCCAGCGCGCCGGAGAGATCCCCCGATGCCGCCAGCACACGAGCACGCGACGCGTGGATGGGATGGACCGGGGGCGAGAAGTCGCCCACATAGACCCGCTCGGCCTCGTCCAGCAGCTCCAGCGCCGCCGCCCAGTCGCGCTCGGCCACTCGCAGCCTCGCCATCGCGACGCGCCACCGGTACGGATTCTGCGGCAGGCCGGCCGACTCGCCGAGGTCGTCGGCGCGGCGTAGGAGGTCCGCCGCGGCGGTGAGGTCGTTGCGGTGCCACGCCGCACGGCTGAGGGCGACCAGCATGTCGGCGGTGCCCCGCAGGACGCCAGGGCCCTCTCCGCCGGCCGGCCGGTGTCGCCCGGCGAGCTCGAGTCCCCCCTCCAAGGTGCGCTCGGCGGCGCGCAGCCGTCCGAGGGCGAGCTCGAGGTCGGCAAGGGTGAGCGAACACCCCAGCACATCCGCGATGCGACCGACCCGGGTCAGCCCATCGGCTGCAGCGACGTAGCCCTCGTGGGCTTCGGCGAGCTCGCCCGAGGCCCAATGGGCCAGCCCCGCGAGGCTGGACGCGGCGGCGACGGTGAAGTCGTCGCCCTCGGGCGCGTCGGTGATGGCGGCGCGTGCGCGTCGGATGGCCTCAGAGCTGTCCCCGCCGACCAGGGCCAGCGCCGACCGGTACATCTCGATCCGGGCCGGCACCGCGGACAGCTCGTGCTGGTCGAGGACGACCAGCTCGGAGCTCGGTTCGTCGAGCATGGCCTCGACCTCTCGCAGGCGTTGGTCGACCCCCTCGAACTCGTTGCTGGCCATCAGCCCACCGATCAGCCCGATGGCCAGGACGGGCCGGTGCGCCACGACCTCGTCAGGCAGCTCGTCGACCCAGCGACGGATCACGCTCTCGCGCCGGTGCCGTCCGAGCTCATGGATGGCGCGCTCGGCCAGGTCGGCGGCCACGTCGACGTCGCCGGCGGCGAGGGCCTGGCGGACGGCGTCCTCCGGCTGCTGCGCCTCGGCGTACCAGCGGCTGGCGCGCCGGTGCAGCCCCGCGACGTCGCCGGGTCGCTCCTGCAGCAGGTGGGCTCGGATGACGTCGCCGAACAGGTGGTGGTAGCGATACCACCGCCGGTGGTCGTCGAGCGGCACCAGGAACAGGTTCTGCCGGTCCAGCAGGTCGAGCATCGCCCGCCCGCGCCCGCGCGGCTGTTCGACGTCCGCGTCGCCGGGTGGACTGACCGCGTCGCAGAGGGACGCCGTCATCGTGTCGAGGACGGAGGTGTCGAGCAGGAAGCGGCGTACGTCGTCGGGCTGCCGGTCGAGCACCTCGTCGACCAGGTAGTCGACGACGAACCGATCGTCGCCGGCGAACCGGTCGATGAAGCCGGCCGTGTCCGCCCGGTCGCGCAGCGACAGTGCGGCCAGCTGCAGCGCGGCGGCCCAGCCCTCGGTGCGGGTCTCCAGGGCGCGGACCGCGGACGCGGCGAGGTCGAGGCCGTGGAGGTCGTTGAGGTAGGCGAACACCTCCTCGCCGGTGAACCGCAGCTCGGCGGCGCGGATCTCGACCAGCTCGCCCCGAGCCCGCAACCGGGCGAGCGGGAGCCGCGGGTCCGCGCGGCTGCTCACGACCAGGTGCAGCTGTGGCGGCAGATGGTCCACCAGGAACGCCATGCCCTCGGCGACCTCGGGGCCGTCGACGAGGTGGTAGTCGTCGAGGACGACGGTGACCTCGTCGGTGGTCACGCTCAGCTCGTTCACGACGTCGGCGAGCACGGTCTCGACTGACGCCTGCCCGGACTGCAGCAGCGTGAGGGCCGCGGTCGCCGTGCCCGGCACGGCCCGGTCGATCGCCAGGAGCAGGTAGGTCCACAACCGCCCGTGCCGGTCCCGCTCGTCCAACGACACCCAGGCTACCGGCCGGTCCGCGCCCCCCGGCGCGTCCGGGGCCAGCCAGGTGCTCAGCAGCGTCGTCTTCCCGAAGCCGGGTGGCGCCGACACCAGGGTGACCGGCGCCTCGCGGGCGGCCGCCAGGAGCGCGGCGAGGCGAGGACGCGGCACCGCCTGCTGCCGTGGCCGGGGCAGGAGGAGCTTGGTCTCGACCAGCGGGTCGGGCATCACGCCCCCTCCCTCAGCGCGGCTCGACGGCACGAGCGTAGGGCAGTTCGCGCGGGGCCGCCTCTCACCCGGGATCACCCTCCGGGTCACCACCTGTGGTGACGACCCCTCACCACGTCGAGACCTAGCTTCGCGATCCACGAGCACCGATCCGAAAGGCACGACCATGGAACGCTTCACCCGCGCGATCGCCCTGTCCTGCTCCCGACACCCCTGGCGCACCCTCGCCGCCTGGGTCCTGACGCTGGCCGCCGTGTTCGCCCTCGCCGCCGGCGTCGGCGGCACCTTCACCGACGACTTCTCCGCTCCCGGCAGCCAGAGCGCGCGGGCCATGCAGCTGCTCGACGAGAACTTCCCGGCAGCGGCCAAGGGCAAGGTCGTCGTCGTCCTGGAGGCCGAGGACGGCACCACCATCGAGGAGGACCACACCGCCGTCGCCGACGTCCTGGATCGCGTGCGGGGCCTGCACAACGTCGCGTCGGTGACGGACCCGGTCCGGGCCAACACCGTGTCCGACGACGGCCGGATCGCCTTCGCCGAGGTGACCCTCGACGTCCCGGAGCGCGAGATGGGCAAGCCCGCCTTCACCGTGCTCTCCGACGCCGTGTCCGGCTTGAAGGCCACGGACCTGCGGGTCGAGCTCGGTGGCGACGCCGTCTTCCTCAACGCTGAGGAGAAGTCGTCGGGCCACGTCGGCATCGGGCTCCTCGTCGCGCTGCTCGTGCTGCTGGTCGTCTTCGGCACGGCCGTCGCCGCCGTGCTGCCGATCGGGCTGTCGCTGGTGGCGGTCGGCGCCTCGATCGGCGGGATCACCCTGATGGCGGGCGTGATGAGCGTCTCGGTCTCCGCCATCCCGGTCGCCGGCCTCGTCGGTCTCGGTGTCGGCGTCGACTACGCCCTGTTCGTGATCGCCCGCTACCGGGAGCACCGGTCCGCCGGCCGGGGCAACCAGCAGGCCCTGGCCGACGCGATGAGCTCCTCCGGCACCGCGGTGGTGTTCGCGGGCGGGACCGTCGTCATCGCGACCACCGCCCTCGCGATCACCGGCATCGGCGTGCTCACCTCGATCGGCCTGGCCACCTCCCTGATGGTCCTCTCGGCTGTCGCAGCCGCCGTGACCCTGCTTCCCGCCCTGCTGGGGCTGCTGGGCGACCGCATCGACTCCGGTCGGGTGTCGCGGCGCCGTCGTCCGGCCAGGCCGTTGGCGGACACCGCCTGGTGGCGCTTCGGGCACCGGGTCGCGGCGCGCCCCTGGCCTTACCTGATCGCCTCCGTGGTCACCCTGCTGGCCGTCGCTGCCCCGGCCCTGGCCATGCAGACCTCGTTCCCGGCCGCGGGTGACGCACCGAAGGAGACGACCCACCGTCAGGCCTACGACCTGCTGTCCGAGGGGTTCGGGGTCGGCATCAACGCCCCGCTCCTGGTGGTCGCGGATCTGCGCGCCTCGGGCGTCGACGGGGCCGGCGTGTCCGCGCTGGCCGCGCGCATCGGGTCCGTCCGGGGCATCGCATCGGTCGGCGACCCGACGACCTCTACCGACGGCGACACGGTGGTCCTCACGGCCATCCCGACGACCGGCCCCGCCGACCCCGCGACCTCGGGCACCATCGATCGGGTCCGCCAGGTGATCCCCGGCAACGTGTACGTCTCGGGCATCACCGCCACGACGGACGACCTCAACGCCCAGCTCTCCCGCACCCTGCCGCTGTTCATCGGCGCCGTCATCGCGGTCGCCTTCCTCCTGCTGATGCTGGTGTTCCGCTCGATCGCGGTGCCGTTGAAGGCGGCCGTGATGAACCTGCTGTCGATCAGCGCGGCCTACGGCGTCATGGTCGCGGTGTTCCAGTGGGGTTGGGGCGCGCGCCTGCTCGGGCTCGAAGGGCCCACGCCGATCACCTCGATCATCGTGGTCATCATGTTCCCGATCCTGTTCGGGCTCTCCATGGACTACGAGGTGTTCCTGCTGTCGCGGATCCGGGAGGAGTACGTCGACACCGGCGACAACACCGAGGCGGTCGCTCGTGGCCTGGCAGGGACCGGTCGGGTGGTCACCTCGGCGGCGCTGATCATGGTCGCTGTGTTCATCAGCTTCGTCAGCAGCCCGATCCCGTCCATGAAGATGGTGGGCCTCGGTCTGGCCAGCGCCATCCTGATCGACGCGACCGTGGTCAGGATGGTGATCGTGCCGGCGACGATGGCGCTGCTGGGCAGGGCCAACTGGTGGCTCCCCGCGTGGCTGGACCGGATCCTCCCTCACCTGGCGGTGGAGTCGCCCGCACCCCCGGCCGACAGCCCGGCGCCGGAGGTCGGCGAGCTGGTCACGCGCTGATCCTCGGCACCGCTCCGCCGGCGCGGGGGTCGGCGGAGCACGCCCCGGTTCAGCGATGTTGCAGCTCCCACGCGAGGTCGATCGCCGCGCGGACCGCGCGGGCCTCCGCCCGGTCCAGGTAGGCCTCGACCTTGTGGTGGGCCTCCATCCGGGGCGGCACCCCGAAGGTGTCCGGATAGGTCTCGAGCAGGAGCTCACGCCGGCTCAGAGGGACCCGGATCACCACCGTGTCCCGGTCCTGCACGCGCACCACCAGCCGGTCGTGGACGTACCACGCCGGCCGCGACTCGGTCCCCTTGCGTTTGACGTGCGGCAGCGACTCGGCGTAGCGAGCGACCTCGTCGAGGGTCATCAGCGCAGCGTAGGCCGCCCGGTCGAGCCGATGGGATAGGAAAGGGCATGGCCCAGCCCCGGAAGACCGGCACCCGACGCCGCATCCGCACCTTCACCCACGAGGACCTCACCTTCGACGTGCTGGACGGCGGGCCGCTCGACGGACCTGCGGTCGTGCTCCTGCACGGCTTCCCCGAGCGGGCCTCGCACTGGAAGGACGTCACCGGCCCTCTGCACGCGCAGGGCCTGCGCACGCTCGCCCCCGACCAACGCGGCTACTCCCCGCGGGCGCGTCCACCCGACCGCCGCGCGTATGCCATGTCCCACCTGGTCGGTGACACCGTCGCGCTGATCGAGCGGTACGGCGCGCCGGTCCACCTGGTCGGCCACGACTGGGGTTCCGCGGTCGCCTGGGCCACGGCCGGCGCCCACCCCGAGCTGGTGCGCACACTGACGACGGTGTCGGTGCCGCACCCGACGGCGTTCGGCCGCTCGCTGCTGACCAGCAGCCAGGCCCTGCGCTCGTGGTACATGGTGGCCTTCCAGCCCCCCGGGCTGGTCGAGGCCGTCGCCCGCCGGGCGCCGGCCGTGCTGGAGGCGTGGCTGCGCCGGGCCGGCCTGACCGAGTCGGACGTCGCGCGCTTCCGCAGCGAGATCGTCGAGTACGGCGCGCTACCGGGCGCCCTGGGCTGGTACCGCGCGCTGCCGTTCTCGCTGGGCTCGCCCTCGGCACCGGTGCGGGTGCCGACCACCCACGTGTGGAGCGACGGCGACGTCGCGCTCGCCCGCCGGGGCGCCGAGCTGACCGAGCGCCAGGTCCACGCGCCGTACGAGCTGCGCGTCCTGCAGGGGGTGAGCCACTGGATCCCCACCCAGGCACCCGACGAGCTCGCCGATGCGATCCTGGCCAGGATCGGCCGTCTCTAGGTCTGGGGTGGGTCGTCGAAGCTGACCTCGACCCGCTCGAACCCCTTGTGGCGCTGGGCCACGGCGTAGTCCTGGTAGACCTTCCGATCGGCTGCCGTCAGCCGGACCGCGTCGGTGAACGGCGTGAGCAGCGCCCGCGGGTAGAGGCGCTTGGCCAGCACCACGTTGACCTCGAGCCCGATCATGGCCATCACGCCGGCGATGTAGAGCAGGGCGACCAGGCCGAGCACCACCGCGAACAGGCCGTTCATCTGGCTCGCGTGCGCGATCACGCGAGAGACGTAGAGGCCACCGAGCATCTGCAGGAGCTGCCACAGCACCGCGGTCACGGCCGCTCCCGGCAGCACGTCGCGCAGCCGCTCCTTCTGCGGCGTCGACAGCCGCATCATCAACATCAGGACCGCGGCGTTCACCACCACCGTCACGGCCAGGACCAGCCAGTGGACGCCGCCGCCGAACCGGGTGCCGAAGACCTCGACGTGGCTCCCGACGCTGGAGAGCACCGCGATCAGCACGAGCGCGAATCCGGCCAGCACGAGCCAGGCCAGGCTGCGGATCCTGCTCAGCACGGGGTTGAGCCGGCTGTTGCGCGGGATCGCCCACACGGTGTTGACCGCGTTCTGCGCGGCCTGGCCGAGGCCGATCGCGCCGTACGTCGCCGCCAGGCTCCCGACCACGACGGCCGAGGTGCTGCCCTGGATCCCGCCGGGCCGGCCGAGCTGGTCGCCGATGATCGGGAACTGCGCCAGCGCCGACGACAGGATCTCCGCCTGGAGGGTCGGATGGCCCCGGAGGACGAAGCCGAGCACCGACGACGCGATCAGCATCAGGGGCAGGATCGCGATCAACGCGTAGTGGGTCAGCACCGCGGCGAGATAGCCCCCCTGGTCGTCGAAGAACTTGTAGACCACCGCGATCGGGACCCCGAGGAATTGGCGGCGGCGCTGGAAGGCGTCGAGGCGGCTCACCGGGCCGGGCACGGGTGCCTGCCCATCAGCGGCCGCCCGAGGCGGTACGCGCGGCGGGCGGCAGGTCGGCGTACGACGCCTCGGCGAAGCCTCCACCGGCCAGCTCCACGCGCGCCAGTGCGGGCACCTGCAGGGCGCACCAGACGGACACGTCCGCCTCGCCGGCGAGGACCCGGTCGCGGAAGGCCGCCCACGGCGTCCACTCCACCTCGGCCACCTCGGACGGGTCGGGCGTGGGCTCGGTCGTCGTGACGGCGGTGAGGACCGGGCACAGCTCGTTCTCCCGTACGCCGTCGGCCATGGTCGCGGTGTAGCGGAAGGCGGGCAGCACCAGCCGCACGTCGTCGAGGGTCAACCCGAGCTCCTGCGCACCGCGGCGCGCCACGGCCCCGACCAGACGCTCTCCGGGTGCCGGGTGACCGCAGAACGAGTTGGTCCAGACCCCCGGGAAGGTGCGCTTGTCGAGAGCCCGGCGGGTGATCAGCACCCGCCCGGCGGCATCGAAGACGTAGCAGGAGAAGGCCAGGTGCAGCGGGGTGTCGGCATGGTGCACCCACGCCTTGGGCGCCGTGCCGATCTCGTGGCCGCCCTCGTCGAGCAGCACGACCTCCTCGACGCCGGGCCGGCCGGACGCCGGGTCGGGGCTCATGCCGGCCCCGCCAGCGCGTTGACCGCGGCCCCGAAGACCGACGGAAGTCGTTCGGCGGCCGGCACCAGCGACCGGCGTACCGGGCCGAGCCGGGTCGCACCGAGCAGCGAGGACGTGAGCAGCCGGTAGCGGCGGGTGACCGTTCGCCAGTCGTGCTCGTAGAGCGCGGGGTCCTCGGCGACCAGCGCGGAGACCGCGGCCCGCGCCTGGGCGACCGCGAGCGCGACGCCCTCGCCGGTGAGGGCGTCGACGTACCCGCCCGCGTCGCCGACCAGCAGCACCCGCCCGGCGACCCGGGTGCGGGTGCGCTGGCGCAAGGGACCTGCGCCCAGCACCTCACCGGCCGGCTCGGCGTCGCGCAGCCGGCTGCGCAGCGACGGGAAGCGGCTCAGGTGCTCCTCGAACGATCGCCGCACCGCGGTCAGCATCGCGACCCCTACGAGGTCGGGGGCCACCGGGGTCACGTAGGCCTCGACGGTGGCGGCCCAGTGCACCTCGACGTACGACGTCCACGGGGCGAGGCGGTAGTGACGCCGCAGCCCGTAGCGTCGGTGGTGGTGGGCGCGCTCCTCCAGGCCGAGCCGGCGGCGCAGCGGGGAGTGCAGGCCGTCGGCGGCGACGACGTAGCGGAACCGCTGGCCGTCGACCACGACGCCCTCGGAGTCCTGCCGGACGTTCTCGGCACAGCGGTGCTCCACCGTGACGCCGGCGGCCGCGACCGTCTCGCCCATCGCGGCGTGCAGGGTCGTGCGTCGTACGCCGCGTCCGAGGGCGTCGCGGAAGGGTGCGGCGGCGGAGCGCTGCCCGGCGACGTAGCGGATGCCATGCAGGTCGGCGCCATCCGGGTCGACCCCGAGACCTGCGAGCGCCGAGACCGCACCCGGCATCAGGCCCTCGCCGCACGCCTTGTCGAGGGTGCCGGCCCGCTTGTCCCACACCGCGACCTCGAGGCCGGCGCGGGCGGCGTACAGCGCGGTGGCCAGGCCGGCCGGCCCGCCGCCGACGACGAGCAGGTCGTTCACGGCGACACCCGGGCGCCGGTGGCATCGGGCGCGGGGAGAGCGGCCAGCGCACGGCTCTCCACCCCGATCCGGACGGTGAGCAGCGCGGCGTTGCAGACGGTGAAGACGACCGCGGTGATCCACGCGGAGTGCACCAACGGCAGGGCGAAGCCCTCCACGACGACCGCGACGTAGTTGGGGTGGGACAGGAGTCGGTAGGGGCCGCCGGTGATCCGCGGCAGGCCGGGCACGACGATCACGCGGGTGTTCCACTGCCGGCCGAGGGAGGCGATGCACCACCACCGCAGGGCCTGGGACGCGAGCACCAGCGCGAGCATGGTGAGCCCGAGGGCGGGCACGAACGCCGGACGTCGCAGCCACACCTCCGCCAGGGTCCCGACCAGGAGGCCGGTGTGCAGCACGACCATCACCGGGTAGTGGCCGGCCCCGGTCTCGACGCCTCCGCGTTCGGCGCTCCAGGCGGCGTTGCGCGTCGAGACCACGAGCTCCGCCAGGCGCTCCAGGCCGACGGCCACGATCAGGACGGTGAACCAGGTCATCGGGTCGCCTCCGGGGCTCGGAGCAGCACCAGCTCGGAGCAGAAGCCGGGGCCCATCGCGAGCATCAGTCCGTACGACCCGGGCCGGGGTGGACGGTCGGTGAGGGTGTCGGCCAGCACGTGGAGCACCGACGCCGACGACAGGTTGCCGATGCGCGCCAACGAGTCCCACGTGACCTGCAGCGCCTCGCGCTCCAGGCCCAGCGCCTCCTGCATCGCCTCGAGCACCTTCGGTCCGCCCGGGTGCGCGACGTACCACTCGACGTCGCGCTGGGTGAGCCCGTGGTCGGCCAGGAAGCCGCGCACGTCCTCACCGACGTAGCGCTCGACCAGGGTCGGCACGTTGCTGTCGAGGACGATCTTCAGCCCGGTCGAGCCGACGTCCCAGCCCATCGTCCGTTCGGAGTCGGGGTAGAGCCGGCTGCGGGCCGCCAGCACGTCGGGCTGCACGACGCTGTGCGCGTGGTGGTCGCGGGCCCGCTCGGCGCCGACGGCGACGACCGCTGCCGCCCCGTCGCCGAACAGGCCGCTGGCGACGAGGTTGGCCAGGGAGGTGTCGTCGCGCTGCAAGGTCAGCGAGCACAGCTCGACCGACATCAGCACCGCGACGCTGCGCGGGTGACCGACCAGGTAGTCGTGCAGGCGTGCCACCCCGGCCGCGCCGGCGACGCAGCCGAGCCCGACGAGGGGGACGCGAACGACGTCGGGCCGCATCCCGATCAGGGCGGCGACCCGAGCGTCGAGGGACGGTACGGCGAGGCCGGTCACCGTCGCGGACACGATCAGGTCGGCGTCCTCCGGCGTGAGCCCCGCCGCCTTGAGGGCGTCGGTGACCGCCCGGGCGCCGAGCTCGACCCCGGCCTCGATGAACGCGTCGTTGGACTCGGTGAAGCCCGTCATCTGCCCGTAGCGCTCGAGCGGCACCGCGAGGTGCCGCGTGTCGACGCAGGCGTTGGCGTGGATCCGCGCCACGACGCCCTCGTCGACCGAGCCACGCAGGAGGTCGTGGGTGAACGACCGGGTCAGCTCGGTCTGGGGATAGCGGTGCTCGGGGAGCACCCCGCGGACGCTCAGTACTCGCATGATGTCTCCTCGTGCGCGGGGTCCGCGGGGTTCAATCGACGGTCGGTTCGGGGTGCCGGCGGCGGCGTTCACCGGCCCCCAGGCGGTCACGACGCGACCACCGTGATCAAGACGACGTCGACCAGCGCGATTGCGATCGCCGCCTGGAACGGCGTACGCCCACGGCCGACGGCCGCCACCACCGCGAGCAGGGCCACCGCGACCAGGGCCCCCCACGCCCAGGCGCCCGGCGCGCCCGGGCCGAGGGCGGCGACGAGGGAGGCGATCACGAGGAGCACGACGGCGGCCGCGCGACTGATACCGGCACCGAGGCGGTGCGGCAGCCCACGCACCCCGGTGGCCGCGTCGGCGACCAGGTCGGGCAGCGTGTTCAGGAAGTGGGCCGCGACCCCGAGCGCCGCCGCGGCCGCCATCATCCATGCCGGCGGCCAGTGGTGGGGTACGTCGGCCAGGGTGACGACGGCCGGCAGCGTCCCGAACGCGGCGGCGTACGGCAGCCACGACCACGCCGTGCCCTTGAGCACGAGGTTGTAGAGGTGGCCCGAGGCGACGCCGAGACCGAGGTTCACCAGTCCGCTGCGCCAGCCGACCAGCAGCGACAGCACCACACACGCGCCCGCGGCGACGACCAGCCACGTCAGCACGGTCGACGGCTCGAGCTCGCCGTTCGCCACCGGCTTGTCGGCGCGACCGACCCGGCGGTCGCGGTCGGCGTCGAGGAGGTCGTTGCCCCAGCCGATGGTGAGCTGCCCGGCGAGGACGGCGGCGGTCACGACCACTCCCCGGGCCACCGACAGGTCCTGCCCGGCCGCGAGCAGCGCGACGACGGTGGTGACCGCGAGGCACGGACCGAGGTGGGCGGCGCGCAGCAACGGAAGCACGTGCCCAGCATCGCGCGGGGCCCCTACCCAGGCGGTCACGGTCTCGTCCCCTCGCTCCAAAGGCCGTCCGTACCCCTGTGGGCCTCGCACACACGTGACCTGCGGGCACGCTGCCCGACACCCGACCCTGCCGCACCCCTGACGCCCGTGCGTCGGAACCCCGGGGAGGGCTCAGGGCCTCACCCGATGTGAACGACGCCGGCTCCCGGCAGAGTGGATGACACCGGGGATCCGCCCTGGTCATCACAGCAAGGACGTGCACCACCATGAACGACATCCGCGACAGCTTCGCCCGACACGGACTGGTCCGGTCGCGCGACCGGCACCTGCTGGGGGGCGTGTGCGCCGGCCTGGGCAGCCGGTTCGGCCTCGGACCGTGGACCGCCCGGCGGGTGTTCGTGCTGCTGCTCCTGGTGCTGCCGGGCAGCCAGCTCCTGATCTACCCGATCCTGTGGATCCTGATGCCACGGGCGGAGGGCGTGGAGCAGGGTCGGCCCCGGACGGCTCCGGCGACCTGATCCTCGGCCCCGCCGGGCCTGCCCTACGCTCCGGGCATGGGCGGATCGGGAGTGGACCCGGCGCGGGTGGCCGCGCTCAAGGAGCGCGAGGACGCCACGTTCGTGGCGGCGCGGCCGCGCAGCCAGGAGCTGTGGGCCGCCGGGCACCGGGTGATGCCGAACGGCGTGCCGATGAGCTGGCTGCGCACGTCGTACGACCACCTGCCGCTGTTCATCGAGTCGGCCGCCGGTGCGCGGCTGCTCGACGTCGACGGTCACGAGTACGCCGACTTCAACATCGCCGACATGTCCATGTTCAC
The DNA here is from genome assembly GCA_025924815.1 of Nocardioides sp. Lineage (GTDB taxonomy): Bacteria > Actinomycetota > Actinomycetes > Propionibacteriales > Nocardioidaceae > Nocardioides. Next base: position 93,163 of record JAICHQ010000001.1, read on the forward strand.
CGGCTACGGCCCGGCTCCCGTGGTCGAGGCGGTGAGCCGGCAGGTCGTCCGCGGGTCGCAGTACCTGCTGCCGACCGAGGACTCGATCTGGGTCGCCGGCGAGCTGGCGCGGCGCTACGGCCTCCCGCTGTGGCAGTTCACGCTGGCGGCGTCGAGCGCCAACACCGAGGTGATCCGGATCGCCCGGTCCTCCACCGGCCGCGAGAAGGTGCTCTTCTTCGACGGCAAGTACCACGGCCACTTCGACGACGTCCTCGTCGAGATCGAGGACGGCCACCTGGTGCCGGAGGAGCACGGCCTGCCGCGCGACGTCACCGCCCGCACGCTCGTCGTACCGTTCAACGACCTCGAGGCTCTCGAACGCGCGCTCGCGGGGCGGGAGGTGGCGGTGGTGATCACCGAGCCCGCGCTCACCAACAACGTCGGCCTCCTGATGCCCGACAACGGCTTCCACGACGGGCTGCGTGAGCTGACCCGGCGGACCGGCACGTTGCTGGCCCACGACGAGACCCATACCCAGGTCGTCGGTCCCGGCGGCCTCACCGCGCAGTGGGGGCTCGCGCCGGACTTCGTGACGGTGGGCAAGTCGATCGCCGCGGGGATCCCGTTGGGGGCCTACGGGATGACCGAGGAGGTGGCGGCAGTCCTGCAGCGCCCCGCCGGGCGTGACGACCGGAAGCCACAGGTCGCGGTCGGCGGCACGCTGTTCGGGAACCCGGTCTCCATGGCCGCGGCACGGGCGGCGATGGGCGAGGTCCTGACCGACGAGGCCTACGCCCACACCCAACGGCTCGGTGGCCGGCTCTCCGACGGGCTGGCCGAGGTGGTCGCCGCCTCGGGACTGCGCTGGACGACGCACCGGTTCTGGCCGCGCAGCGGGATGACGTTCGCCCCGACCATGGCGCGGACGGCGGCCGAGGCGATCGTGGATCTCGACGTGCCCCTGCGCCGCCTCGCGCGGGTCTACCTCGCCAACCGGGGGGTCTGGGACGCCATCGTCGGCGCCGGTCCCACCTGCTGCGTCGCCGCCACCGACGAGGACGTCGACGCCTACCTCGCGGCCTTCACCGGCCTCGTCGCCGAGCTGACCTGACCTCGCTCAGCGCCGGTGCAGCCGGACCACGAGGTCGGTCTTGTGGTGTGCACCCGCACCCAGGGCGACCGCGCGCCCGCGGCGCTCGTCGACCTCCACGTCCCATCCACCGCGCTCGACGGCGGCGCCGCGGACCTGGTCGGGGCTGACGTAGTCGTCCGGGTCGCAGCCCTGCTCCAGGGCGTGGTCGCGGTCGATGTCCGCGTGGTGGACCACCAGCAGCGTGCCGCCCGGGGCCACCAGGTCGAGCAGCCGCCGCTCGGCCTCGCCGGTCGGCGACCGCAGGAGCGCGGGATACATGACGCTGACCAGGTCGTACGGCGCGCCCGGCAGCGACGCCTCGAGGAGACCGGCAGCAACGCCCTCGACCCGCACGCCGGCGGTCGCGGCCATCGCCTCGGTGCGTGCGACCGCCTTGGCCGAGATGTCCAACGCGGTGACCTGCCAGCCCTGTCCGGCCAGCCACACCGAGTCGGCGCCCTCGCCGCACCCGACGTCGAGGGCACGGCCGGGGCGGAGTCCGGCGGCCTCGGCGACGAGCGCCTCGTTGGGGTCTCCGCTCCAGACCTGCTCGCCGGAGTAGCGCTCGTCCCACTCCTCGGCGGAGTGGGCGGGATGGCCGACGTGGTGCTCGCTCACGGGACCAGTCTGCCCGAGCCGGACGACTCACCGCCGTGGTGGGCGTGGTCATCCGACCCGGCGGGGCACTGCCCGGCACGTCGTAGGCTCGCCGGCATGGAGCGCGTGTGGATGTTCGACGACCTGGCGATCACCGTGGCCCGGATCGACTTCCTCGATCCGGCTCTCGTGGCAGAGCCCGACGTGCGCGAGCGCGGGGTGCGGGTCGAGATCCGGCCGGTGGGCTCGGCGACGGACGGGTCGGTCTACGCCTCCCCCACGCGCACCCTCGGGGCGGCGACCTGCCGGATCGACTTCCTGGAGTCCGCTCCCGGCGCGGCCGACCGGATGCACTGGCACCCGACGATGCTGGCGGGCGAACCGGGCGATCGGACGTTCGACCACGACATGCCGGCCGACCCGGCCGGCTGGCTGACCCGCTACCTCCACGGCCTCGGCGTCGACGCCGTCCGGGCGTCGGCCCAGGAGATCGGCGCGGCCGTCGACAGCGGCCTGGCCTGGGCGCGCGCGACCCCGTGGCCCGACGTGGAGCGCGACGAACGCGGCATGGCCGTCACCTGACCCCGGACGGGTCGCAGCCGGCGAGCGTCAGCGCGGGAGCCGCACCTCGAACGTCGAGGGTCGGGCGTCCGTCGGCGGGAGGTACGTCGCGTCCCCGCCGTGCCGGCGCGCGATCTCGCGCACGAGGTAGAGCCCGAGCCCGGTGCCGCCGGCCGGGCCGCTCAGGGCGAACCGCTCGAACAGCCGGCCCTCCAGGTCGAGCGGGATCCCGTCGCCGCCGTCGGTGACCATGATCGACACGTCCTCGTCCGCAGTGACTCCCAGGCCGATGGGCGGGGCGCCGTGTCGCACGGCGTTGTCGAGGAGGTTGTCGAGAAGCTGGGCCAGCCGGCCGGGGTCGGCCCGGAGGACGACGTCCTCGGGGATCTTGACCTCGAGCCTGGCACCGGGCCGGGACGCCTGGATGCGGGAGGCGGCGCCCTGCACGACCTCGGTGAGCGACACCTCCTCGAGCCGGAAGGGCAGGGTCTCGCCGTCCGCGCGTGCCGCCGAGGCCAGGTCACCGGCGAGTCGGCGGAGACGTTCGGCGCTGCTGCGGATGCCGGCGAGCAGCGTGTTGCGCTGAGCGACCGACATCTCGTCCCACGACCGGCGCAGGGCGCCGGCGGACCCGTCGATGACGGCGGTCGGGTTGCGCAGCTCGTGGGCGGTCACGGCCAGCATCTGCACCCGCTGGTCGACGAACGAGCGACGCTCCTCCTCGTGCTTGCGCTGCCGGGTCTGGTCGTGGGTGACCTTGGCGTACCCGACGTGCTGGCCCGCGTCGTCGTACACCGGCGTGATCACCACGCTCGCCCAGAAGCGGCTCCCGTCGCGGCGCAGCCGCCAGCCCTCCTCCGCGAAGCCGCCCTGGCGCAGCGCCAGGGCGAGGTTGTGCTCGGGGTGACCGCTGTCCTGCTCCTCGGGAGGGTAGAAGACCCGGAAGTGCTGACCGATGATCTCGTCGGCGGAGTATCCCTTGATCCGCTGGGCGCCCGCGTTCCAGCTCACCACGTTGCCCTCGACGTCGAGCATGTAGATCGCGTACTCACGCACCGCGGTCACCAGCCGCCGGAAGTTCTCCTCACTGCGCTGCAGCTCGCTCTCGACCGCACGCTGCGAGGTGACGTCCTGGACCTGCCCGAAGAGGTAGAGCACCTGCCGCTGGGTGTCGCGGATCGGCGCGAGCGTCACCCGCACGACCCGCGACGGCTCCTCACCCTCCGGCGCCGGGAGGAAGTGCTCGAACGACGCGAGGTCGGCCCCGAGGGTGCCGATGTCGTCGAGGCAACGGTCCAGGTCCTCGCCCTGACCCATCGTGAGGCGCCCGTAGTCGACACCGACGAGGTCGTACGGTGCGCACGACATCAGGCCGGCCAGCGCCCGGTTGGCCCGGACCACGGTCCCGCTCGAGGTGAGGGTGGCCATCCCGATCTCCGCCCGGTCGAAGAGGTCGCGGAACTGCTGGAGGTGCTCGCTGACCACCGCCTGCTCCTGTGGCAGCCTGTCCGGAACGGCCCGCGGGCGCACGACTCGCAGCGGCGTCCCGCGCCGGCCGTCGGCCAGGGCCGCGAGCAGGCGGTCGGGCAGCTCCTCCAAGGGGATGGACTTCTCCACGAGGTCGGCGGCGCCGAGCTCGCGGGCGCGGGCCGCGAGCTGCGGCTCCTCGAAGCCGGTGAACATCACGACCCGGGTCATCGGGCTGAGGGCCAGGATCGCGGGAAGAGCCTCCAACCCGTCCACCTTCGGCATCGAGGTGTCCAGGAGCAGCAGGGCGGGCTCGTGGCGGTAGGCGAGCAGGATGGCGTCGTCGCCGTTCGCCCCTTCGGCGACCACCTCGAACCCGGCCGACTGCAGCAGCATCCGGACCACGGCGCGGACCTCGGCGGAGTCGTCGACGAGGACGACGGAGGGTCGGTCCTCCGTCGCGCCACCGCTCATGCCCCCCCGTGCCCATCCGTCGCTCAAGCATGTCCCTTTCTCGCGGTCAGGAGTCGGGGCAGAGCGTTCGCACCTCCCCCGGGGCGAGCTGCGGACCCGGCAGGTGGTCGGCCGCAAGTGAGCGTCCCAGGTTCCACGCGAGCCAGTCGTGGTCGTCGGCGCTGCGGTTCGCGAGCGCACAGCGGCGCTGGCCGGCCGGCAGACCGGCCAGCACGGGGACGGCGTCGTCGGAGAGGCTGCGCAGATAGCTCCAGTCGACCTTGCCGGTCGCGGCGTACCGGTCGAGGTTGTGGCGCGCGATCCAGGCGTCCGGGTTCACCGCGGCGAGCCCGAGCAGCGCGACGACGCCGGTGACCAGGGCGAAGCGCGGCAGCCACGCGGCCCGCAGCCCGATGCCGGCGGCGGCGACGGCCAGCACCAGCAGTCCGAGCCAGCCCTCGAAGACGTCGACGAGCAGCCGGAGCTGGGTGAAGCCGTAGGCGTCCTGGTAGAGGTCCATCCGGTGCAGCGCCGAGGCGACGACCACCAGCGTCTGCACGCACAGCAGGCCGAGCGACAGGCGCATCCAGAGCCGGTCGGCCGGATCGTCCCGCGGCGCCTTCCGCGCGGCCGCCCAGACCACCAGCAGGATCAGCGCGGTGGCGACGGTGAGCTGGCCGAACCCCTGGTGGACGTAGTCGGCGTAGGTGAGCCCCGTCTGCCGCTCGACGTAGCCGCGCCCGCCGAAGACGGCTGCGGCCTGGGCGACCAGGAACGCCGCGAACACGGCGTTGACCACGACCACCGGCGCGAGCCACTCGAAGCGGTGGGCGACCGGGCGGACGGCAGCCCCGAAGACGTCGACGCGCGGCGGGTCGAGGGCGAGGTACGCCGCCGCCAGCACCAGGCCGCCCACGGCCACGGCGAGGAACGCCCGGATCACCAGCGAGCCGAGCGACAGGTCGGGCAGGAGCCTCGAGGACCACTCGGCCAGGAGGGCGTCCGCCGACACGAAGAGCGCGCCGAACACGAGCAGCCCCAGCACCGACCAGACCACGGTGCGCAGCAGCGCCGCGCCGTGACCCAGCCCGGTGCTGCGGCCGAGCGTGCGGCCCAGCCACGGCAGCCCGCGGAGCCCGGCCACCGGCCACGCGAGGCCGGACAGGACGAACCCGCCCAGGGTGCGGGCACCGGTCACGGCGCTGACGCAGAGCGCACCGCCGGCGACCAGGCAGAGCAGGACGATCCAGGCCGTGTCGCGCAGGACGGTGGTCGCGGCGAGAAGCACGCACAGCCCGGCACAGGTCAGCGTCCACCTGTCGCGGCGACGCCCGGTCGTCGCCAGCACCGACCCTCCCGACGCCAGCAGGACCACGAACGTGCCGAGGCCCGGCTCGTGGAAGGGCAGCATCCAGCCGCCGAGCACGCCGACGGCGACCGCCGTCAGGACGACGGACAGGCGCGCCGGCACGCGGCGGTCGGGCCAGAGGTCTCCGAAGATGCCGTCGAGCAGTGGTGGCGCGGGTACGGCGGGCGGCACGTCGGGCACGGACGGTGCGGCCGTCGGGGTCGAGATGCCGCGGGGCTCGAGGGGCAGCGAGACCCGGACCCGCGCACCCGCACGGCCGGGGCCGGGATCGTCGAACCGGATCGAGCCGCCGTGCAGGTCGGTGACCCAGCGGGCGATGGCCAGGCCGAGGCCGGTCCCGCCACCGCCGTCGGTCGCGCCGAGCGTCCCGAACGGCTCGAAGACCCGCTCGCGGTCGGCCGGCGCGATCCCGGGTCCGTCGTCTCCGACCTCGAGCAGCCAGCGGTCACCGGCACGCGTCGCCGCGACCGCGACCGTGCCACCGGCCGGGCTGTGCCGCGACGCGTTGTCGAGCAGGTTGGCGACCAGCTGCCGCACCCGGGCCGGATCGGCGCGGGCGACCAGGTCGTCCGGCTCGACCCGCACGGCGTACCGGACGTCGCGGCCGCTCACGCCCGCCTCGGCGGCAGCGGCCTCGAGCAGCGGTGCGAGCGCGACGGGCTCGGGACGCAGCGGAGCCCGGCCGGCGTCGACGCGGGCCAGGTCGAGGAGGTCCTCGACCAGGTGGCTCATCCGCTCGGCCTGCGCCAGCGCGGCCTCCAGCGAGGCGGGGTCGCGTGGCGCGACGCCGTCGACGAGGTTCTCCAGCAGAGCGCAGAGCCCCGCGAGCGGGGTGCGCAGCTCGTGGCTCACGTTGGCCACCAGCTCGCGTCGCTGCCGGTCGACCAGGGAGAGGTCGCGGGCCATCGTGTTGAAGGCCCGGGCCAGGTCGCCGACCTCGTCGGTGGAGGTGTCGGTGACGCGTACGGCGTAGTCGCCGGTCGCCATCCGGCCCGCGGCCGCGGTCATCTGGCGCAACGGCGAGGTCATGCCGACCGCCAGCAGCTGGGTGACGGCGAGCGCCAGCCCGATGGTGACCGGGATGCTCAGCCAGACGGGCACGCCGCCGACGCGACCGAGGCTCGCGACCAGGGCGGCCGCGGTGACGCTGGCGGCCACCAGCAGGCCGAGCTTGACCTTCAGCGACCCGACTCCGGCGAGCGGCTGGGACAGCGGTGGGGACAGCGGTGGGGACAGCGGTGGGACCGGCCTTGGGGCCGGCGTGGGCGCCGTCATGCGGGTGCCGGCGTCTCGAGGGCGTAGCCCACGCCGTGGACCGTGCGGATCAGGTCGCCGCCCAGCTTGGCGCGCAGGCCCTTCACGTGGCTGTCGACGGTGCGGGTCGCGGAGGCGCCCGGCCAGTCCCAGACGTCTGCCATCAGCCTCTCCCGGGAGACCACGTCACCCGGCGACGACGCCAGACAGACCAGGAGGTCGAACTCGGTGGGCGTGAGCCGCACCTCCGCGCCGGCGCGCCATACCCGGCGCGCGGCGGCGTCGACGCGCAGGTCGCCGAGCTCGAGGGCCCGGCGACCGAGCAGCTCCCCCGCCCGCTCGACCCGTCGCAGCAGCGCACCGACCCGCGCCACCAGCTCGCGCATCCGGAACGGCTTGGTCAGGTAGTCGTCGGCGCCCACCCCCAGCCCGACCAGGACGTCCGCCTCCTCCACGCGGGCCGTCAGCATCAGCACGGGCACCGGCTTGTCGGCCTGGATCTGCCGGCAGACCTCGTGCCCGTCGTACCCCGGCAGCATCACGTCGAGAACGACCAGGTCGGGCCCGTGCTCGGCGCATGCCGCGACCGCACCCGGTCCGTCGTACGCCCGCACCACGTCGTAGCCCTCGGCCACGAGCCGGTCGTGGACGGCCTGGCTGATCACCCGGTCGTCCTCCACGACGAGGACCCGGCGGCTCGCACTGGTCATGCCCAGAAGGCTACGAGCGCGTCCGGTCGGAAGAGGTGGACGAGGTGTGGAGGTTCTGTGCAGGCCTCACGACCGTCCTCGGCCGGGACGTGTCCTCAGGCCAGGCGCGCGGCGAGGGCGGCCGACCCGAACAGGCCGGGCAGCCCGCCGGTGTGGACGAACACGGTCGTCTCGCCCGGTCGCACGTCGCCCTCGTGGACCGCGGCGGCGAGACCGGCCAGGGCGCGTCCGGTGTAGACCGGATCGAGCACGATCCCCTCGGTGCGTGCGGCCAGCAGCAGCGCGTCGGCCACCGCCTCGGGAAGCGTGCTGTAGCCGTCGCCGACCAGGTCACGACGCAGCCGGATCCCGTCGGAGACGCCGCCCAGGTCGTCGACCAGCCGGGCCGTCCGCCCCAGCGGGTCGGCAGTTGCGCCGGTGTCGACGGCCAGCACACGCTCGGCGCCGAGGGCGGCGACGAGGCCGGCCGCCGTACCGCCGGAACCGAGGGCGACCACGACGTTCCGCACGTCCGGCACCTGGTCGATGATCTCCGCCCCGGCCTCGACGTACCCCCGGGCGCCGGTGACGCTCGAGCCGCCGTAGGGCACCTGGTACGCCGGAGTCCCGCTCGCCGTCAGCTCGGCGACGCGCTCGGCGGCCACCTGCTCGAGGTCCTCGTGCCGCACGTCGCCCGCCCAGACGACCCGGGCGCCGAACAGGGCGTCCAGCAGCAGGTTGCCCGTGGCGACCGCGGGAGAGTCCCCTGCCAGCACCAGCTCCACCTCGAGCCCCAGCCGGGCTCCGGCGGCCGCGGTGAGTCGAGCGTGGTTGCTCTGCGCGGCGCCGGTGGTCACCAGCGCCCCGGCACCCCGCTCGAGCGCCTCCGCGCAGAGGTGCCGGAGCTTGCGCACCTTGTTGCCGCCGCCTCCGAGCCCGAGCAGGTCGTCGCGCTTGACCCACAGGTCACCGGGCTTCAGCCCGAGCGCCTCGGCCAGGCGCGGCGCCGCCTCGACGGGCGTGGGGAGGGTGGCCAGGTCCAGCGGCTGCATGGACTGCATCCTGCCGCGCCACCCCGGGCGCGGGTCAGGGCGCCTCCCCGGAGACCACGACGCGGCAGCACCGAACCGGCCCGGATGACCCAGTAGTAGGACGCGGAGCCCACTGCGGCGTAGACTGGTCGCCTCGGCACGCCGGGTGACCGACCGTTCTGGTCCGTCACGCAGTGACCGGGTGTCCGCTGTGGAGGCGCGACACAGGCCGAGGGGGCTCGATCCGGGAGCAGATCGGGCCGTCGAGCCTCACCCCGCCCGACCGGGCGGGACACCGCGCAGCGAGCAGGCGCTCGCGGGTGGTGGAGCTCAAACGCTTACGGAAGAGAGCGGCTGGTTGGCCACACAGCGTCGGCGCCGGTCCGGGGGAACCCGGACGGCTCAGCGGACGGGGAACCGCGTCCGCAACCGCGACAACGAGGGCATCATCCCGGTACTCGCGATGGCGGTGCGTGAGGTCGAGCGCGCCGTCGAGGGCCGGCAGCTGACCTCCGGGCAGCGCGCGCGCTTCCAGGCCTCGGCCCTGCTCGCGCGCGCCGAGCGGGCGAACGTGCGCAACGACGCGACGCTGACCAACGCCCAGCGCGACACCCAGCTCAAGCGGCTCGAGGGCCTCGCCACGATCCTGGCCCAGATCGCGACCCGCGAGCCCTCGTTGTTCTCGCTGCTCCAGGAGGACGCCGAGGTCTCCGACGCGACGCGGCGGCTCGAGCGCGAGATGCAGCAGCAGGCCGGGGTCGAGCTCCTCGAGGAGCCGGAGCCCGAGATCTCCTTCTCCAACGTCGTCCGCGAGCGCACGGCGCTGCCCCACTCCGTCGTCCAGGCCCAGCTGGCCCACCCGTTCCTGGTGCCCGACTTCAGCCAGGCGCCGCCCCGGGTGCGCGGCCACCTCGCCGGGTGGGAGCTGATCGAGCCGCTCCTGAACTCCTTCGAGCAGGCCGCCCCGGGGGCGCCCGCCAGCATGGCCCTCCCCGACCCGCGGCCGGTGCTGCTGCCCGACGGGCTCGACCTGATGGCCCACCAGGCCAAGCTGCTGGCGTCGGTCGCCGACGGTCACCGAACCTTCCTGCTGGCCGACGAGCCGGGTCTGGGCAAGACCGCGCAGGCCCTGCTGGCCGCCCAGGCCGCCCAGGCGTTCCCGCTGCTGGCGATCGTCCCCAACGTCGTGAAGACCAACTGGGCCCGCGAGGCGCAGATGTGGACCCCGAGCCGGTCGGTGACCGTCGTCCACGGTGACGGGCTGGACGTCGACGGGTTCGCCGACATCGTGGTCGTCAACTACGAGGTGCTGGACCGGCACGTCGGGTGGATGGGCGAGCACGGCTTCCGCGGACTGGTCGTCGACGAGGCCCACTACATCAAGAACAAGAAGTCCCAGCGCTCGCAGAACGTCCTGGAGGTCTCCGACCGCATCCGTCAGCGGGTGGCCCGACCGCTGCTGATGGCCCTGACCGGGACCCCGCTGATCAACGACATCGACGACTTCCGTGCGATCTGGCAGATGCTCGGCTGGATCGAGGAGAAGAAGCCCGGCAACAGCCTGATGGCGGCGTTGGAGGAGACCGGCTTCACGCCCGCCGACCACGCGTTCTACCCCGCCGCGCGGCAGGCCGTCGTCGATCTGGGCATCGTCCGGCGTCGCAAGGTCGACGTCGCCGCCGACATCCCCGCCCGCCGCATCGCCGACCTGCCTGTCGAGCTCGAGGGGGCGATGGGGCGCTCGATCCGCGACGCGGAGCAGCAGCTGGCCCAGCGCCTCGTCGGCCGCTACCAGGCCGCCCTGGAGCACCGCCGACCCGGAGCCTCCGTGCTCGACGCCGCCGGCATCGACCTCGAGCTGGTACGCCGCGTGGCGGAGCGCGAGGTCGCCGAGGGCAGCGAGGCCAAGACCGGCGACAACGTGTTCACGATGGTCCGCAAGATCGGCCAGGCCAAGGCCGAGCTCGCCGCCGACTACGCCGTCCAGCTGGCGCGCAGCACCGGCAAGGTCGTGTTCTTCGCCAAGCACCTGGACGTGATGGACACCGCCGAGGAGCTGTTCGCGCGCCGGGGCGTCGGCTCGACGTCTATCCGCGGCGACCAGACGCGCACGGCGCGCGACCAGGCCATCGACTCTTTCACCCACGATCCCGACGTCCAGGTGATCGTCTGCTCGCTGACCGCTGCCGGCGTCGGCATCAACCTCCAGGTCTCCTCCAACGTGGTGCTCTCGGAGCTCTCCTGGACCAACGCCGAGCAGACCCAGGCGATCGACCGGGTCCACCGGATCGGTCAGACCGAGCCGGTCACGGCCTGGCGGATCATCGCCGCGCAGACCATCGACGCCAAGATCGCCGAGCTGATCGACGCGAAGGCCGGCCTCGCCGCGCGGGCCCTGGACGGGGCCGCCGAGGAGTCGAGCTCGACCGTCGACGTCCAGGTCGAGACCCTCGCCGCGATCCTCACCGACGCCCTCGTCGCGGCGTCACCCGAGGACTGACCCGGCCGCCGGGCCGCCGAGGGCTACCGGCGCCCGGAGCTGAACCCCGCGGCGCTGTGGCCGCTCGACGCCAGGCGGCCGGTGGTACGCCGACGACGGTCGCCGCCCTGCTGTCCGCCGCGACGCCGGCGGTTGCGTCCGCCTCCACCGTTGCCCTGGCGCTCGGAGCGACCGGCGGGCGCGGCCGGTCCCACCGGGCCGACGGGTCCCGACAACACCCGCTCGCCCGGGGCGAGCTCGGCCAGCACCGGGTGGGAGCTCCCCTGGATCCGCGTCGTGGTCGGCTTGATGCCGGCCGCACGGGTCAGGTCGCGGACGTCGCGTACCTGGTCGGAGGTCATCAGGGTCACGACCGTGCCGGCGTTGCCGGCGCGCGCGGTACGTCCCGAGCGGTGGAGGTAGGCCTTGTGCTCGGCGGGCGGATCGGCGTGGACGACCAGCGAGATGTCGTCGACGTGGATGCCGCGGGCGGCGATGTCGGTGGCGACCAGTGCCGCGGCCTTGCCGGAGTGGAAGGCGTCGAGGTTGCGGGTGCGGGCACCCTGGCCGAGGTTGCCGTGCAGCTCCACGGTCGGGACCCCGCTCTTGTTGAGCTGGCGGGCCAGCGCCTTGGCGCCGTACTTGGTGCGCGTGAAGAGCAGCGTGCGGCCCGGAGCGCTGGCCAGGTCGACGAGGACCGGCAGGCGGTGCTCGCGGTCGACGTGCAACACGTGGTGGGTCATCTCGGCCACCGGCGACTGGGCCGAGTCGGCCTGGTGGGTCACCGGGTCGTGCAGGAACTGCCTGACCAGCGAGTCGATCGCCTTGTCGAGCGTGGCGGAGAACAGCAGGCGCTGGCTGCGCGACGGCGTACGCCCGAGGATCCGGCGCACCGACGGCAGGAAGCCGAGGTCGGCCATGTGGTCGGCCTCGTCGAGGACGGTGACCTCGATCGCGTCCAAGGTGCAGTGACCCTGGCCGATCAGGTCCTCCAGGCGACCGGGGCAGGCCACCACGATGTCGACGCCTCGACGCAGCGCGTTGACCTGTGGCTGCTGGCCGACGCCGCCGAAGACGGTGCGCGTGGTGAGGCCGGTCTCGCGGGCGAGCGGGGCGAGCGACGCCTCGATCTGGCCGACGAGCTCGCGGGTCGGCGCCAGGATCAGCGCCCGCGGCGCGCCGGCTCGGGCCTTCGGCCCGTGGGCGAGGCGGGCCACGAGGGGGATCAGGAACGCGTAGGTCTTGCCGGAGCCGGTGCGGCCGCGGCCGAGCACGTCGCGACCCGCCAGCGAGTCGGGCAGGGTCGCAGCCTGGATGGGGGTGGGGGTCTCGATGCCCTGGCGGGCGAGGACCGTGGACAGGCGCGCGGGCACGCCGAGGGTGTCGAACGAGGACAAGTGCAAGCCGAATCTGTGTGGTGTCTCACCGAAGCCGGGAGCCGACATGGGCGTCGGGCGGCTACGTACGGAGCAGGTATGAGCTACGACGTACGGACAATTCGCGGCGAGAGCTCGACGAACTGATGCCACCAGCGTACCGGAGGTACGGCGAGATGCCGCATCGTCACGTCGCCGGAGCCAGGACCAGATCGAAGGAGATCCTGGCCCAGGGGCCGGTGACGTCACGGCCGTCGGGAGTCGCGGTGTTCGGGAGCTGCTGCTGCACGTCGACGATCAGCGAGTCACGCACGCCGAAGACGCTGTCGGACTCCAGGTAGGGGTCGTGGCGCGGGAACACGTGGGTGACCAGGGTGCGGTACCCCGCGGCCTGGACCATCAGGTGCAGGTGCGCCGCCCGCATCGGGTCGCGGCCGGTGGCCCGCAGGAGCTCGCCGACGGGGCCGTCGTCGGGGATCGGGTACGGCGTCGGGGTCACCGCCCAGAGCCGGTAGCGGCCCTCGTCGTCGGCGTGGAGGTGGCCGCGGCCGGTGACCCGGTCATCGCCGTACTGCACGTCGTAGAGCCCGTCGGCGTCGGCCTCCCAGACCTCGACCCGAGCTCCCGGGACCGGCCGCCCGTCGGTGCCGGTGACCGTCCCCTCGACCCAGCACGGCTCTCCTGCCGCGCCGCCTGCGACATCGCCGCCGAGGCCGACCTCGGGCGAGCCCTCGACGAAGAACGGCCCGAAGACCGTGGCCTCGGTGGCGTTCGCGCGAGCGGCGTTGTTGATCGTGATGGTCTGCATCGACGCGCCGAGGACGTCGGAGAGCAGGATGAACTCCTGCCGCCGGTCGTCGGTGATGTGGCCGACGGCGGTGAGGAAGTCGATCGTCCGCTTCCACTCGTCCTCCGTCAGCCGGGTCTCGCGGAGGAACCCGTGGACATGCCGTGTCAGTGCCTCGACCAGCTCGCGGGTCCGCGCGTCCGGGGCGCCGGCGAAGGACGCCACCACCCGCTGGACCAGGGCGGACTCGCGCTGCTGCTGCACGTCCGAGATCTCGGTCATGCCGGCTCCTTCCCGTCCCAGGCGGCGCGGAGCAGAGCCTCGATGACAGGAGACGTGACCGGGGCCGGGTTGTTCGGCGGTGACGCATCGAGGATCGGCTGGACAGCCGTCGCGAGGCCGGACTCCGGCATCCCGAGCGAGCGCAGACTCGTCGGGGCCCCGAGCCGGGCCTCGAGGTCGAGCAGCCCGCCGAGGGCGGAGTCGGCCCCGAAGGCTCCGGCCATGCGACGGTCGAGGTCGGGCACCGCGGGTGCGTTGAGGGCCAGGACGTGGGGCAGCACGACCGCATGCGTCTCGGCGTGGGCCAGGTCGAACATCCCGCCCAGCACGTGGGCGATCTTGTGGTGGAGACCCGAGCCGGCGCTCGCGAAGGCGACGGCCGCGAGGTAGGCGCCGTACAGGGTCTGCTCGCGGCCCTCGAGGCCGGTCGGGTCGTCCACGACGCGCGGCAACCCGCTCGTCAGCGCGCGGATCCCCTCCAGGGCCAGGGTCCGGTCGATCGGGTCGGCGCGTGGGCCCCACATCGCGTCGACGCAGTGCGCGAGGGCGTTCAGGCCCGAGGCGACGCTGGTCGGCACCGGGAGACCGAGCATCAGGGCCGCGTCGTACACGATCGTGCGCGGCAGGACGCGGGGGTCGACGCCGGTCGTCTTGCGGCCGCCTTCGGTCAGGCCCCAGACATCGGTGGCCTCGGAGCCGGCGTACGTCGTGGGAACGGCGACGATCGGCAGCCCGGTGGTGAGGGCGACCGCCTTGGCCAGACCGGTGGTCGAGCCACCGCCGACGCAGACGAGGGCGTCGATCCCGTGGTCGGCCGCCACGGCCCGCGCCCGCCCGGCGACGTCGACCGGCACGTGCATCACGACGTCGGTGTGCCAGATCGCGACCGGCACGCCGGCCAGGACCGGCTCGGCCCGACCCCGGACCGACGCGATCGCCATCACCCGCGACGCCCCGAGCCGGCGTACCTCCTCGGCGACCGCGTCCGCCGCCCCGCCGGTCGCGAAGACCGCGCGCTGGGAGAGCCGGTCGTGGACGAACTGCACAAGGACTGCCTACCGCACCCGACCGCCGGTTGAGGAGTCCCGGCCCGCGACGGGCTAGGCCGCCGCGCCCTCGGCGACCTCCTCGACCGGTGCCGGTCCCTCGTCGACCGGGGAGCCGGTACGCCGGTGCCGACTGATCCCCACCGCCGTCATCGCACCCAGCACCGAGACGACGGCGGTGGTGACCAGCGTCGGCTCGTAGCCCGACAGCATCGCGGCCGGCGACGACAGCGAGCCGTGGGCGTCGAAGACCACGGTCACCGTGGCGACGCCGGCGGCCTGGCCGAGCTGCTGGACGGTGTTCAGGACACCGGCCGCACGGCCGAGCAGCTCCGGAGGCGCGGCGTTGAGCCCCGCGGCCGACGGGGCGGGGAGAGCCATCGAGATTCCCACCCCGGCCACGACGAACGGCGCGACGAAGGCGGCGTACGACGCGTGCGTGTGGGCTGCGCGCAACATCCACACGAAGCCGACGGCCTGCAGGATCAGCCCCGGCGCAGCCAGCGCTCGGGCGCCGACGCGATCGACCAGTCGACCCGCCATCGGTGCGACCAGCAGCGGCGTCATCGTCCAGGGCAGGAAGCGCAGGCCGGCGCCGAGCGGGGAGTCGCCGCGGGAGACCTGGAAGTACTGGCTGGTGATGTAGGCGGTGGCGAAGATCGAGGCCGACATCAGGAACGACGTCAGGGACGAGGCTGCGAAAGCCCGTGAGCGGAACAGCGTCAGCGGCACCATCGGCACCATCGACGCCGCGGCGGCCGCCTCCCAGCAGATGAACGAGGCGAGCAGCACTACTCCGAGCGCTAGCGCGACCAGCACCTCGGCCGAGCCCCAGCCCGCGTCGGGTGCCCGCAGGACACCCCACACCAGGGCGGCCATCGCGCCCGACGCGGTGAGCATCCCGAGCGGGTCCAACCGGTGGCGCGGCCCGTAGGTCTCGGGCAGCACCCGCAGGACCGCGACAGCGGCG
The DNA here is from genome assembly GCA_025924815.1 of Nocardioides sp. Classification (GTDB taxonomy): domain Bacteria; phylum Actinomycetota; class Actinomycetes; order Propionibacteriales; family Nocardioidaceae; genus Nocardioides. The sequence continues at coordinate 108,638 of JAICHQ010000001.1, forward strand.
GCCAGGCCGAGCGGCACGTTGACCCAGAAGACCCAGTGCCAGTCCAGGCCCTCGGTGACGGCCCCGCCTACCAGCGGCCCGGACGCGACGCCCAATCCGGCGACGCCGCCCCAGATCCCGACGACCGCGCCGCGGCGCTCGGCGGGGAACGCGGCCGTGAGCAGGGTGAGCCCCAGGGGCATCACGATCGCTGCGCCGAGCCCCTGGACGGCTCGGGTCGCGATCAGGATCCCGAGGTTCGGCGCGAGAGCACAGGCGGCCGAGGCCAGGCTGAACAGCGTCAGCCCTACGGCATACGTGCGGCGTCGGCCGAGCCGGTCACCGAGCGCGGCGGCGGTGATGATCCCGGAGGCGAAGGTGAGCGCGTAGGCGTTGATGATCCAGGGCAGCCCTCCGGCGGTGCCACCGAGATCGGCATGGATGGACGGCAGGGCGGTGACGACGACGAGCGCGTCCAGGGTCACCAGCAGGTAGGCACCCGCAGTGAGCAGCACCGTCAGCCGTCCGAACGGATGTGACATGAGGCTTCCCCTCTCCCGCCGGCGAGCATCCGTCGCCGGCGTTCTCGGTCAGGCAGACGGGAGGTGCGCCGCGAACTGGGCGCCGCAGCACCGCCCAGTTCGCGGGCCCGGCGGCGTCTACCCCTTCGGACGCCCCTGTCGGTGGGGTGCGCAAGGGTCGAGAAGAGGCGAAGGTGAGGACATGGCGGGAGACACGGCCACGGACGAGGCGGCCCGGCTGCTGGTGCGCGTGCGGGCGGGCGACGAGGCGGCGTTCGCGGACCTCGTCGCGCCCTACCGCCGCGAGCTGCAGGTGCACTGCTACCGCATCCTGGGCTCGTTCCAGGACGCCGAGGACGTGCTCCAGGAGACCTTGCTGTCGGCCTGGCGCGGGCTGGCGGGATTCGAGGAACGCGCCTCGGTACGCACCTGGCTCTACCGCATCGCGACCAACCGGAGCCTGGACGCCGTGCGGGCCGGTGCACGACGGGACGGACCGATGAGTCCCGAGATCGAGCGGATCAACGGCCTCGAGCCGCCGCGCCCCAGCCACTACGGCGAGGTGCCGTGGCTACAGCCCTATCCCGACGTGCTGCTCGACCTGCCCGACCCGGCACCGGGCCCCGAGGCCGTGGTCGAGCAGCGGGAGGCGATGTCGCTGGCGTTCGTCACGGCCCTGCAGCTGCTTCCGCCGCGCCAGCGCGCCGCCCTGATCCTGCGCGACGTGCTCGGCTACCGCGCGGCCGAGGCGGCCGAGATCCTCGACACGACGGTCGAGTCCGTCACCAGCGCGCTCAAGCGGGCGCGCGCCACGATCGACGCCGACCCCACCCTGACCGAGCGCCGCACCCAACCGGTCCCGCCCACGCCCGGGTCGGCCGAGGAGCAGGAGCTGATCGCGGCGTACGTCGACGCCTTCGCCACCCACGACGTCGACGGCCTGCTGCACATCCTCAGCGAAGACGTCTGGCTGAAGATGCCGCCGTTGCCCCTCGAGTACCACGGCCGCGACGCGGCGATCGGCTTCTTCGAGGCCGTCGTCCACCCGCAGGGGCACACGCTGCGGATGGTGCACACCCGCGCCAACGGCTGCCCGGCGAGCGGGCTGTACGCCCTCGACCCGGCCACCGACACGTGGCGCGCGACGGCGCTGATCGTCCTGGTCTTCGCCGGCGACCGGATCAGCGAGATCACCCGGTTCGAGCCGGGGGTGATGGCCAGCTTCGGGCTTCCGCGGATCCTGGGGTGAGCCCTCAGTCGGTCAGCACGAACTCGTCCCCGCGCGTCACCGGTACGACAGACCCGTCGGCATGGATGCCGTCGATCTGCACCTCCGGACTGCCCACGACGATGTCGACATGGGTGCCCGACTGGTTCAGACCCGACTCGATCCGCTCCTGCGGTGACTTCTCCATCGCGCCCTCGTGGCTGAACGCGAAGCCCATGCCCCAGGCGATGTGGGAGCCGACGTTCTCGTCGTAGAGCATGTCCTTGAAGACCAGACCGGTGTCGGCGACCCTGGAGTCGGAGTCGACGATCGCCACCTCGCCGAGGTAACGGGCGCGCGGGATGTGCTCGAACTGCGCCTGCACCTGCGCCTCGCCGTGGGCGGCCTTCGCTCCGACGATCTCGCCGTCCCGGAGCTCCAGCTCGAGGTCCTCCACGATGGTCCCCATCAGGTTGAACGGTGCTGTCGTGCGGACGACGCCCTCGGCGCGGCGCCAGTCCGGGGAGATGAAGACCTCCTCGGTCGGCAGGTTGGGGACGAACTCCACGCCGTCCTCGTTGGCACCCGAGCCGCCTCGCCACACCGAGCCGGGCATGAGGCCGATCGTCACGTCGGTGCCCGGTCCCTGGTAGCGCACCCGGTCGAAGGCATGGGCGTTGAGGATCTGCTCGCGGCGCTTGAGCTTGGCGATGTGGGCGCGCCAGACAGCCTCGGGGTCGGCCTCGTCGAGCCGCATCGCGTGGGCGACGGCCTCCCAGAGCTCGGCGACGTCGGCCAGCCCCATGCTCTCGGCCCAGCCCTGGGTCGGAGCACCGACGACGGTCCAGGCGATCGTCGCGTTGAGCATCAGCGGTGCCACCTCCTGGATCACCTCCATCGGCTGCGACCTGGCCAGGCGGGAGGGATCGAGACCCTCCATCAGCCCGGGGAACGGGTTGCCGGTCAGGTTGACGACGGCGGGCTTGGACTCGTGCCACGCCCTCACCCGCTGGAGCTGGTGGTCGGGCGCGACGCCGAGCATCTCCTCCGGGCCGTCGAGCACGGCCTGGCGCAGCACGTAGGGGTCCTGGTAGTCGATCGAGACCCGGCTCGCGCCGACCCGGTAGGCCTCCGCCATGATCGCCCGCGCGGTGTCTGCCTGCTCGGGCAGCGCCGTGATCACCACCTCCTGCCCCGGTTGGACGTTCACGCCGATCCGGACGACCAGTCGCGCGTACTTCTCCAGCAGGTGGTGCAACGGCTCGGTCACGGATCTCCTCATGGTTCGGGTGCTCCCGGACAGCCAGGCTACGGCGGCTCCCCCTAGGCTCGTCGGGTGGCCATGCTGCAGATCGTCCTGGGCGTGGTCGCTGCCGTGATCGCCCTCTGGCTGGTCATCCTGATCGTGCGGGGCGTGCAGCCGAACGACTGGCTGTACGGCGCGCTGGCGCTGCTCGAGGTCGGACTCGTCGCGCAGCTGGTCGTCGGGCTGGTGCGGCTGTCGGGCGACCACGCCGGGGTCAACGTCGCGGCGTACGTCGGCTACCTGATCGGGTCGCTGGTGCTGCTGCCGGTCGCCTTCTTGTGGTCGGTGGGCGAGCGCACCCGGGCCGGCACCGGCGTGCTGCTGGTGGCCGTGGTCGTGATCCCGGTGCTGTTCCTGCGGCTGCACGACCTGTGGGTGGCCGGATGAGCGCGTCGACCCGGACCGGGTTCGGCAGGATCCTGGTCTTCGTCTACGGCGTCTTCGCGCTGGCCGCGACCGCCCGCGCCCTGGTGCAGCTCGCGACCCAGGCGTCCGACGCCCCGGTCGCGTACTCGCTGTCGCTGTTCTCCGGGATCGTCTACATCGTGGCGACCTGGGCGCTGGGGACCGACCACCGCCGGGTGGCGCTGGTGACGATCGTCGTCGAGCTGACCGGAGTGCTGGTGATCGGGACCGTGAGCCACCCCTCCGACATCGACCGGGCCAGCGTGTGGTCGGACTACGGCAACGGCTACGGGTACGTCCCGCTCGTACTGCCGTTCTTCGGCCTGTGGTGGCTGTGGCGGATCGGCCGGGGGTCTGCCGAGGAGCGGTGAGCAGGGACCGGTTCGATCGCCTCCCGCCGATCCCAGGTCACCGCCACCCGCGCTACAGCACCTTGGTGCCGTACATCTCCCCCAGCGGGTCGGCGAGCAGCTCGAGGCGGGCGCCGTCGGGGTCGCGGAAGTAGATCGACCGCTCGGACTCGACGACGTGGTCGACGCTTGCCGCGTCGAGCTTGCCGCGCAGGTGGTCCCACCGCTCCTGGGTCACCGAGATCGCCAGGTGGTGCAGGCCGCCCAGCACCTCGGCGTACGGCCCCAGGTCGAGCCCGGGCAGGTCGAAGAACGCCAGCAGGTTGCCGTGCCCGATGTCGAAGAAGAAGTGGTTGGAGCCCGCGTAGTCGCGGTTCTCGAAGATCTCGGTGAGTGGGAACTCCAGCACTCCCTGGTAGAAGTCGATGGTCGTGCGGACGTCGGAGCAGATCAGCGCGAAGTGGTGCAGCCCCTGCGCGCTGCTGGCGGGCCGGTCGGCCGGGTCGGCCAGGTGGTCGGCCCTGATCCGCTCCCGCTCGGCGTTGATCGCGTCCAGGTCGATCGTCATGGGTGGCTCCCCTCGGTGATGGGTCATTGTCGGCGATCCGGCTGGCACGCCGCCAGGTCAGCGCCGGCTACGCGACCGGCGGACGGCCTCTCGCACGTGCAGGGTCGACAGCCCGGTGCCCGTCGGCACCTCCTGGACCTCCAGTCGCGGCAGGTCCGCGACCAGGGTGCTGAGCTTGGAGTAGCCGTAGTTGCGCGAGTCGAAGGTCGGGTTGGTGTTCACCAGGTAGGACCCGACCGCCGACAGCGCCGCCCAGCCGTCGTCCTTCGCGTTGGCCTCGACGGCCGGGAGCAGCAGGTCCGTCAGCTGCTGCACCTGTGACGTGCTGCGAGTCGCCGTCTTCTTGGCCGGCGCCACCTTCTTCACCGCCTTCGTGGCGGTCGCCGTGGCCGCAGCGGCCTTCGACGCCGGCCTGTCGGCTTCGGCGTTGGCGTCCGCTCCGACCAGCACCTCGACGTAGGTGAACTGGTCGCAGGCGTTCTGGAACGCCGGCGGCGTCTTGTGCGCCCCGATGCCGAAGACCCGCTTGCCGGACTCGCGCAGCCGCATCGCGAGGCGGGTGAAGTCGCTGTCGCTGGACACGATGCAGAAGGTGTCGACGGTGCCGGCGTAGAGCAGGTCCATCGCGTCGATGACCAGCGAGAAGTCCGTGGCGTTCTTGCCGACGGTGTAGGCGAACTGCTGCACCGGCTGGATGGCGTACGTCGGCAGCTTGTCGCGCCAGCCCTCCAGATGGCTGTCCGTCCAGTCCCCGTAGCCGCGCTTGATCCCCAGGGTGCCGTGCTTCGCGGTCTCCGCCAGGATCTCGCGGACCCAGCGATGGCTCATGTTGTCGCAGTCGATGAGCACCGCCACGCGCTCGGTGTCGCTCACTCGGTCCTCCTGGTGGTGGGCGGGACGTCGTCGTCCTCCACCCGACACTAGGGGGAGGGTCAGGTCAGGAACGCCAGGGGCTGTTCGAGCAGGCCGGAGAGGTGGGCGAGCCAACGAGCGGCGGTGGCCGCCTCGACCCGGTCGGCGTCGCACGAGAGGGTCAGGGTCACCACGCGTCCGGGCACCAGCACTCCGCCCTCGACGACCGGGCGCACGCGGACCGCGCCGAGCGCCAGCACCGCGGGGTGCGCCGTGGTCGCGTCCAGGTGGCCCTCCGCCACGCCTTCGGCGCCGAGGTCGACGATCGTCACGAACGCCGGCTCGAGCTCTCCCGACGCCAGCCGGCCCTCGCGGGCGCGGACGTCGAGGTCGGCCAGCGTGGCGGTCAGGGAGCTCGCCGTCATCAGGTTGGCGACGTGCATCACCGGCACGACCGTGCCGGTGCGGGTCCAGCGCTGCACGGCGACGGCCGCGATCGACGAGGGATCCGGATGCAACGGCACCTGGCGGCTGGTCACCGCGACCGCCTTGACGACCAGGCCGATCAGGGAGACCGAGTCGACCTTGCTGACCACCGACAGCAGCTCGTCGGCGCGGACGTCGTCGCGCAGCTGGACCTGCCGCAGCACGTCGCCCGGGGCCGTGTCCGAGGCGGCCCGGTGCGACGTCGGCTGCGGCTCGGAGACCCGTACCGCGTCGACGACGGCCTCGGCGACGGTGTCCGCCCATCCCACCACCCGGCGTACGACGACGCCGTCGTCGGCCGGCGCGTCCGGCTGGGCCGACACCGCCTCGACCAGTGCACTGGCCCACTTCTCGTCCGCCTCGGGCTCCTCGTCGACCGTCTCGTGCGGTGGCCAGGTGGTGGCGTACAGGGGATCGTGCGACGGCACGGCGCGCAGGTGGGCGCCTGCCTGCTGGGCTTCGGGCGCGACCGCGAGCCCGAGCTGGACCATCAGCTGCTCGACGTCGTCGATCACCTCGCCGGGGGCGGCGAGCACCGCCAGTGGGCTGCCCGGCTCGACGTGCTGACCGGGAGCGACCAGCGACCTGATCAGGATCCCCGGCTCGGCCACCTCGATGCTGAGCAGCGACGAGGCCGTCTCGACGGTCGCGATGCTCTGGGCGCCGAGGAAGTCGCCGCGCTCGCCGACCAGCCACTCCGTGAGCGTGGCGGAGCTCGGGTCGTCCGCCAGCTCTGGCATGCGCAACACCCGCGCCACGGCGTCCCCCCAAGGACCTATCTCGCGGAGCACCCGGTGCGGCTGCCCCACAGCGACAAGCGCACCGTAACCCACTCGGGCACCCGCGGCCACGCTCCCACGGCGCTCCGCGAACGACGTGTCGAACGCCCCTGGCCGACAGGTGCTAGGCGACCCGGGGCGGGCCCCTGGCACCGGTCCGGAACCGCTGTCAGGATCGCGGTCATGACGTCAGGAGCCGCCCAGGACGAGGTACGCCGACTGCTCGGCCGCATCGAGGAGCTGGACCCCCTGATCAGCTCGGTCAACGCCGTCAACCCCCACGCCCTGACGGAGGCCCAGGCCCTCGACCGCGAGACCGCGGCGGGCCACCGGCGCTCCGCCCTCCACGGGAAGGCCGTGCTGGTCAAGGACAACATCGACACCGCCGGACTGGCCACGACGGCCGGCTCGCTCGCCCTCGCCGACGCTCCCCCGGAGCGCGATGCGCCGTTGGTACGCCGCCTCCGTGAGTCGGGGATGGTCGTGCTCGGCAAGACCAACCTCAGCGAGTGGGCCAACATCCGCGACCCGCACTCCACCTCCGGATGGAGCGCGCACGGCGGCCTGACCCGCAACCCGTACGCGCTCAACCGCACGGCGTGGGGGTCGAGCTCGGGCAGCGGGGCCGCGCTCGCCGCGGGGCTCACGGCGTACGCCGTCGGCACGGAGACCAACGGCTCGATCACCGCCCCCGCCGCCGCCTGCGGCGTGGTCGGGCTGAAGCCCACGGTCGGGCTGGTGCCGACCCAGGGCGTCGTGCCGATCTCGTGGACCCAGGACTCACCCGGGCCGATGGCGCGAACCGTCGCCGACACCGCGGCGCTGCTCGACGCCATGGCCGGCACGAGTACCGCCGACGCCCTGGCGACGCCCGTGCGTGGCCGGCGGGTCGGCGTACCACGAGACCTGTGGGGACACAGTCCGGCGGCCGACGCGGCGGCCGAGCGCGCGCTCGAGATCCTGTCGCGTGCGGGGGCCGTGATCGTCGACGGCCTCGCCCTGCCGGCGTTGAAGGACCTCGACGACGAGGTCGGCCTCACCCTGATGCTGGTCGAGCTCAAGATCGGGCTCGCGACCTACCTGGCGACCCGTGACGCCCCGGTGAAGACGCTGGCCGACGTGATCGCCTTCAATCGCGCCCACGCCGGTGACGAGCTCCGGTGGTTCGGCCAGGGCCTGCTCGAGATGGCCCAGGACACCGAGGGCGGCGCGTCGACGGCCTACCTCGAGAGCGTCGATGCCTGCGCCGTGGCCGGTCTGGCCGAGCTCGACCGCACGCTCGGCGAGCACGACCTCGCCGCCCTCGTCGCGCCGGCGATGGCGCCTCCCCCGCCGATCGACCTGGTGAACGGCGACTCGGGCGTCGGCGGGAGCGCCAGCGACTCCAGCGCGCTGGCCGGCTCGCCGATTCTGACGGTGCCGATGGAGCTCACCCACGGACTGCCCGTCGCGGTCTCGTTGTGGGGAGCGCGCGGGAGCGACCCTTGCGTGCTGCAGCTCGGGGCAGCCCTGGAGTCCGGTCGCGACGCGCAGTCCGGACCGCTGCCCGAGCCGGCGTTCGCGGAATGGGTGTGAGGCCTGCCCGGTTACGGGTCGTATGAGCCAACTTCTGACCAGCGACGTCCTCGAGGTGCTCCGCGGTTCGCACGAGCGGCTCTCAGCCACCCTCGCCGAGCTGGGGGAGGAGGGCGCCACGCTGCCGTCGTACGACGACGGCTGGTCGGTCGCCGACGTCGCCTCGCACCTGGGATCGGGCACCGAGATCTTCCGGCACTACCTCGACGCCGGCGTCCGAGGCGAGCCGATGCCCGGGGGTGAGATCAACCGGCCGATCTGGGACGCCTGGAACGCGAAGCCGCCCACCGACCAGATCCGCGACTCGCTTGCGGTCGGCTCGTCCTTCCTCGAGGCGGTCGACGCCATGAGCGACGACGAGCGCACCCGCTGGCGGGGCCTGATCTTCGGCACGGAGATGGACCTCCCCGCGTTCCTGCGGATGCGGCTCAACGAACACGTCCTCCACACGTGGGACGTGACGGTCGCCCTCGATCCCGCCGCCACCCTCCCGGACGCGGCCGCCGATGTCGTGGCCGACAGCCTCGCGGCGGTCGCCGGGCGGACCGGCACGCCGGCCGGCGAGCAGGTGTCGGTCGAGGTGCGCACCACCACGCCGGAGCATGCCTTCCACCTCGATCTCGGGCCCGCGGGCGTCTCCCTCTCGCCATCTCTCGACGACACCGCCTCGGCCTCCCTCACGCTGCCCACCGAGGCGCTCGTGCGACTGGTCTACGGCCGTCTCGACGCCGACCACACGCCGGCCTCGGTCTCCGCCAAGGGCGTCGACCTCGATCAGCTGCGGGGAGCCTTCCCCGGGCTGTGAGCCGCGCCGCGGTCTAGCTCGCCCCCACCCGCTCACGCAGGCCGGCGGCGAGGCCGGCGATCGTGGAGGCGTCGAAGGCACCGCCGACGGTGCCGGCGAGACGCGGATGCTTGACCGGCGAGAGCCGGAGCCGGAGCTGGACGTGGGTCGCCGGGCCGGCCGGCGCGTCGTACGCCGTCAGCACGATCGCCCAGGAGCCGAGGGTGCGGCCGCGCCGCGTCGTGTGCACGAGGGCGTGCGGCGGCTCCACGACCGCCACCCGGAACGTCACGTGTCGTCCGCCCCAATCGGGGATCACCGAGCCGACGCGCAGCACCTGGAGCGACGGGTCGAGCCGGCGCAGTGCCCGGCGGGACGGCGGGACGAGCCGCTCGACCTTCTCGGGCAGGTACCACCCGGCGCGCCGCTTCCCGAGCTGCACGAACCACGGCCACACCGCGTCCGGCGGGGCCGGGAGGTCGAAGGCACGGTCCATGACGACGTCGGCACTCGGGACGAGGTCGTCACCCGGCAGCTGGCGGGCGACGTCGTCGGCCGATGCCTCGACGGAGGTGAAGAGCCGGGACGTCATACCGTGCGAGGCATCTACATCTCCGACCGTATGACGTCCGCCGGGTGACTCAGGCGGCCTCGACCAGCGACCGGCGCTGCTCCTGGCTGATCCTGGCCTGCAGGGCACGGCGGACCTTCGGGCCGCCCGTGGACATCTGGTAGAGCCGCTTGAGCTGGGCGGGCAGGTTGCGGGCGTTGGTCTGGTCGAGCCAGCCGTTGGGCAGCGAGAGCCGGACGACCTTGTGCCACGCGGAGTAGACCTGCTGCGGGAGCGGGCGGGCGCAGTAGTCGAGGCCGTAGCGGGCGAACAGGTCCTGCACCTTGGGGGCGATCTCGCCGTACCGGTTGGACGGCAGGTCGGGGAACAGGTGGTGCTCGATCTGGTGCGACAGGTTGCCGGTCATGATGTGCATCAGCTTCGAGCCGGAGATGTTCGCCGAGCCGAGCATCTGGCGGACGTACCACTCGGGCTTGGTCTCGCCGTCGATCGAGCGCTTCTCGAAGGTCTGGACGCCCTCGGGGAAGTGCCCGCACATGATCACCGAGTGCGACCACAGGTTGCGCACCGTGTTGGCGGTGAAGTTGGCGGCCATCGTCGACAGGAACGAGCCCGTGAGCACCGACAGCGCCGGGTGCACGACGTAGTCCTTGGTGACCTGGCGGCGGATCTTGGCGCGCACGGCCTTGAACTCGCGACGGAACTTCGGGTCCTTGAGCTTGCCGCGGGCGATGGCGCCGCGGAACTCCAGGTCGTAGGCCGCGATGCCGTACTCGAAGAACAGCGCGTTGAGGAAGTTCAGCCCGACCTGCCCGAGGTGCATCGGGTGCCAGGCCTGGTCCTCGTCGACGCGCATGATGCCGTAGCCGAGGTCGTTGTCCTTGCCGATCACGTTGGTGAAGTTGTGGTGGAGCTCGTTGTGGGCGTGCTTCCATTGCGCCGCCGGCGTCGCGGAGTCCCACTCCCAGGTGGTGGAGTGGATCTTCGGGTCGCGCATCCAGTCCCACTGGCCGTGCAGGATGTTGTGCCCGATCTCCATGTTCTCCAGGATCTTGGCGATCGAGAGGCCGGCGGTGCCGACCACCCACGCGGGCGGGAAAAGCGACGCGAGCAGGACGACCCGGCTGCCGAGCTCGATCGAGCGCTGGGTCCTGATCACGCGGCGGATGTAGCGGGCGTCGCGCTCACCGCGGGTGTCGATGACCGACTGCCGGATGTCGTCGAGCTCCTTGGCGATCAGCTCGAGGTCCTCGGCGGTGAGGTGGGCGATCGGGTTCGTCTGCCCGATCCCGGGCTTCTTCTGGATCGTGGTCAACTCGTTCTCCTTAGTGATCGAGGTGGCACGGCCCGGCGGCCGCGTTGATGCAGGTCTGGATCCGGACGCCGCCGACGGCGGTCTCGCCCGGTACGGCGGTCGTCAGCTCCCCGGTGCGCAGGTCGCGGACGACCCCCTCGCGCATGGGCAGGACGCACTGGTAGCAGATGCCCATCCGGCAGCCGCTGGGCATGAGGACCCCGGCGTCCTCGGCCTGCTCGAGGATCGGCCGGCCGCCGTCGCAGTCGACGGTGACGCCGGCGCGGTCGAAGGACACGGTGCCGCCCTCGCCGGCGACCAGCGCGGTCACCCGGAACTGCTCGGTGAACAGCGGCAGCCCGCGCCCCTCGTGGTGGGCGGCGACGGCGTCGAGCAGCCCGCCCGGGCCGCAGGCGAAGGTCGTGCGCTCGGCCAGGTCCGGGACGAGGGCGTCGAGGTCGGCGAGGTCGAGCACGCCGTGCTCGTCGTCGTAGCGCGCGACGAGGCGGATCACCCCGGCCGACTCGAGCCCGCGCAGGTCGGCGGCGAAGATGGAGTCCGGCGCGCTCGGGGCGACGTGCAGCACCACGATGTCGTACGCCGCGGAGCGGGGCAGGTGCAGAACGCCGGTGTCGGTGGACGGGTAGAGGTTGCGCAGCATCCCGATCACCGGGGTGATCCCGGAGCCGGCGGTGACGAAGAGCAGCTTCATCCGTCGGTCGTGCTCGTCGGGACCACCGGACTCGCCGGGCCCCGGCACGGGCAGCACGAACTCGCCGGCCGCCTGCTCGAGGTGGAGCAGCGTGCCCGGACGCGTGTGCCGGACCAGGAACGGGCTGACCTGGCCGTCGGGGACGGCCTTGACCGTGATCGAGATGCGGCCGTCGGCGCGCGGGCCGTGGGTCAGCGAGTAGGCGCGCCAGCAGCGCACGCCGTCGACGTCGACGCCGACGCGGACGTACTGCCCGGGCACGTGGCCGCTCCAGTCGGCACCTGGGCGGATCACCAGGGTGGCGGCGTCGGGAGTCTCGGGGTGGATCGACTCCACCCGGCCCCGCAGCTCGGCGCCCGGGCGCATCGGCGCGAACAGGTCGAGGAAGTCCGCGGGGACCAGCGGCGTGGTGGCTGCCTCGGCGAGCTTCAGAGCACGACTGCGCCAGCGCGCGGCGGGTGCAAGAGTGCTGCTCATACACTCCAGCATGTCGCTCCCGGAGGGCGCGTTCCTGACCGCCACACGTGAATCATGGGCTTCTTTTTGTTCGTATGGGACAATTGAGCATGGCCGCATTGGGCACCGGCACGACCACCACCCGGATCACCCTGGATCCCCGCCTGCTGGACCTGCTGCGCCGCCGGCTGCCCGAGGTGGCCACCGACACGATCGCGGCGATCACCGACGAGGTCCCGTCGTACGCCGGGGCGTTCGGCGGGCCGATGGGCGAGAACGTCGAGAACGCCGTGCAGATGGCGCTCGCCGGCTTCCTCCGCCTGGCGGCCCGGGGACGGGTCGTCGACCAGGCCCAGCCGCTGTCCCCCGCGCTGGAGGGCGCTTACGCGCTCGGGCGCGGCGAGGCCCGCAGCGGTCGCAGCGCCGACGCCCTGCTCTCGGCGTACCGCGTGGGCGCTCGGGTCGCCTGGCGTGAGCTGGCCGAGACCGCGGTCGACGCCGGCGTCCCGGCCGACATGCTCGCGGACTTCGCCGAGCTCGTCTTCGCCTACATCGACGAGCTGTCCGCCGCCTCGGTCGCCGGCCACGCCGACGAGCTGGAGACCAGCGGGCGGGTCCGCCAGGGATACCTGGACCGCCTGGCCTCCGGCATCCTGCGCGGCGACCCGGCCGACGCCCTGGTGGCGGCGGCCGAGCGCGCGGACTGGACGCCGCCCAAGACGCTGACCGTCGTGATCGCACCCAACGCGCAGGTGCGCCCGGTGCAGGGCCTGCTCGACCCGCGGACCCTGGCGTCGGTCGGCGACCTGGCCAGCCTCGCCGACGGCCTGGGCGTGCTGCTCGTGCCCGACGTGGGCGGCCGCGCGCGCACGCGGCTGATGGAGGCCCTGGCCGGCCGGTCCGCGGTGGCCGGCCCTTCGCGCCCCTGGCTGCAGGCGGGCTCGTCGTACGCGCGAGCCCTGCGTGCCCTCGAGCTCCGCGACGAGATCGACGAGGACGCGACGTACGACACCGAGGAGCACCTCGCCGACCTCGTGCTGGCCGCGGACCGTGAGGCGGTGGCCGACCTGCGCGCCCAGGTGCTCGCGCCGCTCGACGGCCTGCGCCCCGCCACCCGGCAGAAGCTGGGCGAGACCCTCCGCGCCTGGCTGCTGCACCAGGGCCGCCGCGACGACGTCGCCGCCGCGCTCTTCGTGCATCCGCAGACCGTGCGCTACCGCATGGGACAGCTGCGGGAGCTGTACGGCGACCGGCTCGACGACCCCGCGACCGTCCGCGACCTGACGATCGCGCTCGCCTGAGCTCACAGCGCCGTGTGGGCGACCTCTCCTGCCACCAGGGTGAGCGCGACCGACATGCCGCGCAGTGCCGCGGCGGCCGTGGCGGTGTCGGGATGCTCGGCGAGCGGGTCGGCGTCGAGCAGCGCGAGGTCGGCGGGCATCCCGGCATGCACGCTGCCCTGCCCGTCGACGCTGGCGGCCAGCGCCTCGCGCGCGGTCAACGCCTGCTCGGCGTGCCAGGCCGGCCGCTCGTCGGCACTGCGGTGCACCGCGGCGGCGATGGCCAGCCACGGGTCGAGCGGCGAGACGGGCGCGTCGGACCCGAGGGTCACCTCGACGCCGTCCTCGATCATCCAGCGGAACGCGAAGGAGCGCTCCGTGCGGTCGGGCCAGATCAGCTCGGTGATGTCGCGGTCGTCGAGCAGGTGGGCCGGCTGGACGCTGGCCCGCAGGCCGAGGCGGGCCATCGTCCGGACCTGCTGCCGGGTCACCAGCTGGACGTGCTCGATCGAGCCGACGGCCCCGGTGGCGTCGTAGGCGGCGAGGGCCTCCTGCAGGGCGAGATCGCCGATCGCGTGGGTGGCCACGTCGAGTCCGTGGCGGTGCCCGGCGTCGAGCAGGCGCTCCAGCTCGGCGCTGGTCTGGTTGGGCGCGCCCGAGCCGGACCCGTCGGCGTACTCCTCGCAGCACCAGGCCGTGCGGGTGTTGATCGAGCCGTCGCTGATGATCTTCAACGGCCCCATCGTGATCAGGTCCGGGGAGCCGGGGAGCACGTCGCCGGTGCGCAGCCCGGCGGCGATGGTGGCGTCGAGTCCGTCGGCGTACGTCGAGACGCGGACCCGGATCGGCGAGTCGCGCCGCTCCCAATCGGCCGGCGTCTGGCCCTTCTCGAGGTCGACCACGCCGGCGATCCCGAGGGCGGCGGTGCGCTCGAGCATGCGGCGGTACGCCTCCGGAGACACGTCCGGCTCGAGCACCTCCTCGATCCGGGTATAGGCCTCGTACCACTCGTTCTCCAGCACGACGCCGTCGCGCAGCGGGAGGCCCAGCCGTTCGAGAGCCCGGCTGTTGAGCCACGCGTGGTGCCCGTCGCCGGCGATCAGCACGACCGGGACGTCGGGCGCGATCGCATCCAGCGCCGCGACGGTCGGAGAGGTCGTCCAGGTGCCGAGCCGGTGACCGCGCCCGACGAGGGGGCCGGGGTGCTCGGCCAGGTGGTCGCGCACCCGGCTCACCACGTGCTCGGGCGACTCCGAGCCCGACAGGTCGAGCCGCTGGCCGCTGGCGGTCCACTGGGCGAGATGGACGTGGGTGTCCCACAGCCCGGGGACGACCCAGCGCCCGTCGCCGTCGTACTCCTCGAGGCCGAGCGGGCGCTCCAGCCCGTGCCCGATGTTCTGCACGACGCCCTGCTCGACGACGAGATCCACCGGCCCCGCCCACCCGGGGCCACGCCCGAGCTCGACGATGCGGACGTTGCGCAGGACGCAGTCCCCCATCAGGCCGGGTCCAGGACCGAGACGGCGTGTCCGAAGCGCAGCAGGTTGGCCGGGTCGTACGACGCCTTGGCGCGCTGCAGACGCTCGTAGGTCGGGACCGGCCAGGCCCGGGCGCGGTCGGCGTCGTCGCCGGGCACGCCGTGGAAGTTCACCATCGTGCCCGCCGACCACGGGGCCATCGCGGCCACGATCTGCTGGATCGCCGGCGGCACCGCCTCCGCGATGGGCGGCATCAGGACACCCACCGCGAACAGGGAGTACGCCGCGTCGCGACCGCCGACCGCGTCGGAGCCGCCGCGCGCCAGGGCTCCGCCCAGCAGCCGAACCTCCACCAGGAGCAGCGGGGACTCGGTGTCCGGCCCGGCCTGCGCGAGGATCGTCTCGATGGTCTGCGGCCCGAGCTCGCGTAGCAGGACGCCGCCCTCCTCGAAGGGCATCGGGTGCTCGGGGTCCATGTGGATCCGGTCGAGCTCGGAGTAGGGCATCCGGCCGACCATGTCGATCAGCGGCGGGGCGACGTCGCGCATCGGCGCCAGCAGCCGCTCGCCCTCTGCGTCGTCGCCGAGGTAGGCGACCCGCAGGTGCACGGTGAACCGGCCCCTCAGCGGCTCCGGGATGTCGGGCAGCGGAGGCAGTCGGAGCAGCCCGATCGAGGCGGAGAACTCCTCGGGCAGGGTCTCGACCCACTCGGCGAAGACCGTGAGCAGGGTCGGGGCCAGGGCTCCCGGCCAGAAGATGCCGCCGCCGTAGATGTCCTGCACGTCGATCAGGTCGAGCTCCATCGAGGTCACGATGCCGACGTTGCCCTTGCCGCCGCGGAGAGCCCAGTCGAGCTCCGAGCCGTCGCCGGTCTCGACGTGGTGCCGCTCGCCGTCACCGGTGACGACGTCGAAGGACCGCACGTGGTCGGAGCTGAAGCCGAACCGCCGCCCGAGCACGGGCAGCCCGCCGCCGAGCGTGTAGCCGACGACGCCCACGTCGGACGTGGAGCCGCACAGGCCGCCCAGGCCGTGCCCGGCGGCCGCGTCGAGGAGGGCGCGCCACTTGACGCCCGCGCCGATGCGCGCCGTCCGCCGCTCCGGGTCGATGGTGATCTCGTCGAGCCCGCGGGTGCTCACCAGGACCCCGCCGGCGATCGGGACGACCGCGCCGTGGCCGGTCGCCTGGACGCCGATCGGAAGGTCGTGCGCCGCAGCCCAGTGCACTGCTGCGGCGACATCGTCGGCCGAGCGGGCCGCGACCACGACGTCGGGCGTGTGCCGGCGCGCCGCGTTGAACGCTGCGACCTCGTCGGCGTATCCCTCATCATCCGGTCGCAGGACCGGTCCCTCCACCTGCTCCGCGAGCGCGCTGATGTCCATCCGTCTCCCCCTGGTCCTCGACTGTGCCCGAGAACGGCGCACGGCTCGATCCGGTCGCCGTCGCGAGGGTAGCGCCGCGGAGCGCGAGGCAACCGTTCGCCCGCTGACAGACGGCGGGTCAGTCGACGTGGCGGCGCGACTGGACGATCCGGAAGCGGGACGCGACGTACGCGCCGTCGGTGTACGACGCGTTGGCCGCCGGGTTGGCGCCCGTGCCGTGGAAGTCGGAGTACGCCGCCGACTGGTTGACGAAGACGCCGCCGAGGAGGTTCTCGCTCAGCGCCACCCCGGCGTCCAGGGCCGCGTCGCGCATCCCGGCGACCACCTCGTCGGAGGTGGAGTAGACCGCGGCCGTCATCGCGCCGTGCGCGAGCACCGTCGACCCGAACAGCGAGATCGACTCGGCGGTGTCCGCCGTCGTGATCAGGTAGGCCACCGGCCCGAAGCACTCCGTCTCGTAGACCTCGGCGTCGGCCGCCGTCAGCCCGATGATCGTGGGTGTCCGTACGGTCGCGTCGGGGTACGCCGGGTGGGTCACGGTCCGCGACGCGACGTACACCTCGCCGCGCGAACCGGCCTGCTCCAGACGCGACAGCACGCCGTCGTTGACGATGCCGCCGAGCAGCTCGACCGCCCGGGCGTCGTCGCCGAGGAGCCGGTCGAACGCCGCGCCGATGCCGGCCGCCACCTCGGCCGGCGTCTTCGTGCCCTCGTCGGTCCCGACGCCGGCGGCGGGCAGGTAGACGTTCTGCGGGGCGGTGCACATCTGGCCGGTGTAGAGCGCGAACGAGAACGCGAGGTTGGCGCACATCGCCTCGAAGTCGGACGTCGAGTCGATCACGACCGTGTTCACACCGGCCTTCTCGGTGAACACCGTCGCCTGCGACGCGTTCTTCTCCAGCCAGTCGCCGAAGGCGTTGCCGCCGGTGTAGTCGATCAGCCTGACCTCCGGCCGCAGCGCCAGCGCCGACGCCAGCTTGTCGGCCGGGTCCTCGGCGGCCAGCGTCACCAGGTGGGGATCGAAGCCCGCCTCGGCGAGCACCTCCTTGCAGGCCTGCACGGTGATCGCCAGCGGCAGCACCGCCGACGGGTGCGGCTTGACCACGACGGCGTTGCCGGTGACCAGGGAGGCGAACAGTCCGGGCCAGGAGTTCCAGGTCGGGAACGTGGTGCAGCCGATCACCAGCGCCACGCCGCGCGGCACCACCGTGAACGTCTTCTCCATCTTCAGCGGAGCACCGCCCGGTCTCGGCGCGGGCTTCTCCCACACGGCCGTGCGCGGCGTGCGCGTCATCTCGACCCAGGCGTAGGCGACCGCCTCGAGCGCCCGGTCGAGCGCGTGGGCGCCCCCGGCCTGGAAGGCCATCACGAACGCCTGCCCGCTGGTGTGCTGCACGGCGTTGGCGAGCTCGAAGACCCGGGCGTGCAGACGCTCGAGGATCTCGATCGACACCCCCACGCGCGCCTCCGGACCGGCATCGCGCCAGGCCTTCATCCCGGCGCGGGCGGCGCCCATCAGGGCGTCGACGTCGCGGGCGCGCGGGTACGTCACGCCGAGGTCGAACCCGAACGGCGACCGCTCGGTGCTGACGGTGCCGTCGCTGCCGGGGGTCTCCGAGGGGAACGCCTGGCCCAGCCAGGCCTCGAACGCCGCCTTGCCCTCACCGGCCGCGGTCTCGCCGTACACCCGTGGCGACGGGGACTCGTCGTACGCCGAGTAGTACTCCCGCGAGGCGCTGGCGGCCACCGCCGCGTCGAGCTTCTCGCGGTGCTTGTCGAAGTAGGCCGAGGTCATGTCCTCAACCCTGACGGGTGCGACACCCCCACGCAAACGCTCGGTAGGTTGGCCCGCATGAGCTTGCGGGGACTCGTGGTCGCACTGCTCTGTGGCGTGCTCGGCGTGGGCATCGGGGTCGGGGTGGCCTACGTCGCCCAGCCGACGCCCTCGCACGGCGCCCTGGCGACGCCGATGGTGGGGGTGTCGCCGAGCGTCCCGATCGACGAGACGCCGTCGCGGTCGCCGTACGCGCCGGACATCACCTTCGCCCGGCTCGAGCCGGGACTGGCGCTCCAGGCCAAGCACGTGATCAGCAACGAGCTCGCCCGATGGCGCTACCACGTGCCCCTGGGCTGGGACGCCTACTGGGTCTGCTCGACGGCGAGCAGCTGCCCTGCGGACGCCTACACCGACAAGCCCATGGCCCCCGACGTCGTCGACCAGGCCCAGGAGGTGCGGTTCCGGCCGCCGTCGGAGCCGACGACCGGCGGCTACAGCCTGCGGGTGCGCATCCTCGACAACACCTTCGTCGACGTCCACCAGACCGTCGCGACCAAGATCATCGGCTTCCGCGACAGCTCCCAGATCGCGGAGTTCCACATCCTCCACAAGAACGACCACTCGGTCTACTTCGAGTACCGCGACGCGGCCTCCAACCTGCACCGCTTCAACTTCTTCGAGTGGTTCGCGGTCCCGGGCCAGACCAACACGACCCTGGAGATGTCGGTCTCCGGGCGGGCCGTCGACGTGCCGGGGCTCAAGGCCCTCATCAACAGGTTCGCCGACAACGTGCTGGGCACCCTGCCGCCGACCCCGAAGAAGTCACCCTCCGCGACGCCTAGCTGATGCCGCGGGTCGCGACGGACTCGAGCACCACCTCGGCGGTCCTCTCGTCGGAGCTGCGGACCTGGACCCAGAGCAGACGCGTGCTGGTGACCTGGGTGGCCCGCTCGATGATCACGCCGGGGCAGCCGGTGGAGGTGGCCGTCAGCGTGGGGTCGCCCTCGGTGCTGTGCTCCGCCGCGCCCGGGTGACGGCACGTCGGGTGCCCCGGGAGCTTCTGCGGCAGCCTGTCCTCCGGCAGCAGCCCGACGAAGACGCCCTCCCCGTGCTTCGAGGTCGCCCAGCTGCTGCTGTCGCCCACCGACAGGGCGGACTGGGTGAGGGGTGAGTTCGGCGGGGTCCAGCCCTTCGGCGCCACGTCGCGCGCCCACGACGACGGGACGGTCACCGAGAGGATGCCGTCGGCGTCGGTGAACGTCCGGGTCCGGTGGCCCTCCTGCCACCAGGCGTAGCCGCCGACGGCTCCCGCGGCCAGCAGCACCAGCGCGAGCACGGCCGCCGGCCAGCGGGGTCGCCGCTTCGGGGGCACGGGCGAGGGCAGGTCGCCCGGGTCGGGGACCAGTGACGGTCGGTTGCCCGGCTGGGTGAGGTCGGGGTCGACCGGCAGCCAGCGGGTCGGCAGGGAGCCCTTGGCGTCCTCCCCGAGCGCTTCGCGCAGGGCGCTGACGAAGGCGAGCACGTCCGGATACCGCTCCTCGCGGTCGGCGGCGAGCGCACGGCGTACGGCGGCGTTGACCTGGTCGCCGAACGGGCGCTCCGGCGTGGACAGCGGCGGGGGCGGCGGCGGGTCCGCGGCGGCGGACAGGGAGCTGTGGGAGTACGGCGCGCGCCCGCTGAGCATCAGGAACGCCAGCGCCGCCAGGGAGAACTGGTCCGCGCGGGCGTCGAGGTGCTCGCCCTGCGCCTGCTCAGGGGCGACGTACGACGGGGTGCCGGCGATCATCGTCAGCCGCGACGAGACGTCCAGCGCCTTGCCGAGCCCGAGGTCGCCGACCATGGCGCGCACGACGGCGTCGTCGCGCGGCGTGTGGTCGGTGTCGACGGTGCGGAACAGCACGTTGGCCGGCTTGATGTCCCGGTGCAGCACGCCGCGCTGGTGGAGGGCGTGCAGCCCCTCGCCCACCTGCCGGATCACCTCGAAGGCCTGCGGCACGGTGAGCCCGTCGGTCTCGAGCCGGTCGGCGAGGGTGCCCTGGTCGGCGTACGACATCACCAGGTAGGGACGGTCGTCGTCGAGGGACCCGGCGTCGTAGACCGTCACCACGTGGGGGGACTCGACCTTGCGGAGGAAGCGGCCCTCCTCCAGGAAGCGCTGGCGGACGTGGCCGTCCTCGGTCCAGTTCTCCGCCAGCACCTTGATGGCAACCGGAGAGTCCAGTTGCTCGTCATAAGCAAGCCAGACGGTGGCGAAGCCGCCCGAGCCGATGCGCCGGCGAACGGCGTAGCGACCGAGGCGGGTGGGCATAGGCACCCTCGGCATTATGGTGCAGACAGGCATCCGCCCCGCGATGACACCGGGGGCGGCACGGGGAAGCAAGGACGGGTATGGGTGCAGGGACGAGCACGCAGGAGTGGACCCCGGACGACGTCGACGAGCTCGCCCGGCGCGCCCAGGAAGGTGACCGCGCGGCGCTCGAGGAGCTGCTGACCGCGGTCCGGCCGCGGTGCCTGAACGTGTGCCGGCAGGTGCTGCCCTACACGCCGGACGCCGAGGACGCCTGCCAGGAGGCGCTGATCAACGTCGCCAACAAGATCGGCTCGTGGGGCAGGCAGGGACGGTTCACCACATGGATGCACGTGGTGGCCGTCAACAGCGCCCGCACGACGTACCGCCGGATGAAGAACCAGGCGATCTCCAGCGACGTGCTGCCGCTGGAGAAGCCCGACCCGCGCACCACCAGCGTCATCGCCGGCACCCGGCTCGACCTGCTGGAGGCGCTGGAGACGATCGAGCGGGAGCACCCGCAGTTCGTGGAGCCGCTGATCCTGCGTGACGTCTACGGCATGTCCTACGACGACATCGCCCAGCAGATCGGCATCCCGCTCGGCACCGTGAAGGCCCAGATCCACCACGGCCGGCGGCTCGCCCGGCCCCTCCTGCGCGGAAGCGACTGATGCGACTGCTCGCGACCGCCTTGGCGTTGCTGGCGCTGGCGGCCGCGGGCTGCGGGACCGGATCCTCCGACGCACCGCGGGCACCGCAGGTCGCCGGCGCCGCCGCCGACCCCGGGACCACGGCGTACGACGCCGCGCTGAGCGAGCCGCGCCAGGACTCGGTCTACCCCCTGGTCGGCCACGCCGGGGTCGACGCCCTGCACTACACACTCGACCTCACCTGGAACGCCCGGGCCCAGCAGCTGACCGCCACCGAGACGCTGCTCTTCCGGGCCGCGACGACCGCCGACCAGGTGCGGCTCGACCTGGCCCGCCAGCTCACGGTGGGACGGGTCTGGCTGGACGGTAGGTCGGTGCCTTTCGAGCACCCGGGCAAGGACCTGGTCGTCGAGGCGCCGGTGCGCACCGACAGCCGACACGTCCTGCAGCTGACCTACAGCGGCCTCCCGGAGCCCGTCGTCGCGCCGACCGACCGGGCCGACTTCTCGACCTCCGGCTGGACGATCGCCCGCGACGGCACGGTGTGGACGATGCAGGAGCCCTACGGCGCCTACAGCTGGTACGCCGTCAACGACCAGCCCTCCGACAAGGCCTTCTACGACGTCACCATCCATGCGCCGAAGGGCGAGGTCGGGATCGCCAACGGCCGGCTGCGCTCGCGGACCTCGAGCTCGACCGGGACGGTCACGAGCTGGCAACTGCCGGAGCCGGCCGCGTCGTACCTGGTCACGATCGCGATCGGCCACTACACGCGGACCACGGACACCGGGCCGCACGGGCTCCCGATCAGCTACTGGACGCCGACCGACCGGCCGGAGCTGGTCAAGGGCCTGCGCTACACGCCCAGGGCGATCGCCTACCTCGAGCGCAAGCTCGGTCGCTACCCCTTTCCGACGCTCGGCGTGCTGCTGGTGCCGTCGCTCAGCGCGATGGAGACCCAGTCGACGGTGACGCTCGGGATCGGCGACTACACGCTCTCCCACGACGTCCTGGTCCACGAGCTGGCACACCAGTGGTACGGCGACACCGTCACGCCCGACGACTGGAGCGACCTGTGGATGAGCGAGGGGATGGCGACCTACCTCGCCGAGGCGGACTGGACCGCCGGCCACGGGCCGAGGACGCTCGCCGGCATCCTTCGCACCTGGGCGACGACGTACGCCGGGCGGCTGCGGGCGCAGTACGGCCCGCCGGCCCGCTACCGGCCCGGCTCGTTCGGCGAGGGCAACGCCTACTACATCCCGGCGCTGATGTGGGACACGATCCGGCAGCGCCTCGGAGACCGGCAGTTCTGGTCGCTGGCCCGGCAGTGGCTGACCGACCACCGCTTCACCAGCCAGGACCGCGACACCCTCGCCGCGTGGTGGAGCCGGAGGTCGGGGCAGGACCTGACCCCGGTCTTCCACGCCTGGCTGCTCGGCCCGACCGAACCCCTGTGGAAGGCAGGCTGATCCGGGAGCACCAGCGGCCCCTTCAGACCCACCGGGCACGGATTCCTGTCACTTTGTGGGGGTTGCGACGGCTACTAAGTGCGGGTTTCCCCGGACGTCCGGGGAAACCTGCACCGCCTCAGAACAACAGGGCGGAGGCGGGGTCCTCGATGATCCCGGCGACGTCGGAGAGGAACTGCGAGCCCTTCTCGCCGTCGATGTGACGGTGGTCGAAGCTCAGGGCCAGGGTGGTGACCCGGCGTACGACGATCTGGTCGTCCACGACCCACGGCTGCTTCTTGATCGCCCCGAACGCCAGGATCGCGGACTCGCCGGGGTTGATGATCGGCGTCCCGCTGTCGACGCCGAAGACCCCGACGTTGGTGATCGTGAACGTGCCGCCGCTCATCTGCGCCGGCTGGGTCTTCCCCGACCGCGCGACCTCGACGAGCTCGTTGAGCGCGCCCGCCAGCTCGAGCAGCGACATCGACCCGGCGTTCTCGACGTTGGGGACGACGAGCCCGCGCGGCGTCGCGGTCGCGATGCCGAGGTTGACGTAGCGCTTGTAGACGACCTCCTGCGCGGCGTCGTCCCACCAGGAGTTGATCTCCGGGGTACGCCGCATCGCCAGCATCGCCGCGCGCGCCAGCACCAGCAGGGGCGAGACCTTCACGTCGCGGAAGTCGCGATTGCCGCGCAGACGCTCGACGAACTCCATCGTCCGGGTCGCGTCGACGGTCACCCACTCGGTGACGTGCGGGGCGGAGAAGGCCGAGTCGACCATCGCCTGCCCCATCATCTTGCGCACGCCCTTGATCGGCTCGCGCCACTCGCGACCGGCGTCGGTCGAGCCGGTCGGGACCACGACTTCCGCGCCGCCACCCTGCGCCGCCTCGACGTCCTCGCGGCTCACCGTGCCGTTGGGTCCGGTGCCGGTGAGGGACGTGAGGTCGACGCCGAGGTGCTTGGCCAGCTTGCGGACCGGCGGCTTGGCCAGCACCCGCACTCCCCCCGCAGCCGGGGCGGCGGCCGTCGCCGGCACGACCGGGCCGTCGGACTCGTCCTCCTCGTCCAGCTCGACCGGCGCCGCGGAGCCGGTCGGCTCGAACGCCGCCTGCGTCTGCAGGGCCGCGGCCGGCCTGCGGGCGCGGCGCTCGGCACCCCGGTCGGCCTTCATCCGGCCCACCAGCGACTCGCCCTCCGCCGAGCCGCTCGCGGCCGGGTTGGACAGGTCGATGTCGGCCGCCCGGATCTCGGCCGGCTCGCCCGGCTCGGCGGGCTCGGCGGGGCGGCCGGGCTCCTCGGGCATCGGGCCGTCGAGCGCGTCGCCGATCGCGATGATCGGCGTCCCGACCGCCACGGTCTCGCCCTCGGGCACCAGCAGGCCCTGGACGATCCCGGCGTACGGCGACGGCAGCTCCACCAGCGACTTGGCGGTCTCGATCTCGACGATCACCTGGTTGATCACGACGGTGTCGCCCGCCTTGACCTTCCAGGTCACGATCTCGGCCTCGGTGAGGCCCTCGCCCACGTCGGGCAGCTTGAACTCGGCCATGGGCTTCTCCTCAGAAGTCGAGCGTGCGGTCGACGGCGTCCAGCACCCGGTCGAGGTCGGGGAGGTAGTCCTCCTCGATCCGCGAGGGGGGGTACGGCGTGTCGAAGCCGCCGACGCGGAGCACCGGCGACTCCAAGGAGTAGAAGCACTCCTCGGTGATCCGGGCTGCGAGCTCGGCACCGAGGCCGAGGTTGACGTGCGCCTCGTGGGTGACGACGACGCGACCGGTCTTGCGCACCGACTCCAGCACCGGCCCCATGTCCAGCGGCGAGAGGGTGCGCAGGTCGATGACCTCCAGCGACCTCCCCTCGTTGCCGGCGGCCTCCGCGGCCTTGAGCGCTGTCTTCACCGTCGGACCGTAGGCCAGCACGGTGACATCGGTGCCGCGCTTGACGACGCGGCTGCTGAACAGCGGGTCGGGCGTCGCGGTGTCGTCGAGCTCGGCCTTGTCGGCGTGGTAC
>JAICHQ010000002.1 GCA_025924815.1 Nocardioides sp.
CCCGGCGAGGCCGACCTGATCGTGGCCAAGCATCGCAACGGCCCCACCCGCGACATCACCGTGGCCTTCCAGGGCCACTACTCCCGCTTCGTCGACATGGCGCACTGACGGCTCGGGGGACGGGCGGGGGAACTACGCTGCGCGGCGTGACCGGTTCGCCGAGCGAGGCCCGCCCGAAGGACCGCAGTGAGCGGATCCTCGACGCCGTGGTCGCGCTGCTCGCGCGTCACGGCATCGCGGGGGTCAGCATCCGAGCGGTGGCCCGGGAGGCCGGCGTCGCCTCGGGGCTGGTCGGCTACTACTTCGAGGACAAGACGGAGCTGATCCGTGCCGCCCTGCGCCGGATCGAGGAGCAGGACGTCGCCCTGCTCACCCCGGCGCCCGGGACGTCGCCACAGGACCAGCTGCTGGGGGCGCTGCGTCGCGTGGCGGAGCCGGAGCTGCTCACCACCGAGTACCTCTCGCTGCGACTCCAGCTGTGGTCGCTCGCGCAGGTGCACGAGGACTTCGCGCGGATCAACACCGAGGCCCAGGCCCGCTATCGGGCGGGGCTGGCGGCCCTGATCCACGCCGCCCGCCCCGATCTCGCCCGCGCGGAGTGCACCCGGCGTGCCGCCGACGTCGACGTGGTGCAGAACGGGCTCTGGCTGACGGCACTCCTGGGCCTCGACCGCGCCTCGCAGCGCCGTGCGGTGGCCCGCTGCGAGGAGATCGCGCTGGCGCCCTAGGCTCGCGGCGTGGCCGAGACACACACCGCCGTGGTGACCGGCGGCAGCAGGGGGATCGGGCAGGCGATCGTCGAGCGGCTGTACGCCGACGGCGCGCGAGTCGCGACCTGCGGGCGCGGTGACCGGCCGGCGTACCTGCCCGACGACGTGGTGTGGGTGCGCGCCGACGTCGCCGACCCGATCGATGCCGGCCGGTTCGTCGCGCAGGCGCGCGACCTCCTCGGCCCGGCCTCGGTGCTGGTCAACAACGCCGGCGTCCTGGTGGCGAAGTCGGTCGCCGACACCACCGACCTCGACTGGGACCTCCAGGTCGGCGTGAACTGCCGCGGTGTGTTCAACATGTCCCGGGCGGTGTTGCCCGACATGTCCGAGCGCGGCGGGGTGATCGTCAACATCGGCTCGATCTCGGGCGTGGTCGCGGATCTGTCGAGCGCGCTCTACAACGCCTCCAAGGCGTTCGTGCACTCCCTGACCCGCTCGATCGCGGTCGACCACGGGCCGCAGGTGCGGTGCAACGCGGTGCTGCCCGGCTGGATCATGACCGAGATGTTCGACGAGGGGTTCGCCCTGGCCGGGGATCCGGACGCCGCGGTCCGCGACGCGCTCGCCCGGCACCCGGCGGGCCGGTTCGGCTCCCCCGCCGACATCGCCAACGTCGTGGCCTGGCTGGTCTCGGAGGAGGCCTCGTGGGCGACCGGCCAGTGCTTCACCGTCGACGGCGGGCTGACCGCGGCGTCGCCGCTGCGCCCCGAGTCGTTCTGAGCGGGACCGGCAGCGACGCCCGGCTCGTGCTCAGCGGAAGTCGTCCACGTCGATCCCGGTCAGGCGCTCGGGGTCGGCCACGATGTTGATCTCCACGATCCGGCCGTCGCGGATCAGGGGACTGAAGACCGACATCAGTCGCCCGTCCTTGAGCGCCAGCATGCCGAGAGCCCCGTTGACCAGCACCGGGATCTGCTCCGTCTCGTGGCCGGACCGGCGGAAGGCCCTGGCCTGGGCGGCGACGGCGACGGCGCCACGGATGACGGTCGACGCACCTCCGGGTCCGGCGTCGGCGCGCAAGGTGACGTCGGGGTCGAGGACGGAGACCAGCGCGTCGAAGTCACCGAGATCCGCCGCAGACCGGAAGGCCTCGAGGACCCGGCGCTGCATGGCCAGGTCGGCGACCGGCGGCGGGGTGGCCCGCACCCGGCGCCGGGCACGGCTGGCGAGCTGGGTCGCTGTGTTCGGCGTAGTGTCCAGGATCTCGCCGATGACGTCGAACGGGACGCCGAACAGGTCGTGCAGCACGAAGGCCATCCGCTCGCGGGGGTTGAGCGCGTCGAGGACGACCAGGAGGGCCAGGGTGACCTCGTCGGCCTGCTCGGCCGCCGCCGCGGGGTCGTGGTCGAGGCGGGTCACGACCGGGTCGGGGATGTGCACCTCGAGGGAGTCCTCGCGGCGCGCCTTGCGCGAGCGAAGCACGTCGAGGCAGATCCGGCTCACCACCGTCGTCAGCCAGCCGCGCAGGTTGAGAACCTCGCTGGTGTCTGCGCGGGCCAGCCGCAGCCAGGCCTCCTGCACGGCGTCGTCCGCCTCGGCCGTCGAGCCGAGCATCCGGTAGCCGACCGACCGCAGGTGGTCGCGGTGCTCCTCGAACCGGTCGGCCAGCTGCTCCTGCGTCTCCATCCGCCAGGTCCTTCCGTCGTGATGCGTCACCCACCCTGACGGACCGGATGAAGCAGAGATGACAGGAGACCCAGCGGGACGTCATCCGGAGGGTGCCATCTATGCCTCGGAACGTACGACATCCGGGGCGTAGCGGGCGCTACGCTGCGAGCTGATGTCCAGCAACGTCGGCCGGGTGGTGAGGATCCCCCGGTCGCTCCCTCGCGAGGCCGTGCTCGTCGCCGCCGGCCTGTTGCTGATCTACGTCGTGTGGGGCTCGGTGTACGTCGCGATCCGGTACGTCGTGGTCGACGTGCCGGCCCTGCTGTCGATCGGCGTGCGCTACGTCGTCGCGGGCGTCGTGCTGGTGGCGTACATCGCGGCTCGGCGTGGTCCGCGGGTGCTCCGGGCGGGTCGTCGGGCCATGGTCAGCTGCCTGCTGCTCGCGCTCCTGCTCCAGGTGCTCACCAACGGCACGACCACGTGGGCGGAGGGCGCGGGGGTCCAGGCGGGTCCCGCGGCGCTGCTGACGGCGCTGGCGCCGATCGCGATCGTCCTGCTCCGACTCGGGACGGGGGACCGGCCGCGCGCCGTCACCTGGATCGGGATCGTCATCGGCTTCGTGGGGCTCACCGTGCTGATCGTCGGAGGCCGGGGGGTGCCCGGCTTCCCGCTGTGGCCGTCGCTGCTGATCGTGGCCTCGGCCGGATGCTGGGCGGTCGGGTCGTTCCTCCAGCCACGACTCCTGCTGCCGGCGGACACGTTCGTGACCGCGGCCTACCAGCTGCTGATCGGCGGCGTGGTGCTGACCGTCGCGGGTGTGGTGGGCGGCGAGCGGACGTCGTTCGACTTCCCGGTGGGCACCTGGATCGTGCTGGCGTTCCTGACGGCGTCGTCGGTCGTGTCGTACACGACGTACGTCTGGCTGCTCCACCACGCGCCCATCTCGCTGGTCTCGACCCACGCCTACGTCAACCCGGTCGTCGCGGTCCTGCTCGGCTGGGCGTGGCTGGGGGAGCCGATCACCTGGCCGGTGGTGGTCGGCGGCGCTGTCGTGCTGGTGGCCGTGGGGCTGGTCATGGCCGAGCGCCGCCGGCTGCCCCAGGAGCCGCCCGTCGCGTGAGCAGCCGGCCGCTCCGGCATCCGGATCCGGTCCGCACCCCCCTCAGCGGTCACGCCGGTTGAGCAGGTAGTCGTCGTACGGCGGGAAGCGGAGCATGGCGTGGTGGGCCGAGATCTGGTCGCCCCAGGCGTAGCGCAGGAAGGAGCGGATCCGCTGACCGCGGCTGGGCTTCTGGTTCGTGTTCATGGCTCCAGCGTGCCGCTCATCATCATGAAGGACAAGCGAACGTTCCTAATGAACACGGTAGTCATGCTGTACGATCAGCACCATGATCGATGTGCAGCGCCTCCGCGTGTTCCGAGCCGTCGTGGCCAGTGGGTCGGTGCAGGCCGCCGCCGACCATCTCGGCTACACGCCGTCCGCCGTGAGCCAGCAGATCTCGGCCCTGCAGCGCGAGACGGGTCTGGTGCTCTTCGAGAAGGCCGGGCGCGGGATCGCGCCGACGGCCACCGCGAAGGTGCTCGCCGCCGAGAGCGACGACCTGATGGACAGCCTGAGCCGGCTGGGCGGGGTCGTCGAGCACCTGCGCGAGGGGCGTTCGGGCAGCTTGACGATCGGAGCGTTCTCCTCGGCCGCCCAGTTCTGGCTGCCCGCCGTCGCGAAGGGCCTGCGACGCGACTTCCCCGACCTGGTCCTCGACCTGATCCTCAACGAGCTCGGCCCCGAGCCGCCCGCCCAGAGCCGCCGCGACCTCGACATCACCACCGAGAACGCCGACCACGACGGCATCGAGCGTCCCGGTCACATCCGGCACGTGCTGACCGAGGAGAGCTACCGGGTCGTGGCCCCCCGCGGCCACGGGCTCCTCACCGAGTGGGACTCCCAAGTGCCGTTGGGGGCGCTCACCGGCCAGCCCCTGATCGACAACGACTACCACGGCAACACCTGCTCGATGATCATCGCCAACGCCTGCCGGGCCGCCGGCTTCACGCCGCGCTACGTCGCGCGGTCGGAGGACCACTACACGGCGCTGGCCTTCGTCGCGGCGGGCGTCGGAGCGACCATCCTGCCGTCGTTGGCCGTGCCCGAGTCGATGGCCGGCGTCGACAGCCGCGAGCTGATCAACCCGAGCCCCCGTCGCCGGATCGTGGTCCACGTGCGGGACGGCGCTGCCGACGCCCCGCCGGTCGTCCGGGCCCTCGAGCTGCTGGACGACGCCGTCGCGAAGACGATCGAGAGCCGCGTCAAGGCGTGAGCTGCGCCTCGACGGTTCGCGGCACGCTCGTCCCGTCGTCCGTCGGGGTCTCGCGGGTGGCGCGAGCGGCGAGCACCAGGACCACCCCCATGGCCGTCACGCCCACCAGTCCGGTGACGTGGAACGCGTCGGTGAACGCACCCTTCACCGCGGTGAGCAGGGCCGGGTCGTGCCGACCCTCGCGTACGCCGTCCAGCACGCTCTGCCGGGCGGTGGAGCCGGGCAGGCCGAGCCGCAGCCGGTAGACCACGGTGCCGAGGGTGCCGAGCAGGGTGAGGCCGAATGCGATGCCGAGCTCGTTGGACAGCTGGGCGAGGGAGGCGCTGGAGGCGGCACGCTCCGGGGGCGCGGCGCTGATCACGCCGTCCATCAGCAACGGGTAGGCAGCTCCGATCCCGAAGGTGGCCAGGCTCGCGCCGGCCGCGACGACGGGGCGCCCGGCCGTCGACACCGGCGCGACGGCGTACAGGGCGAAGCCCACCGCCATCAGCGACATCATCGAGACGACCACGGTGCGCTGGGGGACGTGACGGTTCAGCCAGGGCCCGAGGTTGGCCGCCGCGATCATCGAGACCATCATCGGCAGCATCCACCAGGCGGCCCGCAGCGGAGACAGACCCTGGACCTCCTGCAGGTAGAGGTTGAAGAACAACGAGGTGCCGCCCATGAGCAGCGCGGTCAGGAACAGCGCCCCGAGGGTACGGCGTACGCGCGGCCGGGCGAGCAGACCGAGATCCAGCAGCGGGTGGGCGAGCCGGGCCTGGCGGCGCAGGAAGACCACCCCGAGAGCCAGCCCCACCACCGCGGTGACGACCACGGGTGAGTCCGGGCCCGAGGCGACGCCACGTTTGAGGGCGAAGACCAGGCTCAGCACGGAGACGAGTGAGAGGCCGGCGCTGGTGAGGTCCAAGGGGCTGGGCACCTCGGCCCGCGACTCGGGGACCAGGCGCGGCAGGGCGACGACCGTCAGCGCCATCACCGGCACCCCCATCAAGAAGACCGAGCCCCACCAGAAGTGGGCGAGCAGGAGGCCACCCACGAACGGCGCGACGGCCATGCCGCCGAGGAAGACGGTCATCATCACGCCCATGGCCTGGACCCGGGACTTCTCATCGGGGAACAGGCCACCGAGCAGTGCCATCGAGGCCGGCATGATCGCCGACCCGGCCAGTCCCATGACGCCGCGGGCGGCGATCACGAGCTCGGGGGTGGTGGCGAAGGCGCCGATGGCAGAGGCGACGGCGAAGATCGCGGCGCACACCGAGATCGTCCGGCGGCGGCCGACGCGGTCGGCGACCGCACCGGTGGTCAGCATCGCTCCGGCCACCAGGAAGTTGTAGCTGTCGGTCATCCAGAGCAGCTCGGTGGCGCCGGCGTGCAGGTCACGCGCCATCGTCGGGAGCGCCACGTTGAGCACGGCGATGTCGACCGCGACCAGCAGGGTCGGGAAGGCCAGCGCGGCGAGGGCGAGGAACGGACGCGTGGTGGTGGGGGTCGGGTCGGTGCTGGTCATGAGGGGCTCCTGGGATGTGGGCTCACCCTCACGTCGAACAGGGAGCCGAGCTTTCGACATCGGCAGGGAGGCTCTCGCGTCTTTCGTGGCGGCCGACCGCGTTGGCAAAGGAATCCCGATTCGGCTGTACCGGGACCGGAGCGGGCGGACGATGAGCCGCTCAGCCCCTGTCCGACGTTCACCCCCGGAGCACAGATGAACCGCACTGCCCGCGTCACGGTCGGCGCCCTCGCCACGCTTGCTCTCACCGGTGTGGGCACCGGCGCACAGGCCGACACCGCGCCTCGGTACGGCATGCCGCACCACCACGCGCGCGTCGAGCAGGACGGGTCGACCCACGTGCTGCGCGCCCTCGGCCGGCTCGACCGGCGCCTGGACCACGCGACCCGCGCGTCCCGTCTCGATCCGTTGACCGATGCGGACCGAGCCGCCCTCCGGACCAACGTCGCGTCGGACGAAGCCGTCGTGGAGGCGGTCGCCACGGCGTACTCCCTCGACCCGACGAGCGGTCACCTGGCGGCGGCCACGGGCGTCCTGAGGGCGTTCCACCCCCGGCGGTACGTCGGGGCCACCAACATCCTGCGACACGGCGAGCGCACCGCCTCGGCCATCGCCGCGCTGGAGCCGCTGGTCACCCCAGGAAGCACCGACGAAAGGGATCTCGCCACGGCGGCGGGCCTGCTGGCGGGCGTCTCCGCCGACGCGTTCGGCGCGACCACGCCGCGGGCGACCATGAGGGCCGCGCGGCACGCGGTCGCCCGGGCCCGCGGCCTGGTCGGTCAGGTGCGCGACGATCTCGGCACTCCGTAGCTCCGACAAACCACGCGACAACCGGCCGTCGGTCCGGGAGGCTGACCACTCGTGTCCCGGCGTCTGGTCCCCACCGTGCTGCGCGAGGAGCCGCGCTACCGGCTGCTCTTCGGAAGCCAGGTGCTCTCGGTGCTCGGCGACCGCGTCACCAGCGTGGCTCTGCCGTTCGCCGTGCTGTCGGTCGGCGGCGGCGTCCGGGACGTGGCCGCGACGGCGACGGCGCAGTTCCTGCCGTTCGTCATCCTGGCGATCCCGGCGGGGGTCTGGGCGGACCGGTGGGAGCGCAAGCGGATCCTGATCGCCTCCGACGTCGTCCGGCTGGTGACCCAGACCATCGCGGCGGTGCTCCTGCTCTCCGGGAGCGCCAAGGTCGTCCATCTGGTCGTGCTGGCCGCGCTGTTCGGTGGCGCCGACGCGTTCTTCGCCCCGGCGTTCAGCGGGCTCCTGCCGACCACCGTCAGCCCCGGGAACCTCCAGCCGGCCAACGCTCTGCGCGGCCTGAGCTTCTCGCTGGCGAACGTCGCCGGACCGGCGGTGGCCGGCCTCCTGATCGGGTTCGCGGGCGGGCCGGGATCGGCGCTGGTCTTCGACGGGGCGACCTTCCTGGTCTCGGTCGTCCTCCTGCTTCCGCTGCGTCCCGCACTGGTCGACGAGGCGGCCGCCGCGGACGAGCGGGCCGCTCCGGCGTCGTTCCGTACGTCGTTGCGCGAAGGCTGGGAGGAGGTGCGGTCGCGGAGCTGGGTCGTCGGCTATCTCGGCGGCATCTCGGTCTACCACGCCATGGTGCTGCCGGCGATCTTCGTGGTCGGGCCGGTGCTGATGGCCGACCGGTACGACGGCGCCCGGTCGTGGGCGATCGTCACCGCGCTGTTCGGGATGGGCAACATCCTCGGCGACCTGCTGCTCCTGCGGTGGCGGCCGGCGTACGCCCTCCGGGCGGGGGCGCTGATGCTGGTCGGCTCGTCCTGCCAGGCGGCCGTCATCGGTAGCCACCTGCCGGTCTGGGCGATCGGGCTGCTGGAGCTGCTGACCGGCGTGTGCGTGACCGGGATGTTCACGCTGTGGGAGACCTCGCTGGGCGAGCACATCCCGCCGGGGGCGCTGTCGCGGGTGTCCAGCTACGACTACCTGTCCAGCACCGGGATGATCCCGCTCGGCACCGTGGTGGTCGGCGGCCTGGCCGCGCTGGTCGGCATCTCGGCCACCCTGGTGGTGATGACCCTCTGCGGCATCGGGGCCGCGGTCGTCGTGCTGGGCATCCCCTCGGTGCGACACCTCCCCCGCCCCGTCGAGGCGGCTGTCGGCGGCGGACCGTAGCGTCGTACGGCATGGACATCATCCTGATCCCGGGCCTCTGGCTGACCGACCGATCGTGGGACGACGTGGGGCCGCGGCTGGAGAGCGCCGGCCACCGACCGCACCCCCTCACCCTTCCCGGCATGGACTCGGCGGGCGCCGACCGGTCGGGCGTCACTCGTGCCGACCACGTCGACGCGGTCGTGGCGGCGATCGACCAGCTGGCGGACGGCGGGGCCGACGCCGGGACCGCCGATGCGAAGGTGCTCCTGGTCGGCCACTCCATGGGGGGTGTGATCGCCTGGGCAGCCGCGGCGGCCCGGCTCGACCGCGTGGCCGGGGTGGTGTTCCTGGCCAGTGAGCCGGACGTCCCGGAGCCGAGCGAGTCGATGTTCCCCGTCGCCGGCGCCGACGTGCCGTTGCCACCGTGGGACTTCTTCGATGACGAGATGGTCGCCGACCTGTCCGACGGGCTGCGCGCGCGCATCCGCGAGGGTTCCGTGCCCTCGCCCGTCCACGCCGTCACCGGCGGTCTCTCCTTCGGCGACGACCG
Source organism: Nocardioides sp. (assembly GCA_025924815.1). Lineage (GTDB taxonomy): Bacteria > Actinomycetota > Actinomycetes > Propionibacteriales > Nocardioidaceae > Nocardioides. The sequence continues at coordinate 8,866 of JAICHQ010000002.1, forward strand.
GCTCCACGACCTCCCGGTCACGATGGTCACCGCGGAGTACGACTCGGCCCAGCTGAAGGAGTGGACCGAGGCGGGCGAGCCCGGCACCGAGGAGATCGCGGCGCTCCGCAACGTCGTGTGGGTCGACCTGCACTCCGGTCACTGGCCGCAGTACAGCCGGCCCGACGACACCGCGCGGGTGATCGTCGAGGCCGCGGCGCGCGCCTGATCGCGTTCAGCTGTGGGCGATGCAGCGGGTGGCCCACGGCCGCGCCTCGAGGCGCCCCTCGGGGATCGGCTCTCCGCAGACCTCGCAGGTGCCGTAGCTGCCGTCCGCGACGCGCTGCCGCGCGCGGCGTACCTCGTCGAGGATGGCCAGGAGGTGCTCCTGCGTGGACACCGCGGCCAGCCGGTCGACCGCCATCGAGGTGCCCTCGCCGACCCGCTTGCCGAACGAGATCGTGCCGAGCTCGCCGGGCGGCTTGGTGAGCTCGGCCAGCTGCTCCTCGAGCTCGGCCTCGCGCCGGGCCAGCAGCCGGTCGGCGTCCTCGTGCATCGGGCCAGCGTACGGTGCCCGACGATCTCGCCGGACGTCGTGCCGGGACCGGCGAGGGCGCGACCGGTGACGTGCGATGCTCCGGTCATGCTCTGGCGCGTGGTGGTGGTCCTCGGCGCCGCCGGCTTCGTGGTCTACCGGCTGTCGCTCGCCCTCGAGATCCGCAAGGCACGCCGGACGGGGGACCGGGTGCGCGAAGAACAGCTGCGCAGGCACGGCTTCGGGCTCTACCGCTGGGCGGCCGCTGCCGTCGTGGTGTTCATGATCGTGCTCGTCGTGCTGGTCTGGTCGAACTCCCGCTGACCGGCTCAGGGGCCGGACGGACCGTCGTGTCCGACGTCGTCGAGGACCGCACGCACCATCGCCAGCCGATGGACGCAACGCTCCGGCATCGAGTGCCAGTAGTAGGGCAGGGCCATGATCGCCAGCGCCAGCGCCCATCCGCGTCCCAGACCCCACTCGACGTCGTCGACGCCGACCGACGCGCGGAACGTCCCCCGTGCAGCCGGGTCGAGGAGCTCCCACGCGACGACCAGGTCGACGGCCGGACGTCCCACCGACAGGCACCCGAAGTCGAGCACGGCGACGAGCCTGCCGTCGCGCGTCAGGAGGTTTTCCGCGACCAGGTCGCCGTGGTGCCACAGGGGCTCGTCGCCCTCCGGGGCGGGCAGGGCCACGGCCTCGTCCCACGCCCGCTCGACCGCATCGACGTCGAGGCCGAGCCCGGCCATCTCGCGACAGTCGGCCAGCAGTCGTCGCAGCTCGTCGTCGAGGTCGGCGAGCGGTCGTCCGCGGTACCACCGCAGCGCCGGATCGGCCGAGGCCGCCGGTGGGACCTCGAGCGAGCGAAGCCCGGTGACCACCTGCGCGAGGTCGCGTGCGAGAGCGTGCCGCGGCGGCCGGCCGGGCGCCGGCACGGTCGGCGTCTCGCCCTGCAGGAAGCGGACCAGCGACCACTTCTCCGGATAGCCCGCAGCGGGTGCGCCGGTCGCGACGATCTGGGGCACCCGCACCGGCAGCACGGGTGCGACGTACGGCAGCCAACGCTGCTCCTTCTCGATGGTGGCCGTGCCGCCGGGCTGGCGTGGCACCCGCACGAGCAGGTCGTCGCCGAGCCGGAACAAGGCGTTGGTCGACCCGGTCGGGGTGAACCGGCGCAGCGGGAGACCGGCGTACGCCGGCGACAGCGAGGCCAGCAGGTCCCGGACGAGCGGCTCGTCGACCTCGATCTCGTCGTCGTGCATCCCCGCCATGACCACCACCCGGACTCGTCGTCTCCGAGGTCCGGTGAGCCGGACCCGGCTGTCGTGCGCGCCCTCATGCGACCGGAGGGAACTCCCCCATCGCGTGGTCGGCGATCCGCTTCATCATCCACACGTCGATGCCGCCACCGACCACGCCGCCGGCGAGGGGGATGCCGCGGCCGAGCCGGGCGAAGGCCTTCTCGCCGAGGCCGCGCAGCAGCCGGAAGCCGATCGCCTTGTTCACCATCAGCAGGGCAGCGGGTGGCAGCTGCTGGCCGACCAGTCCGACCATCTTGCCGGTGCCGCCGGTGAGTCCGGCCTTCTTCAGCACCTCGTCGGCCTCGGAGCCGACGAGCGTCAAGAGCACGGCGGTCCGCACCTGGGGGTCGGTGACGTCGTACCCGCGCAGTGTCGCGATCGAGGCCACCATCCGGGTGGCTCCGACGTAGAACTTCACGACGTTCGCCGGCAGCGCGACCGGCATCGTCACGAAGCCGCCGACGCTGGTCACGAAGCCGCCGACGCCACCCTTGACCACGTGGGAGCGGACGATCTTCTTGACCGCGCCCTCGGTGGTGCGGGTGTCGCGCCGAGCCAGGTCGGCCAGCTCGCGGGCCGACTTCAGTGGACCCAGCCCGTCGATGCCGGCGTCGAGCAGCACCTGGACCAGGCGCCCGACGACCCCCTCATCCCCCCGGGGAACCGGTTCGGGCAGGCGCCGCGGGCCGCGAGGATCCGAGCGCCTCAGCGACACGGCGCGCTCACCCGTTGCTCGGGGGTACGTCGGGTCCCGGCGCGTCGGGCGTGCCACCCGTGCGCTGCTCGGCGATCCGCTCGACGCCGCGCTCGAGGGATCCGCGCACCTGGCTGATCCGGTCGGCGTGCTTTCCCTCGGTCCGCCGGTCGACCGCGGTCGCGGCCTTGTCCAGCAGCCGCTCGATGTCGTCGCGGTGCTCGTGGGCCAGCTCACCGACCCGGGCGACGCCCTGGCGGACGGTGTCCTCGAGTGTCGAGGCCAGCTCGCCGAGATGGCGTTCGACCTCGTACTCGTCCAGCTTGGCCCGGATGGTCTCGGTGAGCGGCGGCTTGTCCGAGGGGGTCTCGGAGGACGGCTCGTGCGGATGGTCGGTCATGGCACCTCCAGGTGTCTGAGGCTCCCATCCTGCCCGCCGGCCCGGCCTCACCCAACCGGGCGGGCGCGCCGGCGACGGAGCCAGGATCAGGAGCGGACGAGCCGCGCGATCGCCGCCGAAGCCTCGGTCAGCTTCTCCTCGCCACCCACGCCGGTCGCGACGGCGTCCTTCACGCAGTGCGCGAGATGGTCGTCGAGCAGGCTCAGGGCGACCGCCTGCAGCGCCTTGGTCATCGCCGAGACCTGGGTGAGGATGTCGATGCAGTACTCCTCGCCCTCGACCATCCGCTGGAGCCCGCGCGCCTGACCCTCGATGCGGCGCAGCCGCTTGAGGACGTCGTCCTTGTCGTTGAGGTAGCCCGGGTGGTCCATGACGTCCATCATACCCCGTTGGGGTATCCGGCGGGCGATCTCGGTGTCACACCTCCCGACCCGCGGCGCGGGCCACCGTTCGGCCCGTGAACCCGAAACGTCCCCGACACCCGCATCGGTGACGATGGGGACATGGCCGAGGACCCCCGCGCTCCCGACCGGGCGTTGCGCAGCGACATCCGCCGGGTGACCTCGATCCTGGGGGAGACGCTGGCCCGGACCGAGGGTCGGGAGCTGCTCGACCTGGTCGAGCTCGTGCGGGCACACGCCAAGGAGGGCCGCCTCGACGAGCTGCCCGACTTCGACCTGGCCACGGTGACCCGGCTGGTGCGCGCCTTCACGGCGTACTTCCATCTGGCCAACATCACCGAGCAGGTCCACCGCGGCCGGGCCCTGAACCGGACGAGCCGGCACGCGGGCGGCTGGATCGAGCAGGCGGTCGCGCGCATCTCCGACGCCGGCGTCGAGCCGGAGGAGGTCGCGGAGATCCTGCGCCACGTCGGGCTCCGGCCGGTGTTCACCGCTCACCCCACCGAGGTCGCCCGACGCTCGACGATCGACAAGCTACGTCGCGTCGCCGCGCTGCTGGAGGAGCCCGACTCGCCACGTCGGACTCGCCGGCTCGAGGAGGCGATCGAGCTGCTGTGGCTGACCGACGAGATCCGGGTCGAGCCGCCGGAGCCGACCGACGAGGCGCGCAACGTCGTGTACTACCTGGAGGGGCTGTCGGCCGGCGCGCTGCCCGACGTGCTCGAGGAGCTGCGCGACCGGCTGGCCACGATCGGGGTCGCCCTGCCGCCCGGGGTCCGCCCGTTGCGCTTCGGCAGCTGGGTGGGTGGCGACCGCGACGGCAACCCGTACGTCACACCTGCAACTACTCGCGAGGTGCTGCTCCTCCAGGCCGTGCACGGGATCCGGCTGCTGCGCACGCTCGTCGACGGACTGCGCCGCGACCTGTCGGTCAGCAACCGTGTGGGTGCAGTGTCCGACGCGCTCCGCCGGCGTCTGGACGCCCGGCTGCCCGGCCTGCCGGAGGTCGAGCCGCGCTACCGGCGGCTGAACGCCGAGGAGCCCTACCGCCTGTTCCTCACCTGCGTCCACGTGCGACTCGGCCTCACCGAGGAGCGGCTGCTGCACGGGACCCCCCGGGTGGCCGGACGGGACTACGCCGACGACACCGAGCTGCTCGACGACCTGCTCCTGCTGCACGCGTCCGTGCTCGGGCACCAGGGCGCCGCGGTGGCCGACGGGGAGGTCGAGCGACTGGTGCGCACGGTGGCGGCCACGGGGCTCACCCTGGCCACGCTCGACGTGCGGGAGCACGCGGCCAAGCACCACCATGCCGTGGGCCAGCTGCTGGACCGGGTGGGCGGCCCGATGACGCCGTACGCCGAGCTGGACCGGGCGTCCCGGGCCAAGGTGCTCGGCGAGGAGCTCGCCGGTAGCCGCCCGCTGGCTCGCTACCCGCTGCCGCTGGACGCGGAGGGGTCGGCGACCGCCGAGACGTTCGGCACGATCCGGTGGGCGCTCGACGAGCTCGGACCCCGCGCGGTCGAGAGCTACATCGTCTCGATGACCCGGGACGCCGACGACGTGCTCGCCGCCGTCGTGCTCGCCCGCGAGGCAGGCCTGGTCGACCTCGGCTCCGGCGTCGCCCGGATCGGGTTCGTACCGCTGCTGGAGACCGTCGACGAGCTGGAGCAGACCGAGTTCATCCTCGACGGCCTGTTCGGCGACGCGTCCTACCGCGAGCTGCTGCGGCTCCGGGGCGACGTGCAGGAGCTGATGCTCGGCTACTCCGACTCCAACAAGGCCGGCGGCATCACCACCTCGCAGTGGCAGATCCAGCTCGCACAGCGACGCGCCCGCGACGTCGCCCGGCGGTACGGCGTACGGCTGAGGTTCTTCCACGGGCGCGGCGGGTCGGTCGGCCGCGGTGGCGGCCCGACGTACGAGGCGATCATGGCGCTGCCGTCGGGGACGGTCGACGGGGAGGTCAAGATCACCGAGCAGGGAGAGGTGATCAGCGACAAGTACGCCCTGCCCGCGCTCGCCCGGCAGAACCTCGAGCTCGCCCTCGCCGCCACGCTCGAGGCCAGTGTGCTGCACCGCACCGATCGTCGTACGCCGGACGAGGCCGTGCGGTGGGACGCGACGATGGACCGGATCTCCGAGGCGGCGGCCGCGCGCTACCGGGCGCTCGTGGAGGAGCCGGGGCTGGCCGCGTACTTCCTCGCCGCCACCCCCGTCGACCTCCTCGGCGCCCTGCACATCGGCTCCCGCCCCGCGCGCCGCCCCGGCGCCGACGCCGGCATCGACGACCTGCGCGCCATCCCGTGGGTGTTCGGCTGGACGCAGTCCAGGCAGATCGTGCCGGGCTGGTTCGGGGTCGGCAGCGGTCTCGCCGCGGCCGACGACCTCGCCGCACTCCGGGAGATGTACGCCGAGTGGCCGTTCTTCCGCACGTTCCTCGGCAACGTCTCGATGACCCTGGTCAAGACCGACCTCGACATCGCGGAGCGGTACGTCGCGCTGGCCCCCGACGCGCTACGACCCCTGCTCGACGTCGTCCGCGCCGAGTACGAGCTCACCGTCCAGCGGCTCCTCGCGGTGACCGGCGACCAGGCTCTGCTGGACCGGGAGCCGACCCTGCGCACGACCCTGGAGATCCGCGACAACTACCTGCAGCCCCTCCACCACCTCCAGATCGAGCTGCTCGGTCGCTACCGACGCGGCGAGGACGACCCGGCGCTCGAGCGCGCGCTCCTGCTGACGATCAACGGCATCGCCGCCGGGATGCGCAACACAGGCTGACCGGCGGCCCCGGCCTCCTCGTCCTCCTCAGCGCGGCACCGGCTGGTCGTCGTCGCGCGCACCGAAGATGGCGAAGCCGTCGAGGGTCGCCTGGTCGAGCCCGGTGTTCCAGCCGGCGGTCTGCGCGCGCGACCGCCGGGAGAAGAGCATCCGGAACCTCTCGTAGTCCGGTACGCCGGCCAGGGCGGCGGCGTGCTCGCCCAGCGACGGCTCCTTCGCCTCCACGACCGGCCGCCACATCGCGGCCGGCGGCACCCCCTTGCCGAGAGCCTCGCGCAGGTCGGCGTGGTGGACGGCGGCGTTCCACACCAGGGCCGGGCGGTCGTTGCCGTCGAGACCGGCCACGACCTCGCCGACGTGGGCCCGCATCTCGGAGACGATCTCAGGGGTCGTGCGCGCGGCGCGCTCGGCGACGTGGCGCTCGGTCCAGTCCGGCCCCGGTGCCCCGTCCATCCGACCGTTCAGCACGTCGGCGGGTCCACCCGCCAGGTGGGCCAGCACGTCGTGCACGGTCCAGTCCGGGGTGGCCGGGACGTTGCGCGAGAGCTCCTCGGTCGACAGGCCCTCGGCCAGGTCGGCGACGGCGGCGATGTTGGCCCGGTACACCTCGGCCCAGTCGGTCATGGCGCCAACCTAGGCGCAGGAGGTGACCGGGTCGAGAGGCTTGTGGACGGAGCCGGCGCCGCGTACGGTCGCGATATATCGCGAGCCGTTCGAGAGGCGAGCGACGTACCCGATCGTCACAGCGAGGAGTCGGACGGATGGGGCGGGACTGGGGACGCGAGTTCGAGGCGAGGTTCCAGCAGCACGCACGCGGCGGGGGCCCGCCGCCGTGGGTGGCCGGGCTGTTCGGCCTGGCCCAGCCGAACCAGACCCGGGCTCCCCGGGTACGCCGCGGAGACGTGCGCGTCGCGATCCTCGCGGTGCTCGCCGACGGGCCGCTCAACGGCTACCAGGTGATCCAGCAGATCTCCGAGCGCACCGACGGCGGGTGGCGACCGAGTCCGGGCTCGGTCTACCCGACGATCGCGCAGCTCGAGGAGGAGGGACTGCTCGACGGGGACGACGAACGGGGCCGGCGTACGGTCTCGCTCTCGGCGACCGGCCGCGCGTTCCTCGACCAGCACGCCGACGAGGTCGACGAGGTGTGGGCGCCTTTCACACGCGAGCGCGCCGAGCGCCCTTCGCGCGACGGTGAGGCCGGCCCTGACTTCGCCACGCTCAAGCCCGAGCTCGGACGGGTGATGAACGCCGTGTGGCAGATCATCACCACCGGCACCGACGACCAGCGCCGCGCCGGCGTGGGCGTGCTGGTCGAGGCGCGGCGGGCGCTGTACCAGATCCTGGCCGACCATCCGGGCGACGAGGTGGACCACCTCGATGACCGCCACGACGGCGAGGAGGAGCGATGAACGAACGGTTGCGCATCGGCGACGCCGAGCGCGAGGCAGCCGCCCACGAGCTGGGTGAGCACTTCGCCCTCGGACGGATCACCGCCGAGGAGCACGCCGAGCGGCTGGAACAGGTCTGGGCTGCGCGCACGTCGGCCGACCTGGCCCCAGCCTTCCGCGACCTGCCGCGGCCCCAGCCCGCGCGCTCGACGCGGAGTCCCCGGGACCGGCGGCCCGAGCTGCCCCGGCTGCCGTTCCCGTTCAAGGTGCTCGTGATGATCGTCCTGGTCTGGTGGGGCTTCCACCATCCGCTGTTCCTGCTGCTCGCCGTGATCGGGTACGCCGTGCTCCTACGCCCCCTCATCCACCGGCCCAGGTGGCGAGATCGGCCGGTGCTGCGGATCAGACGCCGATGGCTCGGTTGACCCAGACGTCGCCGACCACCATGCCGACCTTCTCGTAGAGGCTGAGCGCCCCGGTGCGGGAGTCGGTGGAGAGGGCGGACCGGACGGCCCCGTGCTCGCGGCCGCGGGCGAAGGCGTCCACGAGCAGCGCCTGGGCCAAACCACGGTGGCGCTGGTCGCGGCGGACCGCCAGCCGATCGATGTACGCCTCGTCGGCGGCCTCACCGGCCATGATCACCAGCGCGACCCCGACGATCGTGCCGGCGGTGTCGGTGACGACCCGGAGGTTCCACGGCTCGAAGCCCGGCCGCCCTATCACCGCGGCGTGGAAGTCGTCGTACGGCTCGCGCTCGCGCACCGACCACTCGAGGAACGCTTCCTCGAGCACGTCCTGGACCTCGCGGTACTCGTCGGGAGAGGCCTCGCGGATCCGGTAGCCCTCCGGGAGGTCACGGTGCTGGATCTGGGTGCCTGCGGGCAGGGCGAGCACCCAGCTCGTGTGACGGATGCGGTAGCCGAGCTTCTCCAGCAACCGGTCACCGGCCGATCCCTGCGGTACGGGGCTCCCGTAGCCGGTGCCGCCGAGGTCCTTCGCGGTCTGCTGCATCCAGCCGGCGACGGCGGTGCCGAGGCCGCGGCCACGGTAGTCGGGGTGCACCGCGGCATCGCCGCGGTCGTGACCGGTGATCTCGCCGTAGGCGACCATCCGGTCACCGTCGAAGACCCCGATCGTGTGGGTGGCGACGTCCCAGCTGGGCCGGCTCCAGTCGCTGACGATGTCGGCCGGCTCGATCTCGACCTTGCCGACGTCGACCATCTCCTGGGCGGCCGCGAGGTCGAAGACGGCACCTGCGTCGTCCATGGTCAGCACGCGGGAGGTCAGGCCCTCGGGAAGTGTCAGGTCGCCCATGAGCCGGTATCAGATCATCGACCGGGCGACCGCGCTACGCGATTTCCGACCGGGTCGGTGCAGAAGTACGCCGAAATGACACCGACTCGGCGCGAATGCGCAGGCATTCGGCACCGAGTCGGCGCTGGTGTCCCATCCCTCCACGTCGAGTCGGCAGGTGCCGACCCGACGTGCGGGTCACAGGGCGATGGCGGAGATGTCGAAGTCGAGCTTGATCTTGTCCGACACCAGGAAGCCGCCGGTCTCGAGCGCGGCGTTCCAGGACAGACCCCAGTCCTTGCGGGACAAGGTGGCCTGGCCCTCGAACCCGATGCGCAGGTTGCCGAACGGGTCGCGGGCGGAGCCGGTGGACTCGAACTCGATCGTGATGGGCTTGGTGGTGCCCTTGATGGTCAGGTCGCCGGTGATGGTCCAGTCGTCGCCGTCGCGCTCCACGTCGGTGGAGGTGAAGGTGATCTCCGGGTGCGTCTCGCTCTCGAAGAAGTCGCCGCTGCGCAGGTGGGCGTCGCGGTCGGCGACACCGGTGTCGATGCTCGCGGCCTTGATCACGAGGTCGACCTTGCTGTCGGCCGGGTTCGCGGTGTCGACGTGGGCGGTGCCCTCGAAGTCCTTGAAGGTGCCGCGGACGGTCGTGACCATCGCGTGCCGGGCGCTGAAGCCGAGGCGGGTGTGGCTCACGTCGAGGGTGTAGTCACCGGTGATGTCGTCGATGACGGTGGTGGCGGGGTCGAACGGGCTGTTCGTCATGGTGTGGGGGTCCTCCTCGGACTGGATGAAGTTTCAACCATTTGCCGATATAACGCCTGCGCCGCCGAGGCATTCCCCGGGCCTCCTGTGACGCGGGTCACGTCCGCGCCCGGACGCGTGGGTGCCAGGCTGTGCCATGGCCCCCTCGTCGCAGACCCCGCACCAGATCGCGTTGTCCGAGAGTGACCAGCCGACTCGCTGGTACAACGTCCTCCACGACCTCCCCACACCACCGCCGCCGGTGCTCCATCCCGGCACGGGTCAGCCGGTGGGTCCCGACGACCTGTCGCCCCTGTTCCCGATGGACCTGATCCTCCAGGAGGTCTCCGGCGAGCAGTACGTCGAGATCCCGGGCGAGGTGCTCGACGTCTACCGGCTGTGGCGACCCTCGCCGCTCTTCCGGGCCCACCGGCTGGAGAAGGCGCTCGGCACCCCGGCTCGCATCTACTACAAGTACGAGGGCGTCAGCCCCGCCGGGTCGCACAAGCCGAACACCGCCGTGCCGCAGGCGTTCTACAACGCCAGGGCCGGAATCGCGAAGCTGACCACCGAGACCGGCGCCGGCCAGTGGGGCACCGCCCTGGCGTTCGCCTGTGCCCAGTACGACCTGGAGTGCGAGGTCTGGCAGGTGCGGGCGTCGTACGACCAGAAGCCCTACCGCCGCACCATGATCGAGACCTTCGGCGGCACAGTGCACCCGAGCCCGAGCGACCTCACGGAGGCGGGTCGCACGATCCTGGCCCAGGACCCGGACAGCCCCGGCAGCCTCGGCATCGCGATCAGCGAGGCGGTCGAGATGGCAGCCGGGGACCCGACCACCAACTACGCGCTCGGCAGCGTGCTCAACCACGTCCTGATGCACCAGACCGTGATCGGCGAGGAGGCGCTCCTGCAGCTGGCGTCGGTGGGGGAGACCCCCGACCTGCTGGTGGGGTGCACCGGTGGTGGCTCCAACTTCGGCGGCCTCGCCTTCCCGTTCCTGCGGGAGAAGTGGGCCGGTCGGATGTCGCCGACGGTCCGCGCGGTCGAGCCGGCGTCGTGCCCGTCGCTGACCCAGGGCACCTACGCCTACGACTTCGGTGACGCGCTCGGGATGACCCCGCTGATGAAGATGCACACGCTGGGCCACGACTTCGTGCCCGAGCCGATCCATGCCGGTGGGCTGCGCTACCACGGGATGAGCCCGCTCATCTCGCACCTGTACGAGACCGGCGAGCTCGAGGCGGTCGCCAAGAAGCAGTCCGAGTGCTTCGCGGCCGGGGTGCTGTTCGCCCGCACCGAGGGGATCGTGCCGGCCCCCGAGCCGACCCATGCCCTCGCGGCGGCGGTCGAGGAGGCGCTGGCGTGCCGGGAGTCGGGCGAGGAGAAGGTGATCCTGACCGCGCTGTGCGGTCACGGCCACCTCGACCTCTCGGCGTACGACGCCTACCTGCGCGGCGACCTGGTCGACCACAGCTGGGACGACGCCGAGCTGCAGCAGGCCGTGGCCGGCGCCCTGGCGAAGCTGCCCGCGGTCAGCTCCTGAGCGCAGCCTCGTCGGCTTCGGTGCCGACCAGCTCGCGGACCCGGCCGATGGAGTCCCAGTCGTTGACGTGCATGCCGGCGACGACGCGGTCGCCGCGCAGCCACCAGACCCGGAAGGTGCGACCCTCGACCGGCCCCTCGCTGTCACCGGTGACCACCACGCGGTCGAACCCGTCGGGGCCCGGGTGGCCGACGTACTCCAGGCCGAGGGCGTACTGGTCGGTGAAGAAGTAGGGCAGGTGGTCGGCGACGGCGTTGCCACCGAGCAGGTTGGTGGCGGCTACCGTCCCGTGCTTGATCGCGGTGTCCCAGTGCTCGACCCGGACGCGGTGCCCGAGCACGGGGTGGTCGACGTTGGCGACGTCGCCGGCGGCGAAGATCCCCGGCGACGACGTGTGGAGGCCCGAGTCGACCAGGATGCCGTTGTCGACGCCGATGCCGGCGTCGGAGGCCAGGTCGGCCATCGGCGCGACACCCACCCCGACGACGACGCGGTCGACGACCAGCGGGTCGGCGCCGGCCAGCGAGATCGTCACGCCGTCCGCGCCCCGCTCGATCGCCTCGATGCGTACGCCGGTGCGCACGTCGACGCCCTTCTCGCGGTGGAGCTGGGCGAACAGCGCGCCGATCTCGGGGCCGACCACGCCGCGCAGCGGCTGGTCCTGCGCCTCGAGCACGGTGACCTCGGCGCCGGCCTGACGGGCCGCGCTGGCGACCTCGAGCCCGATCCAGCCGCCGCCGATGATCCCGATCCGGGCTCCCTCGGTCAGCTGGGCCTTGAGCTCGGTGGAGTCCTCGAGGGTGCGCAGGTAGTGCACCGGTGCGCCGGAGTCGTCGGCGAGCGCCAGGTGGCGGGGTATGGCACCGGTGGCCAGCAGGAGGCCGGACCAGGTGATCTCCTCGCCGCCGGCGCGCAGCGTGCGGGCCTCGGGGTCGACCGACTCGACGCTCACCCCCGTGCGCAGGTCGACGTCGTGCTCGGCGTACCAGCTCTCGACGTTGACCAGCGCCTTCTCGGCCGGCTCGTTGCCGAGCAGGTAGCCCTTCGACAGCGGCGGACGCTCGTACGGCGGGTGCGCCTCGCCGGCGATCACGATCAGGTCTCCGGTGTACCCCTGGTCGCGGAGCTCGCGCACCGCCGTGCCGCTGGCGAGACCGCCGCCGACCAGGACGATCGGGGCGCTCATCGGACGCCGCCCCGGTCGCGGGTGAGCGAGAGGAACTCGGCGCGGGTCTTCGGGTCGTCGCGCAACCGCCCCTGCAGCGAGGCCGTGACGGTGCGGGCACCCGCGGCCCGCGCACCGCGCAGGCTCATGCAGGTGTGCTCGGCCTCGATCACGACACCCACTCCGCGTGGCTCGAGACGTTCGGCGAGATGCTCGGCGATCTCCATGGTCAGTCGCTCCTGGGTCTGTGCTCGACGCGCGAAGAACTCCACCGTACGCGCGAACTTCGACAACCCCAGGATCCGGGAGCCGGGCAGGTAGCCCACGTGGGCGACGCCGGTGAACGGGAGGAGGTGGTGCTCGCACAGGGAATGCACGGGGATGTCGGAGACCAGCACGAGCTCGTCGTACCCGGCGGAGTTGGTGAAGGTCGTGGAGTCGAACTCCGGCGGCGTCAGCATCTCGGCGTACGCCTGCACCAGGCGCAGCGGCGTCTCGAACATGTCCTCGGAGTCGATCGGCAGGCCGAGCGCGGCGAGCATCTCCGTCGCGGCCTTCTCGGCCGCCACCAGGTCGACCGGCGAGCGATCGTGGGTGATCCGGGGGCGCCAGCGCGCCTGGTCGATCTGCACGGCGACCGCCTCGGCCATGGCATCCTCCTTGTGGATCACGAGTTCTAAGAGTTATCATAATGTCTGTTAGAACGCGGGGCGTCAAGAGCGACGAGGAGGTGGCGATGGAGGACCCGTTCTCCGCCATCGGGGCGCTGGCCGACCCGGTCCGCCGTCGCCTGTACGACGTGGTGGTCGGGCATCTCGACGCCGTCGGGCGCGAGCAGGCGGCCCGCGAGGCGGGCGTGCCGATCCACACCGCGCGCTTCCACCTCGACAAGCTGGTCGAGGAGGGGCTGCTCGACGTCGACCACCGGCGGCTCTCCGGTCGCTCCGGTCCCGGAGCCGGGCGTCCGGCGAAGGTCTACCGGCGCTCCGACGTCGAGGTGGCGGTGTCCTTGCCGGGGCGTGGCTACGACCTGGTCGGCCAGGTGTTCGCCGCCGCGGTCGAGCGCTCGCTCGAGGGCGTTCCGCTGCCCGAGACGCTCGCCGAGGAGGCTCGCGCGGCCGGCCGGCGCGACGGCACGGCGTACGACGGGAGGGCCGACGAGCTCGAGCGCTCGGCCGCCGTCCTGTCCGGGCGCGGCTACGAGCCGGCCCGTGACGGCGACGGTCTGGTGCTGCGGAACTGCCCCTTCGACGCACTCGCCCGCGATCACACCGCGCTCGTGTGCGGGGTGAACCGCGACTACGTGGACGGCGTCCTCGACGGGCTCGGCTGCCGGCACACGGTCGCGCGGCTGGACCCCGCCCCGGGCCGGTGCTGCGTGCGAGTCGAGGAGTCGGGACCGCCTCAGTCCGCCTGAGAAGATGGCGGTCATGGGGACCCGCTGCCTGTCGATCGTCGTCGTGTCGATGCTGGTGCCGGCCCTGGCGGGCTGTGGCGGCGGCGACCAGGGGCCCGAGCCCGACGCGACCGCCGACGCCCTGGCCTCCGCGCTCTCCTCCGGGGACCTCTCGCAGGTGGCCTTCGCGGGTGCGTCCGACGGCGAGGTGCAGCGCGAGTACGCCGCGACGGTACGCGGCCTGGGCGACGCGAAGCCGACGGTGACCGTCGGCTCGGTGTCCGCGGGCGGTGACGCCTCGGCGACCGCGACCCTCGACTGGTCGTGGCCGATCGGCTCCGGCTGGTCCTACTCCACGGTGGCGCCGCTGAGGGCCACGGCGGGTGGCGACGCGTGGGAGGTCGCCTGGAAGCCCGACATCGTCGAGCCCTCGCTCAAGCCCGGCGAACGCCTCGACGTATCGACCGAGCCGGCGAAGCGCGCCGACATCGTCGGGGCGCGCGGGGTGGCCCTGGTCACCGACCGGCCGGTGGTGCGGTTCGGCGTCGACCGGGTCAAGGTCCCGGCCTCCCGGGCGGCCGACTCCGCACGGCGGCTGGCGCGGCTCGTCGGCATCGACGTCGCGCCGTACGTCAAGCAGGTCGAGGCGGCCGGCCCGAAGGCCTTCGTGCAGGCGATCGCGTTCCGCAAGAACGAGGTGCCGGCGTCGGTGACCTCGCAGTACGTCCGCATCAAGGGGGTCGACGCGATCGCCGACCGGATCCCACTGGGCATCACCCGGGAGTTCGCGGCGCCGATCCTGGGCACCGTCGGTCCGGTGACCGCCGAGATCATCAAGGACCATCCGGGCGTCTACGCCCCGGGAGACGAGGCGGGCCTGTCCGGCCTCGAGGCGAGGTACGACGAGCAGCTGCGCGGCTCGCCGGGGGTCGTGGTCTCGACCACGGGCGGCAGCAGCGACCGGACGCTGTTCACAACGCCGGCCGTCGACGGCAGCCCCCTGCGGCTGACGCTCGACGCGCGCCTGCAGCTGCTCGCCGAGCACATCGTGAGCACCGTCGGGCCGGCCAGCGCGATCGTGGCGATCAGGCCGTCGACGGGGGCCGTCGTGGCCGCGGCGAACGGCCCGGGGAACAACGGCTACAACGACGCGACGTACGGCCGCTTCGCGCCGGGGTCGACCTTCAAGACCGTCTCGTCGCTGGCCCTGCTCCGGGCCGGACAGACCCCCTCGTCGCCGATCGACTGCCCGACCGGCGTGACCGTCGACGGCAAGGTCTTCACCAACGACAGCTTCTACCCGCCGAGCGCCAACGGCCGGATCACGCTGGCCACGGCGCTGGCCAACTCCTGCAACACCGCGTTCATCAACGAGCGGACGAGGCTCGGCCCCCACGACCTGGTCGACGCCGCCGCGACGCTGGGCATGGGAGTCGACCACGACCTCGGGTTCCCGGCGTACTTCGGCAACGTGGTTCCGCCGGCGTCGGAGACGACGAAGGCGGCCGACATGATCGGCCAGGGCCAGATCCTCGCCTCGCCGATGACGATGGCGACGGTGATGGCGTCGGTGGTGGCCGGGCACACGGTGGTGCCTCAGCTGGTCACCTCGGTGACCCCGGCGAAGACCTCCGCGGATCCGATGACGGGCGGCCAGGCCGCCACCCTGCGGGGGATGCTGCGCGGTGTCGTGCTGAACGGGACCGGCGCCGGCCTGCGCGACGTACCGGGTCCTCCGGTGATCGCGAAGACCGGCACGGCCGAGTTCGACCGCGACGGGAAGCGGCTGACCCACGCCTGGATGGTCGCCGGCCAGGGCGATCTCGCCGTGTGCGCCTTCGTCGACGTGGGGCAGACCGGGGCCGGCGTCGCCGGGCCGCTGCTGGAGGAGTTCCTGCGAGGGGCGCACGTGCGCTGAGATCCGGCCCGCACGGCGGAGTCTCAGCAGCCCCAGCTGCCCCAGGGCGTACGGGTTCCTGTCACTTCGTGGCCGTTGCAACGCCTACTAAGTGCAGGTTTCCCCGGACGTCCGGGGAAACCTGCAGCCCCCTACCGCTCCCGGGTGAGGACGCTCCGGGCGACGTCCTCGGGCATCGGCTCGTAGTGGCCGAAGGAGCGGGTGAACGAGCCGGCGCCGTGGGTGGAGGAGCGCAGGTCGACGGCGTAGCGCACCAGCTCGGTCTGGGGCACCTCGGCGTGCACGACCGTCCGGTCGTCGCCGACCTTGTCGGTGCCGAGCAGCCGCGCCCGGCGCGACGACAGGTCGCTCATGGCCGCGCCGATGTGCTCGTCGGGTACGACGACGGCGACCAGGTCGTAGGGCTCGAGCATGGTCACCGCGGCGGCGGCCGCGGCCTCGCGCAGGGCGAGCCCGCCGGCCATCTGGAAGGCCATGTCCGAGGAGTCGACACTGTGCGCCTTGCCGTCGGTCAGCGTGACCCGCAGGTCGACCATCGGGTAGCCCGCACGCACGCCGCGCTCCATCTGCGCACGCACACCCTTCTCGACCGACGGGATGAACTGCCGGGGTACGGCGCCGCCGACCACCTTGTCGACGAACTCGAAGCCCGAGCCCTCCGGCAGCGGCTCGACCTCGATGCGGCACACGGCGTACTGCCCGTGCCCACCCGACTGCTTCACGTGCCGGCCCAGGCCCTGCCCGGACGCGCCGAAGGTCTCGCGCAACGACACCAGGAACGGCTCGGTCTCGACGTGGACGGCGTACCGCTCGGCGAGGCGGGAGATCAACACGTCGGCGTGGGCCTCGCCCATGGTCCACAGCACCAGCTGGTGCGTCTCGGCGTTGTTCTCGACCCGCAGGCTCGGGTCCTCGGCGGCGAGCCGGCCCAGCGCCTGCGACAGCTTGTCCTCGTCGGCCTTGCTCCGGGCCACGATCGCCACCGGCAGCAGCGGCTCGGGCATCGACCACGGCCTGAGCACCCGCGGCTCCTCGATCGACGACAGGGTGTCGCCGGTCTCGGCCCGGCTCAGCTTGCCGATCGCGCACAGGTCGCCCGCGACGACCGCGGTCGCCGGCACGTGCTGGCCGCCGAACGGGTAGGACAGCGAGCCGACCTTCTCGTCCTCGTCGTGGTCGGCGTGGGTCGAGTCGGAGAAGAACGACGTGACGTGGCCCGAGACGTGCACCGGCTGATCGGCGGTCAGGGTGCCGGAGAAGACCCGCACCAGGCTGACCCGGCCGACGTACGGATCGCTGGTGGTCTTGACGACCTCGGCGACCAGCACGCCCGACGAGTCGCCGGTGATGGCCTCGGCCTCCTTGCCGGCGGGGGTGAAGACGTCGGGTGAGGGGTGCTCCCGCGGGGACGGGAAGCCGTCGACGGCAAGGTCGAGGAGCTCGGTGCAGCCGACGCCGCTCATCGAGCACACCGGTACGACGGGATGGAAGCTCGCGCGCGCCACCGCCTTCTCGAGGTCGTCGGTGAGGCTCTCGTGGGCGATCTCCTCGCCGCCGAGGTAGCGGTCCATCAGTGTCTCGTCCTCGGACTCCTCGATGATCCCCTCGATCAGCGCGCTGCGCACGTCGCCGTGCTCCACGTCGTCGGTCAGCAGGTCGACCAGGCCCGTCACCTGGGCGCCCGACCGGACGGGCACGTACAAGGGCAGCACCTTGTCACCGAACGCCGTCTGCGCCGCGGACAGCACGCCGTCGTGGTCGGCGCGCGCCTGGTCGAGCTTGGTGATCACCACGGCCCGCGGCATGCCCACCTCCGCGCACTCGCGCCACAGGGCGGTGGTGGCGTCGTCGAGGGCTTCGCTGGCGGCGATCACGAACAGCGCGCAGTCGGCGGCTCGGAGCCCCGCCCGCACCTCGCCGACGAAGTCGGCGTACCCGGGGGTGTCGACGAGGTTGATCTTGGTCTCGCGGTGGACGAGGGATGCGATCGCCAGCGAGACGGACCGTCCGTGCGCCTTCTCGGAGTCCTCGAAGTCGCACACCGTGGAGCCGTCCAGGATGCTGCCGGCTCGGGGGATGGCGCCGGCGGAGGCGAGCAGCGTCTCGACCAGAGTGGTCTTCCCGGACCCTCCCGGTCCGACGAGCACCACGTTGCGGATCCGGTCGGGGCTGCTCGCCCCGAGATCTTGGCCCGCCGCTCGACGCCCGCCCGCCTTGTCCGCCATGTCTGCCTCCAGGTGTGTACCCACCACCGGCGGCCGTCCGACCGCCGAGTCGGGATCGATGGGGTCCAAACAACTCCTGTCGGGCCCGTAAGACAAGGGGCTACGGCGAGCCCGTGGGCGGCACGGCGAAGGCGCCCGTGAACGGGGCGAGCCCCTCGCGGCATGGGGTCAGCGAGGGGCTCGATATCGTCCGAGGTGCATGCCCCCTGACGACCACGACAGCGTGTCAGAGTCCGAACGGCCGCGTGGACACTTTCGACAAATCTCACCCAGTGACAGGCTGATTCCATGACTGGACTAGACCTCTTGGCTAAGACCGGCTCCCGGGGACTGTTCATCGGGGGGGTGTGGCGCGAGTCGCGCACCGGTGCACGGTTCGAGGTCCACGACCCGGCCGACGAGTCGGTGATCACCGACGTGGCCGACGGGGACGCCCAGGACGCGATGGCGGCGCTCGACGCGGCGGTCGCGGTGCAGGCCGAGTGGGCGGCCACGGCGCCCCGTGAGCGGGGCGAGATCCTGCGCCGTTCGTTCGAGGCGATCATGGACCAGGCGGACGACTTCGCCGAGCTGATCAGCCTCGAGATGGGCAAGACGCTGGCCGAGGCCAGGGGCGAGGTGACCTACGGCGCGGAGTTCTTCCGCTGGTTCGCCGAGGAGGCCGTGCGCATCCACGGCCGCTGGATGCAGGCGCCGGCGGGCGGGTCGCGGCTGCTGACGATCCGCAAGCCGGTCGGCCCCTGCCTGTTCATCACGCCGTGGAACTTCCCGCTGGCGATGGGCACCCGGAAGATCGGCCCGGCCGTCGCAGCCGGCTGCACCATGGTGGTCAAGCCGGCGGAGCTCACGCCGCTGACGATGCTCGCGTTGGCCGACGCGCTGGCCGAGGCCGGCCTGCCCGGTGGCGTCCTGAACGTCGTCACCACGTCGAACTCCAAGGAGCTCAGCGCGACGCTGATGGCCGACGACCGGCTGCGGAAGGTGAGCTTCACCGGGTCGACCCCGGTGGGGAAGGTGATCGTGCGGCAGTCGGCGGACCGGCTGCAGCGGGTCTCGATGGAGCTCGGCGGCAACGCGCCCTTCATCGTCTTCGACGACGCCGACGTCGCCGCGGCCGTCGAGGGGGCGATGATCGCCAAGATGCGCAACATGGGCGAGGCCTGCACGGCCGCCAACCGCTTCCTGGTCCACGAGTCCGTGGCCCGCGAGTTCGCCGACCAGCTCGGGGAGCGGATGGGTGCCCTGCGGACCGGTCGCGGCCAGAGCGACGGCACCGACGTCGGCCCCCTGATCAACGCCGACGCGGTCGAGTCGGTCGGCCGGCTGGTCAGCGACGCCGTGCACGACGGCGCCCAGCTGGTCACCGGTGGGTCGGCGCCCGACGGGCCGGGCCACTTCTACGCACCCACGGTGCTGCTCGGCGTCCCGGCCGAGGCCCGCATCGTCTCGGAGGAGATCTTCGGCCCGGTCGCCCCCATCACCACCTTCACCTCCGACGAGGAGGCGGTCGCCCTGGCGAACGCCACCGAGTACGGCCTCGCGTCGTACGTCTACACCCGCGACCTGGCCCGGACGATCAAGCTCGCCGAGGCGCTCCAGTACGGCATGGTGGGGGTGAACACCGGCCTGGTGTCCAACCCGGCCGCGCCGTTCGGCGGGGTCAAGGCCAGCGGGTTCGGTCGCGAGGGTGGCTTCGAGGGGATCGAGGAGTACCTCGACACGACGTACGTCGCGATCCCCGTCTGAGTCGCGATCCCCGTCTGAGCGGAGCGCGATCAGCGGGTCTGGCGCGGCTGGGCCAGCGCGTCGGCCAGCTCGGTGCGGGAGGTGATCGAGAGCTTGCGCAGGATGTGGGACACGTGCCACTCGACGGACTTCACGCTCACCCCGAGCTCGGCGGCGACCTCGCGGTTGCGCTTGCCGACCACGACCAGCTGCGCGACCCGGCGCTCGGCGGCGCTCAGCTCGGCCAGGCGGCCCGGCAGCTCGCCGTCGGGCGCCTCGCCGAGGCGCTCGAGCAGCCAGCGGATCCTCGACAGGAGCGGGTTCAGCTCCTCCTGACGGGCGTACTTCTCGGCGCCCCGGAGCAGGTCGACGGCGCGCTCGGACTCCTCCGGATGCAACAGCAGGATCCACGCGGCCAGGTCGGTACGGATCTGCGCGTCCAGCCTCGCAGCCCCGGAACCGTGCAACAGCTCGAGCGCCTCGTCGAGCAGGGCGACCCGGTCGTCTGTCGGCGCGATCGCGGCGCGGGTGCGCAGGGCGGCGGCGACGGCGTACGTCGAGTCGAGGCTGCGCGCCTCGGCGAGCTCCGCCTCCACCAGCGCCGTCGCCCGGGCGATCTGGCCGTGTCCCGCGACCACCCGGGCCAGACCGCTGCGCCAGGGCAGCGAGACGTGGGTGCGGGTGCTCGCGAGCTCCTCGCCGGCGCGCTCGTAGTACGACACCGCCTGGTCGCTGTACCCACGGGCGGCGGCGAACTCGCCGAGGCCGAACGACGCGGTGGCGCCCACGACCCCCCGCACGCGCATCAGGTTCGTCAGGTCGCGGGAGTACGTCGCGGCGCCCCGCAGGTCGCCGAGCGCGAGCTTGGCGAGCAGCCCGGTCAGGGCCAGGCTCACCCGTCCGGGGTCGTCGAGGCCGTCGCCGTGGCGAGCATGGTCGACCGCCTCGATGGCGTCGCGGATCCGGCCCTGCGACAACATGTCGCGGGCATGGATCACAACACGGGCGGAGTCGTCCGCACGAGAGTCTACGAACATGCTTGAGTCCGCCCCCCTGGGCTCGAGCATGTAAGCAAGGTAAGGGGTCGCGGCACCCTCCGGATAGGGCCGAGCGTCCGATTTAACGAACGGTTGTCCTCGCGAGCGCGAGCGCACGGCGCGCCGCCGGCTCCGCGCGAGCCCGGTCGACCGCCACCAGGCCGAGGCGGGTACGCCGGTCGAGGAGGTCGGCGACGTCGTGGGCACCTTCGTGGGTCACGCCGAACACCAGCTCGGCGAGGGTGACCGCGAGGCCGTCGGCGATCGGCGCCAGCAGCTCGTCGTCGGCGAGCCCGGACGCGTCGCGGGCCGCCGCCAGCACCAGGCCGGCGTCCGTGCCGAAGCGCCGGACCAACCGGGGCGAGGGCAGGCGCTCGGCCAGGCGCGCGAGCTCGGTCCGCGGAGCGGCTCCGACGAGGGGCAGCCGCGCGGTGGTGCACGGCCCGGCGACGAGGCCGGTCGAGCGGACCACGGCGTCGAGGGCGTCCTGGGCCATCCGGCGGTACGTCGTGAGCTTGCCGCCGACCACCGTGACGACGCCGGTCGAGGAGGTGAGGACGGCGTGACGCCGGGACAGGTCGGAGGTGTGGCCGTCCGCCCGCAGCAGCGGACGCAGGCCGGCGTACGCCCCGACGACGTCGGACCGGTCCAGGGGACGGGCGAGCGCGGCCGAGGTGGTCTCGACGAGGAAGGAGATCTCGGCCTCGCTCGGCTCGGGCACGTCGGGGACCGCACCCTCGACGGGCACGTCGGTGAGCCCGACGTAGACCGAGCCCTCCTTCTGGGGAACGACGTTGACGAACCGGTTGCGCTGGTCCGGCACCGGCAGGGTCAGCGCGACCCGCAGCCCGGGAAGCGCGTCGCCGCGCAGCACGAGGTGGGTGCCGCGGCTGGGCCGGAGGTCGACGTCGTCGACGAGCTCGCCGGCCCAGACGCCGGTCGCGTTGATCACCGCGCGGGCGCGGACCTCGTGGGTCGTCCCGGTCAGCTCGTCGCGCAGCACCGCGCCCCGGCCGTGGAGCTCCACGGCCCGCAGGCGCGTGCGCAGCCGGGCGCCGAGCCCGGCGGCGGTGCGGGCGACGGTGAGGACCAGGCGGGCGTCGTCCTCGAGCTGGCCGTCCCACGACAGGATGCCGCCGCGGACGCCGGCGCCCAGGACGGGCGCCAGATGGCGGCTCTCGGTGGCCGAGATCCGCCGCGGACGCGGCAGGGTCTCCGCGGAGGTGCGGGCCGCGGCCCGCAGCAGGTCGCCCGCCCAGATCCCGGCCCGCAGGACCGTCGCCTGCCGGCGGCCGATCGCGCCGTCGAGCGGCAGCAGCATCGGCAGCGCATGGGTCAGGTGTGGTGCGGTGACCTCCATCAGGATCCCGCGCTCGACGGCGCTCTCGTGCGCGACGCCGACCTGGCCGTTGGCGAGGTAGCGCAGACCGCCGTGCACCAGCTTGCTCGACCAGCGCGACGTCCCGAACGCGAGGTCGTGGGAGTCGACGGCCAGCACGGACAGCCCCCGGCCGATGGCATCGAGGGCACAGCCCGCGCCGGTGATGCCGAGCCCCACGACCAGGACGTCGACCTCGGGCGGGGCCGAGGCCCAGCCGGCCCGGATGCGGGTCACGGTCATCGGGCCACCAGGCCGCGGACCAGGTGCTCGAGCTCGGCGTCGAGGTCGTCCTCGCCGACATGGTCGTCGACCATCGTGTGGGCGCTCAGTACGAAGCCGTGGGCGGCGAGGAGCAGGGCGCGGGCGATCGTGACCGGGTCGCCGTCGCGCACGCTGCCGTCGCGCTGGCCCTCACGGAGGCGTCCGGCGGTCAGCTCGGCGATCGCCTCCTGGCTGCGGCCGCGACGGGTCAGCAGGTAGGGCAGCAGCAGCTCCGGGTCGAGCTCGACGATGCGCAGGAAGAGCTCGTCGTCACGCAGGGCGCGCGTGGTCGCCACGACCTCGGCCACGATCCGCTCGGCGGCACTCGCCCCGGGGCCGGCGGCGTCATCGGCCGCCGACACGGCCCGGGCCACGACCTCGCCCCACTCCCGCGTCATCAGGTCGCCGAGCACGGCCGGCATGTCGGGCCACGCGCGGTAGATCGTCATCCGGCTCACGCCGGCCCGGCGGGCCACCTCGGTCAGCGTCGTCCGCCGCCACCCCACGTCGAGGATGCACGCGCGGGCGGCGTCGAGGTACGCCGCCTGCGGGTCGACGTTGTGACGAAGTGACGTCATATGTCACACTGTAACACGTGAGCTCCGAGATGCACCCGACCCGGTGGGGCGACCCGTCCCGCGCCGCCGCGCTGAGCCCCCAGGCCCGCGGGCTGGTCGAGCTGGTCTTCACCGTCGCCGACCGCACCGTGGCCGAGGGAGCGCCGGTGACGCTCCCCCCGCCCGCGCTGCCGGACGACGTACTGGCCGCCTTGGTCGCGGTCGTCGGACCCGAGCACGTGCTCACCGACGACGCATCGCGCCGCCTCCGCACGCGCGGCAAGTCGACGTCCGACCTGCTGCGGGCCCGCGCGGGCGACCTGACCGACGCGCCGGACGCCCTCGTCCGCCCCGCGGACCACGACGAGGTCCAGGCGGTGCTCGGCGTGGCCCGGCGGCACCGGGTCGCGGTCGTGCCGTTCGGCGGCGGCACGTCCGTGGTCGGCGGACTCGTCGCTCGGCGCGAGGGATACGCCGGGGTGGTCAGCCTCGACCTGGTCCGGATGAAGCGGCTCCTGGACGTCGACCCGGTCTCGATGACCGCGACCCTGGAGCCGGGACTGCGCGGCCCCGAGGCGGAGGCCCTGCTCGCCGAGCACGCGATGACCCTGGGCCACTTCCCGCAGTCGTTCGAGTACGCCTCGATCGGCGGCTTCGCGGCCACCCGCTCGAGCGGGCAGTCGTCGGCCGGCTACGGGCGGTTCGACGACCTGGTCGTCGGACTGGTCGTGGCGACGCCGATCGGTGCGGTTCGGCTCGGGCGCGGGCCGGCGAGCGCGGCCGGGCCCGACCTGCGCCAGCTCTTCCTCGGCTCGGAGGGGGCCTACGGCGTGATCACGGCGGTGACCGTGCGGGTGCGCGCGCTGCCGACGGAGAGGGTCTACGAGGGCTGGCGCTGGCCGTCGTTCGACGCCGGCGCCGAGGCGATGCGGACCCTGGCCCAGGCCCAGCTGCTGCCGACCGTGCTGCGGCTGTCCGACGAGAACGAGACGGTCCTCGACCTGGCCGACCCGGCCTCGGTCGGCGCCTCGACCTCCGCGGGCTGCCTGATGATCGTGGGGTTCGAGGGGACGTCGACCGCGGTGGACGCACGGCGCTCGGCGGTGACCGCGGTGCTGACCCGGCTGGGTGGGGAGCCGGCAGGGGAGGAGCCGGGCCGCGCGTGGGTCGCCGGCCGCTTCGGCGCGCCGTACCTCCGCGACTCGATGCTCGACGCCGGCGTGCTGGTGGAGACGCTCGAGACCGCGACCTCGTGGGCACGGCTGCGCGGGACCTACGACGCCGTCGCGACCGCGCTGACCGGGTCTCTCGGCGAGCCCGTGATGGTGCTCTGCCACATCTCGCACGTCTACGAGACCGGCGCCTCGCTGTACTTCACGGTGGCCGCGCCCGAAGGTGCCGACGCGCTCGGCCGGTGGTCCGACGCGAAGCGGGCCGCGACCGACGCGATCGTCGCCGCGGGCGCCACCATCACCCATCACCATGCGGTCGGCACCGACCACCGGCCCTGGCTCGAGGACGAGGTCGGAGCAGTGGGGGTGGCGGTACTGCGCGCGGTCAAGCAGGCGGTCGACCCGGACGGGATCCTCAACCCCGGCGTGCTCGTGCCCTGATCACGCGTCGAACGACCACACCAGCAGCTGGGTCTGGACCCCGGCGGTCACGGCGAGGTCGTGGTCGCCGGTGACCTCGAACGCGTCGCCGGCCGCGAGCGGCTCGGCCAGGCTCGAGCGGACCAGGGCGCCCGTCGCGACGAAGACATGCCGACGGCGCGCCTGCGGGACGCGGACGGAGGCGCCGGCCGGGAGGTCGGCCAGCCGGAACGCCGCTCCGGCGATCCCGAGCTCGCCCTCGTCCGCGACCACGACGAGGTCTCCCCCACCGAGGTCCGGTGCGGTGGTACGCCGGTGCGGCCCACCCCCCGGCGCGTCGGGTCGCAGCCAGGCCTGGACGAAGCGCGTCGCCACCCCGTCGGCCCGCTCGCTGTGCGTGATGCCCGAGCCCGTCCGGGTGATCGCCAGCTCGCCCGCCGGCTGCGGCACGCATCCGCCGGCGTCCTCGTGAGCCAGCCTGCCGGTGACCACCCAGGTGACCAGCACGACGTCGCGGTGCTCGTGCGCGTCGTACCCGGCGGCGGATCCCAGCAGCTCGTCGTTGAGGGCGAACAGCGGACCGAACCCGACCCGCTCGGGGTCGTAGGAGGACCCGAACGAGAAGGAGTGGCGGACCAGACGCCCCTGCTCCCGGGTCACGAACCGGTCCATTCCCCTTCGAACCACTACCGTCACCGACACAATGATCCCCGTGGCTCACCCTCTGCTCCCACCGGGCTTCCGGTTCGGGGCCAGCACCTCGTCGTACCAGATCGAAGGGGCGGCCGGCGAGGACGGCAAGGGTCCCAGCATCTGGGACACGTTCAGCCACGAGCCGGGGAGGATCGCGGACGGCTCCACCGGTGACGTCGCGTGCGACCACTACCACCGGCTCGACGAGGACCTCGACCTGATGCAGCGGCTGGGTCTCGGCGGCTACCGGTTCTCGATCTCCTGGCCGCGGGTCCTGCCGACGGGGTCGGGCCACCCCAACGAGGCGGGACTCGGCTTCTACGAGCGGCTGGTGGACGGGCTCCTGGCGCGCGGCATCCAGCCGATGGCGACGCTCTTCCACTGGGACCTGCCGCAGGAGCTGGAGGACGCGGGCGGCTGGCTGAACCGCGACACGGCCGACCGGTTCGCGGAGTACGCCGCGCTGGTGGGCGAGCGCCTGTCCGACCGGGTCGAGCACTGGATCCCGGTCAACGAGCCCAACGTGGTGACCATGCTCGGCTACGGCAACGGCGTCCACGCGCCCGGCAAGGCGCTCGGGTTCGACGCGCTGCCCGTCGCCCACCATCTGCTGCTCGCCCACGGACGGGCCGCGATCGCCCTGCGTGCGGCCGGAGCGGCCAGCATCGGCTGCGCCAACAACCACGCCCCGATGTGGCCGGCCAGCGAGGACGAGGCCGACGTCGGCGCCTCCAAGCTCTTCGACGCGCTGTGGAACGGGATGTTCTCCGAGCCGATGCTGTTCGGCCGCTACCCCCTCGACCTCGCGCCGCTCGTGGAGCCCGTCGTGCAGGCCGGCGACCTGGCGACCATCCGCCAGCCCCTCGACTTCTACGGGGTGAACTACTACAACCCGATGCGCATCGCGGCCGCCGACGAGGACGCGCCGATGCCGTTCGAGCCGCTGGAGATCCTCGGCTACCCGACCACCGACAGCGGCTGGCCGGTCGTGCCGGACGCCCTGCGCGAGTGGCTGATCACCCTGCGGGCCCGCTACCGCGCGGCTCTTCCGCCGATCGTGATCACCGAGTCGGGCTGCTCCTACGGCACGGAGCCGGATGCCGACGGCGTCGTCGATGACCAGGCGCGCATCGACTATCTGGACGCCCATCTCCGTGCCGTCGCGGTCGCCGTGCGCGCGGGCGTCGACGTCCGCGGCTTCTACACCTGGTCGTTGATGGACAACTTCGAGTGGGCCGAGGGCTGCACCCAGCGCTTCGGGCTCGTGCACGTCGACTACGGCACCCAGGTCCGCACGCCCAAGCGGTCCTTCGACTGGTACGCCGAGACGATCCGGGTCCAGCCACCCGACAACTGACCGCCGAGTCGTCCGGTGCCGACTCGGTCGAACGCTAGCGGCGACCGACCGCGCGGACGGTCCAGCCGGCGGAGCGCCACGCGTCGAGGTCCAGCACGTTGCGTCCGTCGAACAGGCGCGGGTGCGCAACGACGCCCTCGAGGTCGTCGGGGGTGATCTCCCGGAACTCGGGCCACTCGGTCAGGTGAAGCACCAGGTCGGCGTCGCGGCAGGCGTCGACCGCGCTGTCGGCGTACGCCAGGGTCGGGAAGCTGAGCCGCGCGGTCTCGCCCGCGCGCGGGTCGTAGACCCGGACGTCGGCCCCTCGCAGGTGGAGCTGACCCGCGGCCCACAGGGCGGGTGAGTCGCGCACGTCGTCGCTGTCGGGCTTGAACGCGGCGCCCCACACCGCGATCCGCCGGCCGGCGAGCTCGCCGCCCACCATCGCGGCGGCCACGTGGACGACCCGCTCGCGCTGGCGCTGGTTCACGTCGTCGACGTGCCGCAGGAAGGTCATCGCGTCCTCGACGCCCAGCTCACCGGCCCGGTGGACGAAGGCGCGGATGTCCTTGGGCAGGCAGCCGCCGCCGAAGCCGATGCCGGCGTTGAGGAAGTGGCGTCCGATCCGGGCATCGTGGCCGATCGCGTCCGCGAGGTCGACGACGTCCGCGCCGGTCACCTCGCAGACCTCCGCCATCGCGTTGACGAACGAGATCTTGGTGGCCAGGAACGCGTTGGCCGCGACCTTGACCAGCTCGGCGGTCGCGTAGTCGGTGACCAGGAACGGCGAGCCCGCGTCGATCATCGGGGCGTAGAAGTCGCGCAGCAGCTTCTCGGCCCGTCCGCTCGGGGTGCCGACCACGATCCGGTCGGGATGCAGCGTGTCCCGTACGGCGTAGCCCTCGCGGAGGAACTCCGGGTTCCACGCGAGCAGGGCCTCGTCTCCCGCAGGTGCGAGGGTCGTGAGCCGGGCCGCCATCCGCTCGGCGGTCCCGACCGGCACCGTCGACTTGCCGACCACCAGGCTCGGCCGGTCGAGATGGGGGGCGAGGCCCTCGATCGCGGTGGCGACCTGGCCCACGTCGGCGGCCAGGCTCCCGGGCTGCTGCGGCGTACCGACGCATACGAAGTGCAGCTCCCCGAAGGCGGCGACCTCGGCGTAGGAGTCGGTGAACCGTAGCCTGCCCGAGCCGACGTTGCGCTGCAGCATCTCGCCCAGGTGCGGCTCGTACATCGATACCTGCCCCTGGGCGAGGGACGCGCGCTTGACCGGGTCGATCTCCATGCCGAGGACCTCGTGGCCGAGCTCGGCCATCGTCGCCGCTTGGGTGGCCCCGAGGTATCCACAACCGATGACGGTGATCCGCATGGCGGCGAGTCTAGGGAGCGGCGGCCCGACGCCGTCAGTCACCGGTTCCACGAGGAGAGCGCCCACCGCCACCGACGGCCGGGGGTGGCTAGCATGCGGGGCATGCGCACGCCTCGAACGGCTGCCGTGCTCGTTCCGCTCATGCTTCTCGCGCTCGGGTGCGCGCCGCAGGACAGCTCGGCAACGGCCACCGACACCAGCAGCCAGCCCACGGGCCAGACCGCCGCCGACTGCGCCTCGGGCAAGACCCTGAAGCCCGACGTGCTCACCATCGGCACCGACTCGCCGGCGTACGACCCCTGGTTCGCCCACAACGACCCCAGCAACGGCAAGGGCTACGAGTCCGCCGTGGCGTACGCCGTGGCCAAGCAGCTCGGGTTCCAGAACAGCGCCGTGACCTGGACCAAGGTGCCGTTCAACAGCTCCTACGCGCCGGGGCCGAAGCACTTCGACTTCGACATCAACCAGATCTCGATCACCAGCGCCCGGGCCAAGGTCGTCGACTTCTCCGACGGCTACTACTCGGCGGCCCAGGCGATCATCGCGGTGAAGGGCTCGCCGGCGGCGCAGGCCACCAGCCTGGCCGACCTCAAGCCGTTCAAGATCGGCGCCCAGACCGGCACGACCTCGCTGACCGCGATCCGTGACCAGATCCAGCCGAACAGCGACGCGGTGGTCTTCAAGAACACCAACGACGCCAAGACCGCCCTCGCCAACGGACAGGTCGACGCGATCGTCGCCGACCTGCCGACCGCCTTCTACCTGGTCGCGGTCGAGATCGACCACGGCACGATCGTCGGCCAGTTCCCGAGCACCGGAGAGCCCGAGCAGTTCGGGATGCTGTTCGCGAAGGGCAACCCGCTGGTCGGATGCGTGAACCAGGCCCTGGCGACGATCAAGGAGAACGGCACGCTGGCCGCGATCGAGAAGAAGTGGCTCAGCGACACCGTGAACGTCCCCGTCCTGAAGTGAGCACGCCGGTCGAAGACTGGGTCCCCAGCGCGCGCGAGGTCGAACGGCGAGGGCTGCGGCGCGAGCGGTCCCGACGCGATCTCGCCGTCGCGACGGTCGCGGCTGTCGTCGTCATCGGCGGGCTCGTGGTGGGGCTGGTGCTGTCGCCCGGGTGGCCGACCGTCCGCGCGTCGTTCCTCAGCTGGCCCGACGCGAAGGCGTCGTTCCACGCCGTGATCACCGGGTTCTTGAAGTACAACGTGACCGGCTTCCTGATCGCCGAGCCCTTCATCCTCGCGATCGGGGTGCTCGTCGCGGTGACCCGCGGCACCGTCTCGGCGGCCATGTTCCCGCTGCGGGTGCTGGCGATCGTCTACACCGACGTGTTCCGCGGCCTGCCGACGTACCTGGTGATCATCCTCTTCGGCTTCGCCCTGCCCGGGCTCCAGCTGCAAGGGGTCCCGAAGAACACGTTCTGGCTCGGCCTGGTGGCGCTCGTGCTCTGTTACGGCGCGTACGTCGCGGAGGTGTTCCGCGCCGGCATCGAGTCGATCCACCCGTCGCAGATCGCCAGCGCGGACACGCTCGGGCTGACCCGCGGACAGGCGATGCGGCACGTCGTGCTCCCGCAGGCCACGCGCCGGGTGATGCCGCCGCTGCTCAACGACTTCATCTCCCTGCAGAAGGACACCGCCCTGCTCGGCACGATCTTCATCTTCGACGGGCTCTTCGCCGCGCAGGACTACGCGGCGTACGCGTTCAACTACACGCCGATCACCATGGTGGGGGCGATGTTCTTGTGCCTGACCGTCCCCCTGACCCGCTTCACCGACTGGGTCGGGCGACGGGCGATGCGCCGGCAGTTCGCGGGATCGCGGTGAGCGACGCGCTGCTCGAGGTCACCGGGCTCCGCAAGTCCTACGGCGACAAGGTCGTCCTCTCCGGGATCGACCTGACCGTCGCGCCGCACGACGTGATCTGCCTGATCGGCGCCTCGGGCTCGGGCAAGTCGACCCTGCTGCGCTGCCTGAACCTGCTCGAGGACATCGACGACGGCGTCATCGAGTTCGAGGGCTCCGAGATCTCCGACCCGCGGGTCGACCGGCGTGCGGTGCGGAGCCGGATGGGGATGGTGTTCCAGGCCTACAACCTGTTCCCCCACCGGACCGTGCTCGAGAACTGCACCCTCGCTCCGCGCCGGGTCCACGGCGTACCGAAGGCGGAGGCGGAGGCCCGGGCGCGCGACCTGCTGGGGCAGTTCGGCCTGGCCGACCAGGCGGACAAGCACCCGGACCGGATGTCGGGCGGACAGCAGCAGCGCGCTGCGCTCGTGCGCGCCCTGTGCACCAGGCCGACGCTGTTGCTGCTCGACGAGATCACCGCCGCCCTCGACCCCGAGCTGGTCGGCGAGGTGCTGACGATCGTGCGCGAGCTGGCCGAGCAGGGCACCACGATGATCCTGGCGACCCACGAGATGGCGTTCGCCCGCGACGTCGCCACCCGCGTGTGCTTCCTCGACCAGGGGCGGATCCTCGAGCAGGGGCCGCCGGCCGACATCTTCAGCAACCCGCGCGAGGAGCGGACCCGCCAGTTCCTGGCCCGCGTCCTGCCGGCCGGCTGAGCGCAGGCATGATCCAGGCATGACCATCGACCTCGGACAGGGGACCGGACCGCTGCGGGGCGTGCGGGTGGTCGAGCTCGCCGGGATCGGGCCGGGCCCGCACGCGTGCATGATCCTGGCCGACCTGGGCGCCGACGTCATCCGTGTCGACCGGCCGGGCGGGCAGGCGCTCACCGGCGGCCCGCACGACCTGCTCAACCGCGGCCGGCCCAGCGTCGCGCTCGACCTCAAGCATCCCGAGGCCGTCGCGACGGTGCTCGACCTCGTCGCCGGGGCCGACGTCCTCGTCGAGGGCCTGCGACCCGGCACGACCGAGCGGCTCGGCCTGGGGCCCGACGACTGCCTGGCCCGCAACCCGCGCCTGGTCTACGGCCGGATGACCGGCTGGGGCCAGACCGGGCCGCTGGCCCGCACGGCCGGCCACGACCTGGGGTACGTCGCGATCGCCGGAGCCCTGTTCGGCCAGGGTCAGGACAAGGCCCGGCCGCACTTCCCGACCAACCTGATCGGCGACTTCGGCGGCGGGTCGACGTACCTGGTGATCGGGATCCTGGCCGCCCTCCTGGAGTCGCGGCTGTCGGGCCAGGGGCAGGTGGTCGACGCGGCGATCGTCGACGGCACCGCCCACCTCAACGCGATGGCCACGGGCCTCCTGGCCGGCGGGCTGCTGCGCGAGGAGCGTGCGGCCAACCTGCTCGACGGCGGCACGCCGTTCTACGACCTCTACGAGACCGCCGACGGCGGGCACCTCGCCGTCGGTGCGCTCGAGCCCCAGTTCTACGACGCGCTGGTCGCCGGGCTCGGAGTCGCCGACACCGCGCCAGACCGCAACGACCCCGCACACCACCCCGAGCTGCGCCGGGTGATCGGCGACGCGGTCCGCGGCCGCACCCAGGCCGAGTGGGTCGAGGTCTTCGCCGGTACCGACGCGTGCGTCGCGCCCGTGCTTCCGATGACCGAGGCGTTCGTGCACCCGCACCTGGTGGCCCGCGAGACCTTCGTCGAGCGTGACGGCACGATCCAGCCGGCCCCTGCTCCACGGTTCTCCCGGACGCCGCCGAGCCTGACGACGCCGCCCCCGTCGCGGGCCGGCGCCCAGACCCGCGAGGCCCTGACCGCCTGGGGCATCGCCGACGTCGAGCGCCTGGTCGCCTCGGGCGCGGCGGTCCAGGCCGATGGCTGAGCGACCGGCCGTCGAGCACGTCGACGTCCTGGTCATCGGGGCCGGGCTCTCCGGCATCGGCGCCGCGGCGCACCTGACCCGCGAGCTGCCGCACACGTCGTACGTCGTGCTCGAGGCGCGCGAGGTGAGCGGCGGCACCTGGGACCTGTTCCGTTACCCCGGGGTCCGGTCCGACTCCGACATGTACACGATGGGCTACCGGTTCCGGCCGTGGCGGCACCCGGAGGCGCTCGGCTCGGGCGAGCGGATCCTGGAGTACCTGCGCGACACTGCGCAGGAGTACGAGGTGGAGCGGCGCATCCGCTACTCCCACCGGGTCGTGCGCGCCTCGTGGGACACCGCGACTGCCATGTGGACGGTGGAGGCGGACCACGACGGCGAGACGGTGACGTTCACCGCCGGGCTGGTCTGGGCCTGCCGCGGCTACTACGACTACGAGCGCGGCCACGAGCCCGAGTTCGCCGGCGCCGAGGAGTTCCGCGGCCGGATCGTCCACCCCCAGCACTGGCCGGCCGACCTCGACTGGACCGGACGGGAGGTCGTGGTGATCGGCAGCGGCGCGACGGCGATGACCGTCGTGCCGGCGATGGCCGCGCAGGCGGCCCACGTGACGATGCTGCAGCGCTCGCCGACGTACGTGATGAGCCTGCCGCGGCGCGACCCCTTCGCGGCGCGCGCCGGGAGGTGGCTGCCGGAACGGCTCGCCCATCAGGTCGTGCGCTGGAAGAGCATCGTGGTGCAGACCGCCTTCTACCGGCTCGCGCGCAGCAGGCCGGCGTTGGTCCGGCGGCTGATCCGCCGGCAGAACCTCGCGCAGCTGCCCGAGGGGTACGACGTCGACACGCACTTCACGCCGGACTACCAGCCGTGGGACCAGCGGATGTGCTTCGTGCCCGACGCCGACCTCTTCCAGGCGGTCCGCCGCGGCGACGTCGACATCGTGACGTCGACGATCGAGCGGTTCGACGCCGACGGCGTCGTGCTGACCGGCGGGCGGCATCTGCGCGCCGACGTGGTCGTGACCGCCACCGGCCTGACCCTGTCGCCGTTCGGCGGCATCGAGCTGGTCGTCGACGGCGAGAAGATCGACCCCTCGCGGTCGATGACCTATCGCGCGCTGATGCTCAGCGGGGTCCCGAACTTCGTGTTCACCGTCGGCTACACGAACGCGTCGTGGACGCTGAAGGTCGACCTGGTCGCGGAGTTCACCACACGTCTGCTGACCCACATGTCCCGACACGGCCACCGGCGCGTCGTACCCCGGGCCGACCCGACGGTGGGCGAGGTGCCGCTGATGGACCTCACCTCGGGCTATGTCGTCCGGGCGCTCGACCAGCTCCCGCACCAGGGGGACCGCGACCCGTGGCGGCTGCGCCAGAGCTATCTGCGCGACCGGCGCACGATCCGCCGCGTGTCCCTCGACGACGGCGTCCTCGAGTTCTCCTGAGGGCGCCGCGGCGCATACGGCGCGCAGCGACGGGTACGAGATCGGCGTACGACGCGACGCACCGCTAGCTGAAGGAGCAGACCGTGGGACTCGACGACAAGGTCCAGAACGAGGCGGAGGACGCCAAGGGCAAGGCCAAGGAAGCCGCCGGCGCCGCCACCGGGAACGACAGCATGAAGGCCGAGGGCAGGGGCGACCAAGGACGGGCGAGCGCGAAGGAGGCCGGCCGCCACGTCAAGGAGGCCGGCAAGAGCGTCAAGGACACCTTCACGTCCTGACCACCGACGCGCGAGAGCCCCGCTGTCACGGCGGGGCTCTCGTGTCTCCCTAGGCTGGTGGCCGTGATCGGTGGCGTGGTGCGCGGCCTTCGCCACACCCTGTGGGACCGGGTGCCCCGCGACCATCGCGAGTCCGACGAGGCTCTGCGCCGCCGGCAGTGGGTCACCGGCGTGGTGGTCGTGGTCGGCGCCGTCGTCCTCGGGCTCTCCCTGCGGATCGAGCCGGGCAGTGGCTGGTTCTACCCGGCGACGCTCGGGCTGGCGCTGGTCTGGGTCGTCGGCGCCTTCGCCTCGGGCCCGCTCCACCTCGGCCGCACCCTGCGCGGCGAGGAGTCCGGGCCGCGGCCGGTCCTGGCGCCGCTGGTGTACGGCGCGCTGCTCGCCGTCGTGTTCGTCGCGGGGGCGCTGGTGGTGCGGCAGATCCCGTGGCTGGACGCCCAGGTGCGCCACGTGCTCGACCATGCCGACCAGGGGTCGATCCCGCTGCTGATAGTGGTGACCGCGATCAACGGGGTCGCGGAGGAGCTGTTCTTCCGGGGGGCGCTCTACGCGGCCACCCCGCGCCACCCGGTCGCGGTGACCACGGCGGCGTACACCCTCGCCACCGTGGCCACGGGCAACGTGATGCTGGTCTTCGCCGCGGTGCTCCTCGGCGCCCTGGTCGGTCTCGAACGCCGCGCCACCGGCGGGATCCAGGCCCCGGTCATCACCCACGTGGTCTGGTCGGTGGCGATGCTCGTCGCCCTTCCCGCGTTCTTCTGACGCGGCTGCCCCGGCTCAACGGGTCTCGGTCTCCTCGAGGGCGCGGCGGACGGCCTCGGCGTAGGAGAGGGGCTCACCGGGGACGATCTCCTCGATGCTCCGGTCGCTGACGACGACCTCGGTCCCCATGGAGTCGATCAGGTTGCGGCCGGTGGTGACGTCGACGTCGGTGACGAGCGAGAGCCAGTACGACGACAGCCGCGGGGTCAGGACGGGCACCTTCACGATCGGCACCCGGTGTCCCCGGGCGACCTCGGAGGCGATCTCGAGCATCCGGAGGTAGGTCAGCTGCTCGGGGCCGCCGATCTCGAAGACGCGGCCGAGCGCCCGGGGCTCGTCGGCGACGCCCACGAGGTAGCGGATGACGTCGTCGACGGCGATTGGCTGGGTCCGGGTGTCGACCCATCGTGGCACCAGCATCGCCGGCAGGTTCTTGACCAGCTGGCGGGTGAGCTCCCAGGAGATCCCGCCCCTCCCGACCACGATCCCCGCCCGCAGCACCGTGACCGGCACACCGCCGCCGCCGAGGAGCCCCTCGACCTCCCGTCGCGACCGCAGGTGCGCCGACAGGTCGGAGTCCTCGGCGCCCAGGCCGCCGAGGTAGACGATCTGGCGTACGCCGGCCTCCGCTGCGGCCGTGCCGAACGTGCGTGCCGCGCGGGCGTCCCGGTCCTCGAAGTCGTCGGCGTCGAGGGAGTGGACGAGGTAGTAGACGACGGCCACACCGTCCAGGGCCGGGCCCAGGGTCGCCCCGTCGTGAACGTCGCCGCCCACGGCCGTCCCGGGCGCGTCGTACTCCGCGGGGCGGCGGGTCATCGCGCGTACGTCGTACCCCTCGGCCACGAGCGCGGGGACGAGTCGGCTGCCGACGAAGCCGGTCGCGCCGGTGACCAGGATGCGGGTGGGCTCCACGTCGGGATCCGTACCCCCGCTGCGCGCTGCCGACACCGTCACCGGGCTCGTTTGGCGATGTTGGCGCGGCGGGTCGCGTCCATGCCGGCCTCGTAGGCCTGCACGAGCGACGCGATCGACAACGGCTTGAGCCGCTCGACCACGTCCTGGATCTTCTCCGGTGAGACGCCCTGCTCCTTGTAGACCGGCCAGACCTTGGTCCGGAACAGCTCGTACAGCTCCTCGGCGATCGCGCGCCCGTGCGCGGCGTACACCTCGGCCGCCGCGCGGGCCGCCTCGAT
This sequence comes from Nocardioides sp., assembly GCA_025924815.1. Lineage (GTDB taxonomy): Bacteria > Actinomycetota > Actinomycetes > Propionibacteriales > Nocardioidaceae > Nocardioides. The sequence goes on from JAICHQ010000002.1 coordinate 44,030, forward strand.
CGGGTAGCCGAGGTCGAGCAGGCCGAGCCCGACGCCGAGCTGCGACCGCGACACCAGGAACCGCGCGCGCGGCGCCGTCCGCAGGACGCCCAGGGCCTCGAGCGTCTCGACGTCGGCGTCGGCGAGACGCCGGCCGGCCAGTCGCTCGAGCTCGGTGCGCGAGAGCTCCTCCCACGAGTCGGCCATCCAGGGCGCCAGCATCGTCCGGTGCAGGGCGATGTCCTCGGGGGAGGCGTTCGCGGGGATGCCGGCCAGGTACCTCTCGATGGCCGAGAGCGTGAAGCCGTGCCCCTGGAGCTCCTGCACGAGCTGGAGCCGCGCGATGTGGTCGGCGCTGTAGTAGCCGCTACGTCCGCGCCGGATGGGCGGCGGCACCAGTCCCTTGGCGGTGTAGAAGCGCACGTTGCGGACGCTCATCCCGACCCGGTCGGTCAGCTCCTCGAGCGTGACCAGCGTGACCGTTCCCACAGCGAGCTCGTCCTCCTTGACGACCATGACAGTAAGAGTGTCACAATCGAGGTATGGCTGCACCTGCGGAAGCATTCCTGTTCGACCACCTGCGTACGCCGCGCGGCAAGGGCAAGGCGGTGGGCTCGCTCCACGAGGTCAAGCCGGTCGACCTGATCGTCGGGCTGCTGCGCGAGATCCAGGTGCGCAACCCGTCGTTGGACACCGGGCGCGTCGACGACGTGGTGCTGGGCGTGGTCACCCCGATCGGCGAGCAGGGCGGCGACATCGCCAAGACCGCCGCGCTCGTGGCCGGCTACCCCGAGACCGTGGCGGGCGTGCAGCTCAACCGCTTCTGCGCCTCGGGTCTGGAGGCCGTCAACCAGGCCGCGGCCCGCGTCCGTAGCGGCTTCGAGGACCTGATCCTGGCCGGCGGGGTCGAGTCGATGAGCCGGGTGCCGATGGGCTCCGACGGCGGCGCCTGGGCGGCCGACCCGGCGACCGCCCTCACCACCGGCTTCGTGCCCCAGGGCATCGGCGCCGACCTGATCGCCACCCTCGAGGGCTGGAGCCGCGAGGACGTCGACGCCTACGCCGCCGAGTCCCACCACCGCGCCGCCAAGGCCTGGGCCAACGGCTACTTCGCCGATGCCGTCGTCCCGGTCACCGACGTCAACGGCGTCACGGTGCTGGACCACGACGAGCTGATCCGCCCCGACACCTCCGTGGAGGGGCTGGCCGCGCTCAAGCCGAGCTTCGCCTCGCTCGGGAAGGACGCGGGCTTCGACGACGTGGCGCTGGAGAAGTACCACTGGGTGGAGCGCATCGACCACGTCCACCACGCCGGGAACTCCTCCGGGATCGTCGACGGTGCCGCACTCGTGGCGATCGGCTCCGAACAGGCCGGGACCGACGTCGGCCTGACCCCCCGCGCCCGGATCGTGATGACCGCCGTGTCCGGCGCCGACCCCACGATCATGCTGACCGGTCCGGCCCCCGCCGCGCGCAAGGCGCTCGCCAAGGCCGGGCTCGAGGTCGGCGACATCGACCTGTGGGAGATGAACGAGGCGTTCGCCGCCGTCGCGATGCGCTTCATGAGGGACATGGGCATCACCCACGAGGTCACCAACGTCAACGGCGGGGCGATCGCCATGGGCCACCCGCTGGGCGCCACCGGCGCGATGCTGCTCGGCACCCTGGTCGACGAGCTGCGCCGGCGCGACCTGCGCCGCGGCCTCGCCACGCTCTGCATCGGCGGCGGGATGGGCGTCGCCACGATCGTCGAGCTCGTCTGAATACCTCCAGCAGAAGGACTGATCACAGATGACCGACCTGGTCTCGACAAGCTCGACCGACGCGGCGCACTCGACCGAGGAGGGCACCGCGGTCCGCTACGAGCGCGACGCCGACGGGATCGTCACCCTCACCCTCGACGACCCCACCGCGAGTGCCAACACCATGAACGAGCTCTACCAGCGGTCGATGCACGCCGCGGTGGAGCGGCTGTACGACGGGCTCGACGACCTCACGGGCGTCGTGGTGACCAGCGCCAAGAAGACCTTCTTCGCCGGCGGCAACCTGGGGCTGATGATGCAGGCGACGCCCGATGACGCCGCGACCGTCTTCGCCGGGATGGAGGCGATCAAGGCCGACCTGCGCCGACTCGAGAAGCTGCCGCGGCCGGTGGTCGCCGCCATCAACGGCGCGGCCCTCGGCGGAGGCTACGAGATCACGCTGGCCTGCCGGCATCGCCTCCTCGTCGACGACCCGGCTGCGGTCGTCGGGCTGCCCGAAGCCACCCTGGGCCTCCTGCCCGGCGGCGGTGGCGTGACCCGCACCGTGCGGATGTTCGGCATCCAGTCCGCCCTCATGGACGTGCTGCTTCCCGGCACCCGCTTCAAGCCCGCCGAGGCCAAGGCGAAGGGGCTGGTCGACGACCTCGTCCCCACGCGCGACGAGCTGGTCCCGGCGGCCAAGGCCTGGATCCGCGACCACCCGGACGAGACCTCCAACCCGTGGGACCGAGAGGGCTACCGGATGCCCGGAGGCACGCCCCAGTCACCCGAGCTGGCGGCGTTCCTGCCGGCGTTCCCGGCGCTGCTGCGCCAGCAGACCAAGGGCGCGGTCTACCCGGCGCAGCGCGCGATCCTGTCAGCCGCCGTCGAGGGCGCCGGCGTGGACTTCGAGACCGCGAGTCGGATCGAGAGCCGCTACCTGACCAAGCTCATCGTCGGTCAGAACTTCAAGAACATGACGCAGGCCTTCTTCTTCGATCTCCAGGCGATCAACAAGCTGCGTCCGGAGGCTCCGCGGTTCACCGCCACCAAGGTGGGCGTCCTCGGCGCCGGGATGATGGGCGCCGGGATCGCCTACTCCTGCGCGCGTGCCGGGATGCAGGTCGTGCTCAAGGACGTCTCGCCGGAGGCGGCCGAGCGCGGCAAGGGGTACAGCGAGAGGCTCAACGCCAAGGGCATCGAGCGCGGCAAGCTGACCCAGGAGAAGGCCGACGCGCTGCTGGCCCGCATCGCGCCGACCGCGGACCCGGCCGACCTGGCCGGCTGTGACCTGGTGATCGAGGCCGTCTTCGAGGACCCCACCCTCAAGCACCAGGTGTTCGCGGAGGTGCTGCCGCACGTGAACCCCGACGCCTTGCTGTCCTCCAACACCTCGACCCTGCCGATCACCGAGCTGGCGACGGCCGTCGACCGGCCCGGGGACTTCATCGGCCTGCACTTCTTCAGCCCGGTCGACAAGATGCCGCTGGTCGAGATCATCAAGGGCGAGCAGACCTCCGAAGCCGCGCTGGCCAAGGCCTACGACGTGGTGCTGCAGATCCGCAAGACCCCGATCGTGGTCAACGACAGCCGTGGCTTCTACACCTCGCGCGTCATCGGCACGATGGTCAACGAGGGCCTGGCGATGCTCGCCGAGGGCGTCCCGCCGATGTCCCTGGAGCGGGCGGCGCTGCAGGACGGCTACCCGGTCGGGCCGCTCCAGCTCAGCGACGAGCTGAACATGGAGCTGATGGCCAAGATCGCCCAGGCCACGCGCGACGCTGCCGAGCGCGAGGGCACGCCGTACGACGAGCACCCCGGCGGCGCCGTGGTGTCCACGATGATCGACCTGGGGCGTCCGTCGCGTTTGAAGGGGGCCGGGTTCTACGACTACGAGGACGGTCGGCGTACTCACCTGTGGCCCGGCCTGGCAGAGGTCTTCCCGGTCGCGCAGACGCAGATCCCCTTCGCCGACGTCAAGGATCGGATGATGTTCATCGAGGCCCTCGAGACCGCAGCCTGCTTCGAGGAGGGCGTCATCGAGTCCGCCGCCGCCGCCAACATCGGCTCGATCATGGGGATCGGCTTCCCGGCCAACTCCGGCGGTGCCGCGCAGTTCATGACCGGCTACCAGGCCGTCGACGAGCACGGCGAGGGAGTCGGCCCGATCGGGCTGGACGCGTTCTTGGAGCGCGCCGAGGAGCTCGCCGACCGGTACGGCGAGCGGTTCCGTCCCACGGCGTACCTCCGCGACCTGGCGGCGAAGGGTGAGCGCTTCCCGGCCTGAGGCATCACCATGTCGAGACGCATCCGCTCCCGCGCTGCGCATGCGACAGGATCCAGGGATGAACGTGGTCGTCGTCGGGGCCGGGCTCGCGGGTCTGACGGCGGCGTGGTCCCTGCACCGGTCGGGTGTCGAGGTCAGGGTGCTCGAGGCGAGAGACCGGGTCGGGGGTCGGGCGTTCTCCCACACCTTGGACAACGGTGCCGTGGTCGAACGAGGTGGTGAGTTCATCGAGATCGACCACCACGCGATCCGTGGGCTGTGCGCCGAGCTCTCCATCCCGCTGATCCCGCACGGGGTCACCTTCCACCGCAGGCCCATCGATGGCGAGACCCCCACGGCAGCCGAGATCCAGGCCGCGATGGCCGAGGTGACTCGCTACTCCCGGAGCCGCCTGGCCCGTCACGGGGCAGACTTCGCCGTCGACGAGGCCTTCGCCTCGGCCCTGGGCTCGTCGTTCCGATCCCAGCCGGCCTACAGGCGCTTCGTGACGTCGCTGGCTGCGGACCCGGCGGAGGCGAGTGCGCGCCACGGCCTGCTGGATGCCGATCAGGTGCCCTTCGAGCACGCGGCGAGGGCCCGGGGAGGCAACCAGCGCATCGCGACGGAGCTGTGGTCGCGCCTCGAGCCCAGTGTGGAGCTCGGGTCGGCAGCGGTGGGGGTCGCCACGGACAGCGGGCGCGTCGTCATCGCGCGCAGCGACGGGTCGGAGCTCGCCGCGGACGCAGCAGTCCTCGCCGTACCGATGCCGCTGCTGAGCTCGATCGACTGGCGGCACGGGCTGCCGGAGCCGTGGGCACGGGCACTGGATCAGCTCGGCTTCGGGCATGCCGCGAAGCTCTCGGCCGGCCTGATCGCCGGTGCGCCTCCACGGGCGCAGCAGGCCTCGCAGGCCTCCTGGTGGTCGTGGAACTCGATGGACGAGACCGCGACCACGAGCGTTCGGGCGGTCAGCGCGTTCGCGGGCGGAAGCGCTGTCCAGGAGTCGCTGAACCTCGATGGTGGTGCGCCCAGCTGGATCGACCAGCTGGAACGGCAACGTCCGGATCTCTCCCTCGAGCCCGGCTCGGCGTTGGTCACCCGATGGGACGGCGAACCCTGGACCCGCGGCGCCTACTCCTACGGACGCGTGGGCTGGGAGGCGGACGTCGACGAGGCGCTACGCCGACCGCAGGGAGCGCTGGTGCTCGCGGGCGAGCACACGGCGGGCACCCTCGCCGGCACCCTCAACGGTGCCGTCGCCAGCGGGAACCGGGCCGCGGCCGACGTACGACGCCTCCTGTCCCTCTGATCGGCAGCCTGCGCCGCCAGCGGGCCCGCCGTGGCCCTAGCCTGCTCGCATGTCGCACTACGAGGACGTCCTGCCCGGCGACGTCGACGCGCTGGTCGCGCACCTGGACCGGGCGATCCCGGGTGGCAGCGTCACCGCGAAGCTCGAGGACGGGTCCGACCACACCCTGGGCGACGCCCGCATGGTGGTCCGCGTCTACGAGCGCTACAGCGCGCTCGGCGGCAACCGGGTGAGCCTGACCGTCAGCATCCTGGCCGTCGCCCGGCAGATGGCGGTCACGATGATCAGCTCAGGTGGGAGCCAGGCCTTGTTCTTCAAGGTGAACACGTTCGGCGAGAAGGCGTTCCTCGACCGCGGCCTCGATGCCCTGCAGGGCTACCGCGGCTGATCCCGACGACCCACTGAGCGTCGGGCCCCGTGGCCCGGATGGATGAAGTTTTTACCGTTTCGGTGTCAGATCGCGGAGAGGTTGAGAGGATTCTCCGCGTGAGCCAACCCCCCGTCGTAGACGTGCGCAGCCTGCACGTGCGTTTCGGTGAGGTCGAGGCCGTGGCCGGCATCGACCTCGAGGCGTACGCCGGGCAGGCCACGGCCCTGCTCGGCCGCAACGGCGCCGGCAAGTCGACCACGATGCGGGTGCTCGCCGGCGTCGTACCGCCGACCGCCGGCACGGTGACGATCGCGGGGCTCGACATCCGCAAGGACACGCTCGCGATCAAGCAGCTCACCGGCTACTGCCCCGACGTCGGCGGCCTCGTGCCCCGGGCGACGCCGTGGGAGCACCTGCAGCTGAGCGCCCGGCTCCGCCGCCTCGACGGCTGGGAGGAACGTGGCCGCGACCTGCTGGAGCGGTTCGAGCTCGGCGACGTGATGAACCGGGTGACCGGTGGCTTCTCCCACGGCATGGGGCGGCGGCTGTCGGTCGTGCTGGCTGCGATGCACCAGCCCCAGGTCCTCCTGCTGGACGAGCCGTTCGACGGCGTCGACCCGATCGGCGTCGAGGCGACGTTCGAGATCATCGCCGACGCCCGTGCGCGCGGAGCCACGATCCTGCTCTCGACCCACCTGCGCGACCTCGCGGTGCAGGCGTGCGGCACGGCCCTGGTGCTGCGTGGCGGATCGCGGGTCGCTGCGGTCGACGCCGGGGAGATGTCCGGCGAGGAGGGGGCCCGTGCCTACCGCGCTCTCCTCGACTGACGACGGCATCGACCACGGCCCCACCACCGGCGACCGGAGGCCCGGTTACGTGGCCGCCGCGCGCCGCGCGCTCGGTGACGTGGCCATCCTCTTCTGGTTCCGTCGGCAGGGCGTACGCCGGCGGCACCTGGCACGGGTGCTGTCGCTGGTGTTCCTGGCGATCACCCTCAGCGCGGCGATCGTGCCGGCCTTCCTGCCGGGAGCCCGGGGCGCCGGCAGGGCCTTCGACATCCTGCTCCTGGTGCCCTCGGGCATGGCCGGGATCCTGCTGCTGAACATGGCCTCGGCCATCGCGTCCGGCGGCGGACGGGAGCTGATCTCGCGCGACCAGGCGTCGCCGTACCCGATCAGCCCCACCACCGACCACCTCGGCGCGCTGCTGCTGGCCCCGCTCAACATCGCCTGGATGATCCAGGCCTGGATCCTGCTCGGTTCCGTCGCCTACGTCGCCCCGCTGGACAAGCTCGCCCTGGCTCAGGTGATCGTCGTGCTCTGGCTGGTCTTCAGCACGGCGTGCGGCCAGGTCGTCGCGTGGGCGATGGAGGCGATCCGGCGCGGACCGCGTGGCATCGCCATCACCCGATCCCTGCTGGTCGCGCTGGGCCTGGGGGCCGGCGCGGTGCAGCTAGCGGGCCGGACCGGCCCGCTGCTCGACCGCGTGCCCACGGTGTGGTTCGTCGTCGGAGCCCTCAGCGGCCTGACCTGGCGCTGGGCGCTGACGGCCGCGGTGCTCGTCGTGGGCTCCGTCGTCGCGATCGCGATGGGTGCCGTTCCCGCCCACCTGGCGGCCAGGCGGATGCCGCGTGACGAGCAGCGCATGGAGACCGACCAGCACGAGCCGCGGCCGATGCCCCGTTCGGTGCTCGGGATCCTGATCCGCACCGACCGGGCGTCGGTGTGGCGCTCGGTGCCGATGCGCCGCGGCGTGCTGGTCCTCGCGGTCGGGCCCGGCCTGGTGGCGCTGTTCGGCAACCTGCAGTGGTCGGAGATGACGATCCTGCCGGGGCTGGTGGCCTCCGGTGGTGCGTTGCTGTTCGGGGTGAACGCCTGGTGCCTCGACGGTCGCGGCGCGTTGTGGCGCGAGAACCTCCCGACGTCCCCGACGGTCCTGTTCGACGCGCGCACCGTGGTGCTCGCCGAGTTCCTCGGTGTGGCCTCGATGATCACGGTGCTGGTGGGTGCGCTGCGCGCCGGCATCCCCACCTCCTACGAGCTCGCGGCCCTGGTCGCGACCCTGGTCGTGGTCACCCTCCAGGTGGTCGGGGGATCCCTGCGCTGGTCGCTGAAGCACCCCTACCCCGTCGACCTCCGGTCGGCCCGCGCCACTCCCGCCCCACCGGCGGCGATGGTCGGGTACTCGGCCCGGCTGGCGACCAGTACGACGTTCACCGGGCTGCTCTTCTCGGGCAGCGCGCACGTCCCCGACTGGCGGCTCTCGCTGATCATCGCCATCCCGTGCCTGATGTGGTCGGCCACCCGCCTGCTCCGCACCCGGCACCGCTGGCAGGACCCGGTCGTCCGCGCCCGCGTGGTCAGCACCGTCGCCGCCTGACCCACGTCGCCCGACACTAGGGTCGGGACATGGACTTCGCCCCGTCGCCCCGGGCCGCCGAGCTCACCGCCCGGGTGGCCGAGTTCATGGCGGCCGAGATCATCCCGGTCGAGGCCGGCTACCACCTCGACCTGGCCGAGGCGCGCCGTACCGGCGATCCCTGGACGCCGTTGCCGATCCTGGCCGAGCTGAGGTCCAAGGCCCGCGCGCAGGGGCTGTGGAACCTGTTCCTCCCCCGGGAGCACGCCGGGGAGTACGCCGCGCGGTTCGGCACCGACGGCGGCGAGGGGCTGACCAACGTCGACTACGCGCCGTTGGCCGAGCAGATGGGCCGGTCGGCGATCGCGCCGCTGGTGTTCAACTGCAACGCGCCCGACACCGGCAACATGGAGGTGCTGCTGCGCTACGGGTCTCCTGAGCAGCGCGCGGAGTGGCTCGAGCCGCTGCTCGACGGGCGCATCCGCTCGGCGTTCGCGATGACCGAGCCCGAGGTGGCGTCGTCCGACGCGACCAACATGGCCGCGACCTGCGTGGTCGAGGGCGACCAGATCGTGGTCAACGGCCGCAAGTGGTGGTCGACCGGCGTCGGCAACACCGAGTGCCGGATCCTGATCTTCATGGGGGTCACCGACCCCGACGCCGACCGGCACCGCCGGCACTCGATGGTGCTGGTCCCGATCGACGCCCCGGGCGTGCGGGTCGAGCGGATGCTGCCCACCATGGGTCTGTACGACGAGCCGCTGGGGCATGGGGAGGTGTCCTTCGCCGACGTCCGTCTGCCGCTGTCGAACGTGATCTCCGGGCCCGGTGACGGTTTCGCGATCGCCCAGGGCCGGCTCGGGCCGGGCCGGATCCACCATTGCATGCGGCTGGTCGGGCTGGCCGAGCTCGCCCTGGAGCTGGCCTGCCGCCGCGGCCTCGAGCGCACGGCGTTCGGCAAGCCGCTGGTGAGCCTCGGGGGCAACCGGGAGCGGATCGCGGACGCCAGGATCGCCATCGACCAGGCGCGGCTGCTGGTGCTCGACGCCGCGTGGAAGCTCGACCGGGGCGGGCCGGCACAGGCGCTCGGCGAGGTCTCCGCGATCAAGGTCGCGGTGCCGGCCATGGCCCAGCAGGTCATCGACATGGCGCTGCAGCTGCACGGGGGCGGCGGCATGTCCGCCGACTTCCCCCTGGCGGCCGCCTTCGTCAGCGCGCGGTCGCTGCGGCTCGCGGACGGTCCCGACGAGGTGCACCGGGGGATGGTGGCCCGGCTCGAGCTCGCCAAGCACCGCACGCCCGGACGGCTCGACAGCGGCAGCGGGAGCGGATAGCGGTCCCGCGACAAACGCCCCGCCCCGGGCATCCCTGAGGCATCGTGGACCCATGACGGCCGGGTACGACGAGTGGTCCGCGGCGCGGGCACCTTCGCTGCTCGCCTTCGCGACAGCCATCTGCGGTGACGGCCGAACCGCCGATGTCGCCGTCGCCCGCGCCCTGGAGCGGATCCGCGGCTCCTGGTCGCGGGTCGTCCGCGACGACCCCGACCTCGAGGCACGCCGTCAGGTGGTGCGGGCCTGCGCCACGCGCCGCCGAGGCGCCGTCGTCCTGCGGGTCTTGGAGGGGCGCTCCGACGCCGAGATCGCCGAGGTCCTGCACTGCTCCGAGTCCGCCGCACGCCGCCATCTCCGGCGAGGGCTCGCCGACCCCCGCCGGGAAGTGGTCTCGGCCGAGTCGGCCGACGTCCGTCGACAACTCGTGGCCCGGGCCGGCTCGGCCTCCACCCAGCTGCCGACGCGACCACCGCACATCGGCGCCCCGGCCGCCGGTGGCGGCACCCGGTCGAGGATCTGGCTCGCCGTGCTCGCGGTGATCGCCGTGCTCGGCGGCGTGGCCTACGTCGCCCACGAGTCGCGCACGCCGGAGGGCGCGATCGGCTACCCCAGGGTCGACGTCCCCCGGACCTGGCGGTACGAGTCGTACGCCGGAGTGCAGCTGCAGGTGCCGGACACGTGGGGCTGGGGCGGCTCGCCGATGCGGTCCGCCATCTTCTCCGGCCGGCGGCACCTCGGCTCCTGCGGCACCGACCTGGCAGCGGTGCTCTCGCCGGCCGACGACTCGTCGTACGTCTCCGCACTGACGCCGTTCGTCGGCCGGCCCGCGGTGCTGACCCAGCGCTGCGTGCCGTGGGGATCGGCCGGGACGATACCCCGGGCCGACGCGGTGTGGTTCGACTCGCCGCTGGCCGCGGGCGTGAAGGGGGTGGAGTCGACCGTCGCCGAGACCCGAGCCGTGGGTGACCAGCACGTCAGCGTCTTCAGCCGCTCCTCGACGCTGCGCCGGCAGATCCTCGGCAGCGTCGAGCAGGTCGACGTCGACGCGAACGGCTGCCCCACCGCGGTCGTGGCCCGGCCGGTCGCCGGTCCGCGGGACCTCCAGCCGGACTCCCTGTCGGTGTGCGTGTACTCGCAGGACACCGGCGTGGCCCTCCTGGAGTACTCCGGGTCACGGCCGCGGCCCTCGGCGACGGCGTACGCCGGGCACGTCGACCCGGCACCGACCGGCCGCGGCGCTCGCTGTCCGACGCCCAGCGGAAGGTGGGTCGCTCTCGGCCTGAACAGCCGCGGCGGCACCCGGTGGGACGTCGCGAACCTAGGCTGCGGACGCATCGTGACCGCCGGCGGCCGGTCGGTCCCGATGTCACCGACCACCGTGCGTGACTGGGCGGTCGGCGGGGTGACCGCCTATGTCGGGCCGCCGCGCGGCGGCGACCGGGGGCTGTCGGACGACTTCATGACACCGTCGGGCTGACCCCGGCCGGGCCCGCCGGCGGGTCCTGCCGGGCCGGACATACTGGGCCGGTGAGCACGCCCGACGAGTCGCGTCCGGTACGCCCGGAGGACGCGGTCGACGTCGCCGCGGTCGTCGGCTGGCTCCGCGAGCACGCCGAGGGTGCCGCAGTCCCCGACGGGCAGCCCGAGGTCCGTCAGTTCCCCGGCGGCGCCTCCAACCTGACCTACCTGCTGCACTGGCCCGACAGCGACCTGATCCTGCGACGCCCGCCGAGCGGCGCGAAGGCGCGCGGTGCGCACGACATGGGCCGCGAGTACCTCATCCAGCGCGCGCTCGGACCCGTCTACCCTTACGTCGCCGGCATGGTCGCGCTGTGCCGTGACGCGTCCGTGCTCGGCTCGGACTTCTACGTGATGGAGCGGCTCGACGGGCTGGTCCTGCGCAAGGAGCTCACCGTCGGGCTCGACCCGGACGCCGCGTCGAGGCTGTGCGGCCATGCCTGGGAGGCGCTGGTGCGGCTGCACGAGATCGATGTCTCCGCCGTTCCGGAGCTCGCCGGGCTCGGCCGCGGCGAGGGATACGTCGCCCGGCAGGTCGCGGGCTGGACCGACCGGCTGGCCCGGGCCGCCACCGACGACCTCGGGGACTGGGACGACCTCGCCGCCTGGCTCGAGGTGCACCGCCCCGCCGATGCCGGGCAGTGCCTGATCCACAACGACTGGCGCTTCGACAACCTGGTGCTTGACCCGGGGTCGGGCCCCGGGTACGAGCCGCGGGTCAGCGGCGTCCTCGACTGGGAGATGGCGACCGTCGGTGACCCGCTGATGGATCTCGGCGGCGCCCTGGCCTACTGGGTCCAGGCCGACGACGACGCGTTCTTCCGGCAGTTCCGCCGGCAGCCGACCACGGCGCCGGGGATGTGGACCCGAGACCGGGTCGTCGACTGGTACTGCGACCGCCGCGGCTTCGCGATGGAGCCGGACCGGTGGCGGTTCTACGAGGCGTTCGGACTGTTCCGGCTCGCGGTGATCCTCCAGCAGATCTGGTACCGGTTCGTCCACGGCCAGACCTCCAACCCGGCGTACGCCGGCTTCGGGGAGGCGGTGCGCTACCTCGAGCACCGCACCCGCCGGATCGTGCACGCCTGATGGGGCTGGTGCTGCTGGTCCGGCACGGGCAGGCGTCCTTCGGCGCCGACGACTACGACGTGCTCAGCGAGGCGGGCGTCGAGCAGAGCCGGCTGCTCGGACGCGCGCTGGCCGCCCAGGGCGTCGAGCCGGCCGCCCTGGTGCACGGCGACCTGAGCCGTCAGCGCGACACCGCGGTCGCGATGGTCGAGGGCGGCGGCTGGTCGGTGACCCCGGAGCCCGATGCCGGCTGGACCGAGTTCGACCACGTCGGCCTGGTCGCTCGCGCCGCCGCCGGGCGGGACCTGTCGGACCGGCGGGCCTTCCAGCAGGTCTTCGAGGAGGCGACGGCGCGCTGGTCGGGGGGCCGCCACGACGCGGAGTACGACGAGCCGTGGCCGGCGTTCCTGCGCCGCACGCGGGAGGCTCTGGACCGGGTCTTCGCAGGTGAGGGGACGACGGTCGCGATCACGTCGGGTGGCCCGATCGCCGTGCTCTGCGCCCGGCTGGTCGACCCCCGGGACGCCCGCGCCCGGCTGTGGACGTCCTTCAACACCGTCACCGTGAACACCTCGGTCACCCGCGTGATCGAGGGCCCGACCGGCCGCCGGCTGCTGTCGTTCAACGAGCACTCGCACCTGCCGCGGGAGCTGGTGACCTACCGGTAGAGGCACCGGGCCCGGTTCCGCCGGGAGCGGATCGTCGCAGGGCGGATCCGCTCTCGGCAGCGGCCCCTTCGGTCGGCGTACGCCGGGTGCCACCGTGGTCCCATGACCGAGACGACGGCCTGGGGCCGGATCGACGACGAGCTCGCGGCGGGACTGCTCGACCAGCGCACCCTGGTGATGGGAGGCGTCCTGGACGAGACGCTCGGCAACCGGCTCTGCACGGGGCTGATGGTGCTGTCGGCGCGCGACCCGCGGGCCGACATCCACCTCTGGATCGGGTCGCCGGGCGGGTCCGTGCCGGCCATGCTGGCGATCCGCGACGTGATGACGCTGATCCCCAACGACGTGTCCACGCTGGCCCTGGGCATCGCGGCCAGCGCCGGGCAGTTCCTGCTGAGCGCCGGCACGAAGGGCAAGCGCTATGCGATGCCGCACGCCCGCGTGCTCCTCCACCAGGGCTCCGCGGGAATCGGCGGGACGGCGATGGACATCGCGATCCAGGCCGACGACCTGCGGCACACGCGGGACACCGTGCTGTCGCTGATCGCCGCCGACACCGGGCAGAGCGTCGAGACCGTGGAGCGCGACTCGCGGCGCGACCGCTGGTTCAGCGTCGACGAGGCTCTCGACTACGGCTTCGTGGACCACCTCGTCAGCTCGGTCGACCAGGTGCGTACGCCGCCCGCCCGCCCGCTCGGGCTGGGCCTGCCCGGAGATGGGGCGTCATGAGCAGCTACCCGATCCCCTACGTGACCACCCAGACCAACCGTGGGGAGCGCACCGTCGACGTCTACAGCCGCCTGCTGGCCGACCGGATCATCTACCTGGGCACACCGATCGACGACGGCGTCGCGAACACGGTGATCGCTCAGCTGATCCACCTCGAGTCGGAGAGCCCCGAAGCGCCGATCAACCTCTACCTCAACTCGCCCGGCGGCTCCATCCCGGCGATGCTCGCGATCTACGACGCCATGCAGTTCGTCCGGCCCGCGGTCGAGACCACCTGTGTCGGCCAGGCCGTGGCAACGGCGGCGGTGCTGCTCGCGGGCGGCGCGAGAGGTCGTCGGCAGATCCTGCGTCACGGGCGGGTGGTGCTGCACGCGCCGGCGGCCGAGGGTCGGGGCACGATCCCCGACCTGATCCTCGAAGCCGACGAGATCGAGCGCGTGCGCTCGTTGCTGGAGGACCTGCTCGCCCGCGACACCGACAAGAGTCCGGCCCGGATCCGTGAGGACACCGAGCGCGACCTCGTGCTCACCGCGGAGCAGGCGCAGGACTACGGCGTGGTCGACGCGGTCATCACCGAGCGCGACGCGCCCCCGTCGGTGCCCCGGTCGGTCGCGGCTCAGGCCGCCAGGCAGACCGGTGACTGAGAGTCGACGGTCGTCGAGGCCACGCGGGTCGCGAGCTCCGCGACGCTCAGCCCGAGCGCGCCGGCGATCGCGGCCAGCAGCTCCGAGGAGGGGTCCTTCAGGCCACGCTCGACCTCCGAGAGGTACTGCGGGGAGACTCCGGCCTGCTCCGCGACGTCGACCAGTCGCTGTCCGGAGTCGAGCCGCTCCTCGCGGAGCTCGCGACCGACCGACTCGCGCCAGAGCGGCTCGACCGTGCTCGGACGCTCCTGCGGCGGCTCCCGGCGTACCGGCAGCGGGACGACGTCACCCATGGGCCGATCCTAGGCGGAGGACGCAGCCCTGGCCGCCGGGTTCTGCTGTGAGCAGAACGGTCACGGGGCGAACGGACGCCCGACCTCGGTGGTCGCCTGGATCACGAACGACCGCATCAGCTTGTCGGCGAAGGTCTGCTTGCGCTCGTCCCAGATCGGCCACAGGTAGCCGAGCGGGAGGCAGGCGCAGGGCAGCCCGTCGAGGACGTGCAGGAGCTGGCGCAGCAGCGCCCAGCCCGGCCCGATCGGCTGGAGGTCGGCGTTCACGAGCCGGATCGCGAGCACGCTCTTGCCGATGCTGGCGCCGGTGCGGCCCTGGCGCAGGCCGACGTTCCAGATCAGGAACGCCAGCCCGGTCAGCGTCCCGACCAGGATGAGGAAGCCGGCCCCGGCCGACGTGCCCGACTGCTGCAGGACCACGCTGCCGTCGGTCTGGTGCACGACGTGGGTGTCACGCAGCCTCATCACCCAGCCGGCCCACAGGGGGGCGGCGGCGAGGGAGGCGGCGACGGAGTCGATCAGGTAGGCGCCCACCCGGGTGAACCAGCCGGCGTACCCGCCGAACGCGAAGGTCGGTCGGGCGGTGTCCGGGCCGGCGTAGGGGTTGGACGCCGCCGTCTGCCCGTAGGGGGCCGGCTGGCCGTAGGGGTTGCGCGACCCGGGAGGAGGGCCGGTGTGGAAGGCGGGAGCGCCGGTCGGCGCGGTCTCCCAGTTGTCGGGGTAGGGGTTGTACGCCGGTGGTTGCGCCGGCTGGTCGGGCGAAGGGTCGGGCTCGTCGGGGGGCGGCGGTCCGGCGTGCGACATGGGGGTGAGTATCTCCGGAGCGGGCGACGGGGCGCGCCGACCCGCCGGGACCGCGGCGTGTCGGCGCGTGCCTACCGGGTACAGCGCGGACGTACGCCGAGACCGGGCCGCCGCCTCCCCCTGGTGGCCCGGCTCGACCGACCGCCCGCGTGGAGCGATAGTCCCCGACGAAACGGTCGGATCTCCGGCCGGGACACAGCCATTTCGTCGGGGACTACCTCCTCCACCACAAACAGACAGGTTTGACTGTTTGTTTGTACGACGGGAGGATGGGCGGGTGACCACCCCGACCCGCGTGCCGCAGGAGGAGCGGTCGCGGGCGATGCGGGCCCGGCTGCTGGAGGCCACCGTCGAGTGCCTGGTGGAGGTCGGCTTCGGCCGTACGTCGACCACGCTGATCAGCGAGCGGGCCGGGGTCTCCCGCGGCGCCCAGCTCCACCACTTCCCCACCAAGAACGCGCTCGTCGTCGCCGCCGTCGAGCACCTGACCGAGGTCCGGGGTGTCGAGCTGGCGGCCGCTGCGGCGGCGGTGCCCGCGGCCCACCGCACCCGGGACGTGCTCCGGATGCTCGGAGACCACTTCGCCTCGCCGGTGTTCACCGCGGCCCTCGAGCTCTGGGTCGCCGCCCGCACCGACCCCGCACTCCTCGAGGCCGTCGAGCCACTCGAGCAGAAGGTCGGCCGCGAGACCCACCGGATGACCGTCGACCTCCTGGGCGCCGACGAGTCCCGGCCGGGCGTCCGCGAGCTCGTGCAGGCGACCCTCGACCTGGTGCGCGGCCTCGGCCTGGCGGCGACGATCAGCGACGACAGCCGTCGCCGCAACCGGATCCTCGACCAGTGGGCCCGCACGCTGGACGGGGCCCTGCCGTGAACGACGTCCGCGACCGGGTCCTCGACGACCTCGTGGCCGAGAGCGCGGCGCTCGATGCCCTCGTCGCCGACCGCCCCGAGAAGGACTGGCGTACGCCGACCTCCGCGCCGGGCTGGGACGTGGCCACCCAGATCACCCACCTCGCCTGGGCCGACGAGGCCGCCCACGCCGCGGCCACCGACAAGGAGCGCTGGGACGCCCTGTCGCTCGAGGCGCTGGCCGATCCCGACCACGCCGTGGACCGGGCCGCGCTCACCGGGAGCATCGCCGCGCCGTCGGTCCTGCTCGAGCGCTGGCGTACGGCGCGCACCCGCCTCGCGGAGACGCTGCGCACGTTCCCGGACGGGGAGCGGATGCCGTGGTACGGCCCGCCGATCTCGGCGACCTCGATGGCGACGGCGCGCCTGATGGAGACCTGGGCCCACGGGCTCGACATCCACCAGGCGCTCGGCGTCGAGCCCGAGCTCACCGACCGGATCCGGCACGTCGCCCACCTCGGCGTCCGCACCCGCGACTTCGCCTTCTCCTTGCACGGCACCTCGCCGCCCGCCGAGGAGTTCCGGGTCGACCTGACCGGGCCGTCGGGCGACGTGTGGTCCTGGGGTCCGAACGCCGCCGCGCAGACCGTGACCGGCACGGCGTACGACTTCTGCCGGCTGGTCACCCAGCGGATCCATCGCGCCGACACCACCCTGGTGGCCACGGGTCGCGAGGCCGACGCCTGGCTGGACATCACCCAGGCGTTCGCCGGCCTGCCGGGCGCGGGGCGGGGGCCGAGCGATGCCTGAGCCGGCTCCCCTCCGCATCGGCAACTGCTCCGGCTTCTACGGCGACCGGCTCTCCGCGATGCGCGAGATGCTCGAGGACGGGCCGCTCGACGTGCTCACCGGCGACTACCTCGCCGAGCTGACGATGCTGATCCTCGGCCGTGACCAGCTGAAGGACCCGACCCTCGGCTACGCCCGCACGTTCGCGCGGCAGGTCGAGGACTGCCTCGGGCTCGCGCTGGAGCGGGGGGTCAGGATGGTCAGCAACGCCGGCGGTCTCAACCCGGCGGCACTCGCCGCGCGGATCGCCGAGATCGCCGCCGGGCAGGGGCTGTCGCCGTCCGTCGCCTACGTCGACGGCGACGACGTGCGGTCCGTCGGCTTCCCCGGCGCCCTCACCGCCAACGCCTACCTCGGCGGCCTCGGCATCGCCGCGGCGCTCGCGGGCGGTGCCGACGTCGTGGTCACCGGACGGGTCACGGATGCCTCGCTCGTGGTCGGGCCGGCCGTGTGGTGGCACGGGTGGAGCCCCACGGCGTACGACGAGCTGGCCGGCGCGACGGTCGCCGGTCATGTCCTGGAGTGCGGGTGCCAGGCGACGGGTGGGAACTTCTCCGGGTTCGCCACGATGCTCCCGATCGGCCCGACCGACGGACCGGCTCCACCCTTGGGGTTCCCGCTCGCGGAGATCGCCGCCGACGGCTCGTCGGTGATCACCAAGCACCCGGGGACCGGCGGCCTGGTCGGTCTCGACACGGTGACGGCACAGCTGATGTACGAGGTGCAGTCGACGGCCTACCTCGGACCCGACGTCACCACGCACCTGGACACGATCGGCCTGCGCCAGGAGGGTCCCGACCGGGTGGGCATCACCGGCGTCCGCGGGTCGGCACCGCCCGAACGGCTCAAGGTCTGCGCCAACGAGCTGGGCGGCTACCGCAACGACGTCGAGCTCGTGCTCACCGGCCTCCACGTCCCGCAGAAGGCGGCGTGGGTGCAGGCGCAGCTCGAGCCGCGGCTGACCGCATCGTCAGTGACCTGGTCGCTCGGCGCGCTGCCGCAGCCCGACGCCGACACCGAGCAGGGCGCGTCGACGCTGCTGCGGTGCACCGTGCAGGACCCCTCCCCGGAGCCGGTGGGCCGCGCGTTCAGCGGCGCGGTCGTCGAGCTCGCGCTCGCGTCGTACCCGGGCTTCACGATGACCGCGCCGCCCGGGCCCGGCACGCCGTACGGCGTCTACCGCGCGGAGTACGTCGACCGTGCGGCGGTCGCCCATACGGTGCACCACGCCGACGGCCGCACCGAGGTGGTCGCGTGAGAGCCCCGCTGGGCACGTTCGTGCTCGCCAGGTCCGGCGACAAGGGCGGCGACGCCAACCTCGGCCTGTGGGTCGCCCACGACGGGTCGCCGCGGTACGCCGACCGCGTCACGTGGCTGCTCGCGCTGGTCACCCCGGACTTCGTGCGCGCGTTCCTGCCCGAAGCCCGGACGCTCGAGGTCGAGACGTTCGCGCTGCCCAACCTCGGCGGCCTGAACGTCGTGCTGGGCGGCCTCCTGGGCCGGGGCGTCGCCGCGTCGACCCGGTTCGACCCCCAGGCGAAGGGCCTGGGCGAGTGGGCGCGATCGAGGTACGTCGAGATCCCGGAGGTGTTGCTGTGAGTCGTCTTCCGTTCCTCAAGCCGCTGACCCGCGAGGTCTCGGTCCACGTCGACGCGCCGCCGTCCGCGTTGTGGGCGCTGGTGAGCGACGTGACCAGGATCGGGGAGTTCTCGCCGGAGACGTTCGAGGCCGCATGGACACGCGGGTCGACCGGTCCGGAGGTCGGCGCGTACTTCAAGGGTCACGTGAAGCGCAACGGCGTCGGGCCGACCTACTGGTCGCCGTGCCGGGTCACCCGGTGCGTGCCCGACGAGGTCTTCGAGTTCTCGGTCGGGACCAAGGAGATGACGCTCAACAACTGGGGCTACCGGCTCGAGCCCGACGGCGACGGCACGCGGATCACCGAGTACTTCCGGATCGAGCCGTCGCTGGTGATGCGCGCCTACTGGGCGGTGCTCGGGCCGCTGCGCGGCCGCACCAACGAGCACGGGATGCGCACGACGCTGGAGCGGATGAAGGCGGTCCTCGAGGGATGAGCGCCACCCACCGCGAGGCGATGCTGGCCAAGCTCGAGGACCTCGACGCCGAGCAGGCCAAGGCCGTGGGCGGCGGCGGGCCGAAGTACGTCGACCGACACCACGCGCGGGGCCGGCTCCTGCCGCGGGAGCGGATCGAGCTGCTGGTCGACCCGGGCAGCGCATTCCTCGAGCTCAGCCCGCTGGCCGGCTGGGGATCGGACTTCGCGGTCGGCGCGAGCGTGGTCACCGGCATCGGGGTGGTCGAGGGCGTCGAGTGCCTGATCACCGCGAACGACCCGACGGTCAAGGGCGGGGCGAGCAACCCGTGGACGGTCAAGAAGGTCTTCCGGGCGGCGCAGATCGCGGAGGAGAACCACCTGCCGACCATCTCGCTGGTCGAGTCGGGCGGCGCCGACCTGCCGACGCAGAAGGAGATCTTCATCCCCGGCGGCCGGCTGTTCCGCGACCTGACCCGCGCATCGGCCCGCAAACAGCCCACAGTCGCGCTCGTGTTCGGCAACTCCACAGCCGGGGGCGCCTACGTGCCGGGGATGTCGGACTACACGGTCATGGTCAAAGGGCAGGCGAAGGTGTTCCTGGGTGGCCCGCCTCTGGTGAAGATGGCCACCGGTGAGGAGGCGGACGACGAGTCACTCGGCGGCGCGTCCATGCACGCGCGCATCTCCGGCCTGGCCGACTACCTGGCGGAGGACGAGCGCGACGCGATCCGGATCGGGCGCCGGATCATCGCCCGACTCAACCGGCGCAAGCCCGTGGTCCCGACAGGCTCGACCGACGGTTGGGCCGAGCCGGACGCCGATCCCGACGGGCTGCTCGACCTGATCCCGAGCGACCTCAAGGAGCCGTTCGACCCCCGCGAGGTGATCGTGCGGATCTGTGACGGGACGAGCCCGGGCAACGCACGGCCGTTCGACGAGTTCAAGCCGCTGTACGGCGCCTCGCTGGTCACCGGTTGGGCGCGGATCCACGGCCGGCCGATCGGGATCCTGGCCAACGCGCAGGGGGTCCTGTTCAGCGAGGAGGCTCAGAAGGCGACCCAGTTCATCCAGCTCGCCAACCAGGTCGACACACCGCTGCTGTTCCTGCACAACACCACCGGCTACATGGTCGGCGCTGAGTACGAGCAGGGCGGGATCATCAAGCACGGCGCCCAGATGATCAACGCCGTCAGCAACAGCACGGTGCCCCACCTGAGCGTGATCATGGGGGCGTCGTACGGCGCGGGCAACTACGGCATGAACGGCCGCGCGTACGACCCGCGGTTCCTGTTCACCTGGCCGAGCGCGAAGGCGGCGGTGATGGGCCCGGCCCAGCTCGCCGGGGTCCTCTCGATCGTGGCGCGCGCGGCTGCGGAGTCGCGCGGACAGGACTACGACGAGCAGGGCGACGCCCAGATGCGCGAGCTCGTCGAGGCGAGCGTGGAGGAGCAGAGCCTGCCGTTCTTCCTCTCCGGGATGCTCTACGACGACGGGGTGATCGATCCGCGCGACACCCGCACGGTGCTGGGCATCTGCCTGTCGGTGATCGAGAACAAGCCGTTCTCCGGCGCCGGTGGCTACGGGGTGTTCCGCACATGATCAGCCGGTTGCTGGTCGCCAACCGGGCCGAGGTCGCCAGCCGGGTGTTCCGCACCTGTCGCGACCTCGGCATCGAGACCGTCGCCGTGCACTCCGACGCCGATGCCGTGCTGCCCTACGTCCGCGAGGCCGACCTGGCGGTGCGCCTGCCCGGGAACGCGCCCGCCGAGACGTACCTGCGGTCCGAACTGCTCGTGCAGGCCGCGCTCCGGTCGGGGGCCGACGCCGTCCACCCCGGCTACGGCTTCCTGTCGGAGAACGCGGACTTCGCGCGGGCCGTGATCCGGGCCGGCCTGACCTGGGTCGGTCCCTCACCGGAGTCGATCGAGGCGATGGGGTCGAAGGTCCGGGCCAAGGAGCTGATGCGGGCGGCCGGCGTACCGGTGCTGACCGTGCCCGAGCCGCCGACCGTGGGCGACCTGCCGCTGGTCGTCAAGGCGTCCGCCGGTGGTGGCGGCCGGGGCATGCGCGTGGTCCACGACCTCGACCGTCTCGATGACGAGCTCGCCGCTGCGCGGGCCGAGGCGGAGTCGGCGTTCGGCGACGGAACGGTCTTCGTCGAGCCCTATGTCGAGCGTGGGCGACACGTGGAGGTGCAGGTCGTGGGCGACAGGCACGGCACGATCGGGATCTACGGCGAACGGGACTGCTCGCTGCAGCGCCGTCACCAGAAGGTGCTCGAGGAGAGCCCGGCCCCCTGCCTCCCGGACGCCACCCGCGTCACGCTGCACGAGGCAGCGCGGTCGGCGGCCGCGGCGGTCTCCTACATCGGCGCGGGGACGGTGGAGTTCCTCTACGACCCCGCCGCCGACCGGTTCTTCTTCCTGGAGATGAACACCCGGCTCCAGGTCGAGCACCCGGTCACCGAGGAGGTGCACGGGATCGACCTGGTCGCGCTGCAGCTCCAGGTCGCGGAAGGAGGGTCGTGTGTCCCAGACCGCGCTGGAGCGCGTCCCCCGGCACACGACCTCGCAGCCCCGTCGGGCCACGCGATCGAGGTGCGGCTGTACGCCGAGGACCCTGCGGCCGGCTACGCCCCCCAGACCGGCACGCTGACCACCTTCGAGATCCCGGACGCGGCCGGGCTGCGGGTCGACGCCGGCGTGGAGACCGGCAGCGATGTGTCGACGTACTACGACGCTCTCCTGGCGAAGGTGATCGTCCACGCGCCGAGTCGCGAGCGGGCGGTGCGCAGGTTGGCCGGTGCCCTCGCCCGGGCCCGCATCCACGGCGTACGGACCAACCGCGACCAGCTGGTGGCTCTGCTCCGCGACCCCGACTTCCGCGCCGGCCAGGTGTCCACGGCGTTCCTCGAGGAGCATCCGCCGCCCGCCACACGGCCGCCCGGTGACCACGCCGTCGCGGCGGTACTGGCCCTCGCGGAGCAGAGCCGGGCGAACAGGACAGTCCAGCACGGCATCCCGGTCGCCTGGCGCAACGTGGTCAGCCAGCCCCAACGCACGCTGGTCTCGACCGGCGCGACCGGCTCGACTCGCGGGGTACCGCCCGACCCGATCGTCGTGGAGTGGTGGGGCGGCAGGGACGGCTACCTCGTCGACGGGCTCACCGTCGTCAGCGCCGCCCGAACCGGGGTGACGCTGGAACGTGACGGCGTGTCGACGACGTACGCCGTCACGATCGCCGGCGACCGCGTCGACGTCGACGCGCCGTCCGGGCACGTCGCGCTGACCCTCGTGCCGCGGTTCGCCGACCCGGCCGATGCGGTGGCGAGCGGCTCCCTGCTGGCCCCCATGCCCGGCACCGTCGTCAGCGTGGCGGTCGCAAAGGGTCAGTCGGTGGAGGTGGGCCAGCCCGTGCTGACCCTCGAGGCGATGAAGATGCAGCACACCGTGCGCGCACCGGCTGCCGGCACGGTGACCGCGCTCGACGTACTCCCCGGTGCGCAGGTCGCCGCCGGGGAGGTCCTGGCCGTGGTCTCGGCCGACGACACCGACGAGGAGAGATGAGTGAACAGATACACCGAGTCCGACGAGCGGCGGGCCCTGCGACGCGAGGTCGCCAAGCTGGCCGGGACGTACGGCCGCGAGTGGTTCACCCAGAAGGCACGCGCGGGCGAGAAGACCACCGATCTCTGGCTCGAGATCGGACGCGCCGGCTACCTCGGCGTCAACATCCCGGAGGAGTACGGCGGGGGTGGCGGCGGCATCGGTGATGTCGCCGCGGTATGCGAGGAGCTGGCGGCCCAGGGCTGCCCGCTGCTCCTGATGGTCGTCAGCCCGGCGATCTGCGGCACGATCATCAGCCGCTTCGGCACCGACGAGCAGAAGCGGCGCTGGCTTCCCGGCATCGCCGACGGCACCGGGACGATGGCCTTCGCGATCACCGAGCCCGACGCCGGCATCAACACCCACAACATCACCACGTCCGCCCGCCGCGAGCCGGCGACCGACTCGGGCCTCGAGGCCGGGTGGGTGCTCAACGGCCGCAAGATCTTCATCTCCGGCATCGACGAGGCCGACCACGTGCTCGTGGTCGCGCGCACCGAGGATGCGGCGACGGGTCAGGTGAAGCCGGTGCTGTTCGTCGTCCCGACCGACGCCGACGGGCTCGAGGCACGCCCCATCCCCATGGAGATCGTCAGCCCGGAGCAGCAGTTCCAGGTGTTCCTCGACGACGTGCGGCTCCCCGCCGACGCCCTCGTGGGCGACGAGAGCGGCGGGCTGGCGCAGCTGTTCGCCGGGCTCAACCCGGAGCGGATCATGGCCGCGTCGTTCTCGACGGGGCTGGCCAGGTTCGCCCTGGACCGGGCCGCGGCGTACGCCCGGCAGCGCACGGTGTTCCGCGGTCCGATCGGCACCCATCAGGCCATCGCCCACCCGCTCGCGCAGTCGAAGATCGAGATCGAGCTCGCCCGGCTGATGACCCAGAAGGCGGCCGCGCTGTGCGACGCGGGCGACGACGCCGGCGCCGGTGAGGCCGCGAACATGGCCAAGTACGCCGCCGCCGAGGCCGCCTGCGACGCCGTCGACCGCGCGGTCCAGACCCATGGGGGCAACGGGATCACCCAGGAGTACGGCATGGCCGGGCTCCTCGTCGCGACGCGCGCCGGCCGGATCGCGCCGATCTCGCGCGAGATGATCCTGAACTTCGTGGCGATGCACTCGCTCGGGCTGCCGAAGAGCTACTGAGCTGCCGACCCTACGCTGCTCCCAAGTCCTCGGGGGGAGGAGACACCGTGGCGACATCCTGGCGCTACGTCACCGACGGCGGCATCGAGACCGACCTGATCTTCAATCACGGCGTGGACCTGCCCGAGTTCGCGGCGTACCCGCTGGTGCGCACCGACGAGGGCCGCGCGCTGCTGCGCACCTACTACGAGGGGTACCTGCGTATCGCCGAGGTGGCCGGAGCCGGGCTACGGCTGGAGTCGCCCACCTGGCGGGCGAACCCCGACTGGGGCGCGTTGCTCGGTGACGACGCGCGGACGCTCGATGCGGACAACCGGGCGGCGATCGAGCTCCTGCGCGACCTGGCGGGTGAGTGGAGCGACCGGGTCGCAGCGATCAGGGTCATCGGGACGATCGGGCCACGCGGGGACGGTGACGCACCGGGCAGTTCGTCGAGACCCGACGAGGCCGCTGAGTACCACGCGGCCCAGATCGGGTCGTTCGCGGCGGCCGGAGCCGACGAGGTCGCGGCCTTGACGCTGACGGACACCCGGGAGGCGCTCGGGGTGGCGCGGGCGTCCGCCGCAGCCGGGATCCCCGCCGCCGTCTCGTTCACCGTCGAGACCGACGGCCGGCTACTCGACGGAACGCCGCTGGGCGACGCCGTGGCGAGTGTCGACGCCGACACGCCTCCGGCGTACTTCATGGTCAACTGCGCCCATCCGCAGCACCTGCTCCCGGCGTTCGACGAGCCCGGCCCCTGGGTCGAGCGCATCCGCGGCGTCCGCGCCAACGCCTCCACCCGGACCCATGCCGAGCTCGACGAGGCCGAGACCCTGGACGAGGGTGACCTGGGCGTCCTCGTGTCGTCCCACCGCGCGCTGGAGCAGTGGCTGCCGGCGCTGGAGATCGTGGGCGGCTGCTGTGGGACCGATGCCCGACACGTCGCCGCGCTGTGGGGCGTGTAGCGGTCACCCAGGGTCGGCGCAGGATCAGCGGAGGGGCACGAACCGGTAGGCACCGTGCCGGGTGATGCCCACGCCCCGCATCGAGCGCGAGACCCGCAGCATCGTCCCGTCGACCGGCACCACCATCACGCCGCCGGTGTGCAGTTGTTCCACGAGCTCCTCGGGCAGCTCGCGCGCCATCGCCGAGACCAGGATGCGGTGGTACGGCGCGGCTCCGGGCAGGCCCAGCACGCCCGGCGTCGCCTCGTGGATGCTCGCCCAGGGCACCCCCGCCGCGTCGAGGTGGCGGGTGCCGAGCTCGACCAGCTCGGCCTCGAGCTCGACGCCCAGCACCCGTCCGGTCGGTCCGACCAGCCGCGCGAGGAGGGCGGCCGTCCAGCCGGATCCGGACCCGACGTCGAGCACCTTCTGCCCCGGCCGCACCTCGAGCAGCCGGAGCATCGTCTCCACGGTGCGGGGCTGGGAGCTGGTCTGGCCGTGGCCCAGCGGCAGTGGCCCGTCGTACGCCGCACGCCGCCGCTGGTCGGCCGGCAGGAAGTCCGCCCGCGGGGTGGCCGCGAACGCCTCCGCCACCGGGTCACCGTCTCCCACCCCACCACGCTATGTCGCCCTGGACCGGCAGTCCCCGACGAGATGGCTGTCTTTCGACCCGGATCACGACCACTTTGTCGGGGACTATCCGGAAATGCGGCGAGGAGGGCGGGGGACGAAGAGGGGGACGCGGGCGGCGTACTCGTCCCAGCCGGGCCGCTGCGACATCGTCTTCTCCAACAGCTTGGCCCCAGTGACGTTGCGGACGAAGTGCGTCATCGCGACCGGGGCGAGCACCGTGACCAGGCCGGGCCAGAGGCCGGTCGCCGCGCCGCCGGCGAGCCAGATGCCCCACCAGAGCAGGGCGTCGCCGAAGTAGTTGGGGTGGCGGGTCCAGCCCCACAGGCCGCGGTCCATGACCGGGCCGCGGTCCGGGTCCTGCTTGTACGCCGCGAGCTGGGCGTCGCCGACCGCCTCGAAGAGCACCCCGGCGGCCCAGACGACGACGCCCACCCACACCATCCACGTCACCGCGACGTCCTCGCTGGCGGCGGCCAGGACCGGCAGCGACAGCAGGCAGATCGCCAGGCCCTGCGGCACGAACACCTTGCGCACCGCGGCCCGCAGGCCGCCGCCGCCGAGCAGCTCCGCGTAGCGCGGGTCCTCGCCCCGCCCGTGCGCGCGGGTGAGGATGTGGCGCGACAGCCGAAGGCCCCACACCAGAACCAGCCCGGCGACCAGCCAGCGCCGCCAGGGCGTCGCCGTGCCGGCGACCGCAGCGGCCACCGCGATCGCGGCGAGCGCCAGCCCCCAGGTGACGTCGATGACCGAGACCCGTCCGGCGCGGTGCGCGGCGTACGCCGTCAGCACCATCGCGCCCGCAGCGACCCCGATCGCGAGCAGCGCCAACCCCCACCAGCTGTCGATCATCGCCCGATCATGCCCTCGGTCACCAGGCACGCTGCCACGGCAGCGTGTGCTCGCGCCCCGGCCGGACGCAGAGGATCTGGTCGACGCCCATCCGCCCCTCGCGGAACGCGAGCGCGCCGCCGACGAGGTAGAGGCGCCAGACCCGGACGACCTCCTCGCCCACCAGCGCGGTCAGCTCCGGCAGGTGCCGCTCGAAGCTCTCCAGCCAGCCACCGACCGTGCGGACGTAGTGCTCGCGCAGTGCCTGGACGTCGCGCACCTCCAGCCCCCCGCGCTCGAGATGCGCGATCGTCTCGCCGACCGGCCGCATGTGCATGTCCGGTGCGATGAACGACTCGATGAACGGACCACCGCCGGGGTGCCTGCCGGTGCGAGACATCTGCTGCACGAGGACCCGTCCGCCCGGGCGCACCGCGCGCCGCAGAGCCTCGACGTACGTCGGGTAGCCGTGCTCGCCGACGTGCTCACCCATCTCCAGCGACCCGACCGCGTCGAAGGCTCCCGCATCCCCCCAGCCGGGCGACGCCACCTCGCGGTAGTCCTGCAGCCGGATCTCGACCCGGCCGCCGAGCCCGCGTCGGGCGATGCGCTCGTCGGCGAAGCGCTTCTGCTCGGCCGCGATCGTCACGCCGACCACCTGCGCGCCGAAGTGCTCGGCGGCGTGCAGCGACAGGGAGCCCCAGCCGCAGCCGACGTCGAGGAGCCGGGTCCCGGGCGCGAGGTCGAGCTTGCGGCACACCAGGTCCAGCTTGGCGCGCTGCGCCGACTCGACCGTCTGGTCGGAGTCGTCGCCGTAGTAGGCGCACGAGTAGGCCATCGCCGGGTCGAGGATCAGGGAGTAGAACTCGTTGGAGAGGTCGTAGTGGTGGCGGATCGCCTGCCGATCGCGGCGCCTGCTGTGCAGGCGGCCGCGCACGCGGGCCTGAGACCGAGGCGCCGCCGGCGGTCTCCCGAGGACGCCGAGCGCCCGCAGCGTTCGCGCCCCCTGTGCGAGGGCCACCGGGCTCGGCCGGCCGGTGACGCCGCGCTCGCGCCCCACCGCGAACGCCTTCGTGAGCGCCGACCCGAGGTCGCCGTGCACCTGGAGCTCGCCGGTCACGTAGGCCTGCGCCGCGCCCAGCTCCCCGGGGTGCCACAGCAGGCGGCGCAGCGCGTCGGGTGAGCGGAGCTCCACGACCGGCGCGTCGGCGGGACCGGCCGTCGACCCGTCCCAGACCAGCAGGCGCACGGGGAGCTCGCCGCCCACGAACGGCGCGGCCGCAACGGCCAGCTCGGCAGCCACGCCCGTGCCGGACACACCCGTCCCGGTCACGCGTCCCCCTCCCGGGTCAGCACCAGCTGGTGGACGTCGAGGTAGCCGGAGGCGAAGCCCGCCCGGGAGTACTCCAGGTAGAAGTGCCACATCCGCAGGAACTTCTCGTCGAAGCCCAGCGCGAGCACCCGCTCGCGAGCCGCGCGGAAGCGGCCGTCCCACTGGCGCAGGGTCTCGGCGTAGTGCGGACCGAACGAGAGCCGGTCGCCGACCCGGAGCGACGTGTGCCGCCGGGTGAGCTGCTCGATCGCCTCGGTCGAGGGCAGGAAGCCGCCGGGGAAGATGTACTTGTTGATCCAGGTGTAGGTCCGTCGGGTCGCGAGCATCCGCTGGTGCGGCATCGTGATCGCCTGGATGCCGACCCGCCCGCCCGGAGCGGTCACCCGGTCGAGGATCGTGAAGTACTCGGCCCAGAAGTCATGCCCGACGGCCTCGATCATCTCCACCGAGAGCACCACGTCGTACGACGGCGCCTCGTCGCCCGGGTCGGCCGGGACCAGCGCGCGGTAGTCGAGCAGCTGTACGCGCACCCGGTCGGTCAGGCCGGCCGCGGCGACCCGCGCCCGGGCCAGCTCCTGCTGCTCGGTCGACAGCGTGATCGAGTGGACGACGGCCCCGCGGCGTGCGGCCCGGATCGCCAGCTCGCCCCAGCCGGTGCCGATCTCGAGCACGCGCGTGCCCGCGGTGACCCCGGTGCGGTCGAGCAGCCGCTCGATCTTGCGGGCCTGGGCGCGAGCCAGGTCGCCGCCCGGCTCCGGTCCTTCGAACAGCGCGGCGGAGTAGGTCAGGCTCGGGTCCAGGAACTCCTCGAACAGCTCGTTGGACAGGTCGTAGTGGTGGGCGATGTTGCGCCGCGAGTTCGCGCGCGTGCTCCGCTCGCGGCGCGGTGGCCGGGCGACCGCGAGCCCCCGCAGTCGCTGCAGGCGGTCGGGCACCAGCCGTGGCAGGTCGGCCGCGAGCACCGTGAGGAGGGCGCCCAGGTCGGGTGCGTCCCAGGCACCGGTCAGGTAGGCCTCGCCGAACCCTATCAGCGCGCCGCGCCCGAGCCGGGCGAAGAACTCCTCGGGCCGGTGGACGACCATCTCCGGGCCGCCCGCCCCGAGGGTGCGTCCCTCGAGGCGGACGGTGACCTGGAGCCGTCGCACGGCGGCTGTGAACAGGTGACGCGCGACGTACGCCGAGACGGTGGTGCGGGCCCCGGCCGGCACCCGAGCGAGGTCGGGCCACTGGTCGATCGCGGGGCGGCTGAGGACGGTCGTCACGAGTCGTCCCGTTCGCGGGCGGGTCGCGGCTGGAGCGGCAGGCGCCGGAGCCACAGCGCGATGCCGTGAGCGCGGATCAGGGCGGAGCCGCGGAGCGCGGCCGGTGCGGCGCGACGCGGCGAGACCTCGGTACGCCGACCGGCCAGCGACGCGCTGAACGTCGCGCCGTCGTCGGTGTGCAGCGCGATCGCGACCCGCAGGTCGTCGCCCGGCACCGGCACCCGCACGTCGTACCAGCCGTCGGTGCCGTGGAACGGCGAGACGTAGAGGTCCTTGTCGACCCGCGCGCGGCCGTGCTCGTCGGGATGCACGAGGTAGACGTGGCGGTCGCCGTAGGTGTTGTGCACCTCCATGATCACCCCGGCGAGGCGCTGCTGCCGGTCGAAGCACCAGTGGACGCTGATCGGGTTGAAGCAGTAGCCGAAGGCGCGCGCGTTGGCCGCCATCAGCACCCGACCGCCGTCCAGGGCGATGCCGCGCTCGGCCAGGAAGGCGTCGACGTTCGCGCGGATCGAGCGACGGGGCGACCCCAGGTGGTCGCGCGCCTCGAACGTGCCGAGGACGCCGTGATCGGGCAGGGCGTCGAGGTCGACCAGCCAGGTGTGGGTGCGGTGCTCGAAGGTCTTGTGGAACGGCCGGCGTCGGGTGTGCCGGATGCGGGAGGCGTACATGCCGGTCGGCGGCAGCGCGGGACAGTCCCAGGGCAGCCCGAGCCGGGCGACGGCCGCGGCGCCCGAGCGCGCGCCGTCCTCGTGGAACCCCCAGCCGTGGTAGGCGCCGGCGAATGCGACCCGCGCGGTGTCGACCTCGGGCAGAGCCCGCTGGGCGGCGACGGACTCGGGCGTGTAGATCGGGTGGGCGTACTCCCGCCGCGCGATCACGGAGTCGGGGTCGACGAGCCCCTCGCCGCCCAGGGTCACCAGGTAGCGGGTCTCGGTGGGCAGGCGCTGCAGCCGGGTCAGGTCGTAGGTCACGGTCACGCCCGCCCGGCTCTCGTCGCGTGGCCGCAGGAAGTTCCACGACGCGCGGGCCCGCTCCGCCCGCGGCAGCAGGCTGGTGTCGGTGTGCAGGAGGGCGACGTTGTCGCTGTAGGGGAGGGCCGACAGTGCGCGTCGCTGGGCGGCGGTCGGCTCGTCGAGCATCGCCAGTGCCTGGTCGGGATGGGTGGCGATCACGACGGCGTCGTACGTCGTCGTCCGGCCGTTGCCGTCGGTGACGCGCACGCCGTCGGGCGTCTCCACGACCGAGGTCACCTTGGTGCCGACCCGCACGTCGTCGAGCCGGGCGGCGACCCGCGCGACGTACGCCTGCGAGCCGCCGACGACCGTGCGCCACTGCGGTGACCCGGTGATCGACAGCATGCCGTGGTGGCCCAGGAACTCGAACAGGTAGCGGGCCGGATAGTCCTGCGCGACCGCCGGGTCGCAGGACCACACGGCGGCCACGAGCGGCTCGATGAACTGCCGGCGGAAGTACGCCGAGAAGCCGACCTCGGCGAGGAACCGACGCAGCGTGGTGTCGCCGCCGTCACCGTGGGCCGGGTCGGCGAGCAGCGCCGCGGCGCGCCGGTGGAAGCGCGGCACCTCCCGCAGCATGCGGAGGTACGCCGGCCGGGCCAGGTTGTGCGCGGTCGGGAACAGGCCGCGCACCCCCCGCGCGCCGGCGTACTCCAGGCCGGTGCGCTGGTCGCGCACCGACATCGACATCTCCGACGGCTGCGTGGCGACGCCGAGCTCGGCGAACAGCCGGAGCAGGGTCGGGTAGGTGCGCCGGTTGTGCACGATGAAGCCGGTGTCGATCGCCAGCCCGTCCACCTCGTGGGTGTCCGCGTGACCCCCGAGCCGGCCGTCCGCCTCGTAGAGCGTGACGTGTGCGGTCCGGGCCGCGACGTGCGCGGCGGTCAGCCCGGCGATGCCGGACCCGATCACTGCGATCCGCCGGTGGCCGGTCGCGGGGGTGGTCATGTCGCCCCGTTCCCCGATGACGGCGCACTCAGCGCGAAGACGGCGATCGGGTCGGACGTCGGCTGCGGCGAGCCGCCCGCGGGCTCGACGCTGACCGCAGCGGCCGCTGCCGTCGCCGCATCGCCCATCAGCACCGTCGGCGTGTCGGCCTGCGTCATCAGGCCGGCCGAGACCATGTCCTGGCCGGGTTGCTGGAGCCACATCTGGTAGGTCCGTCCGGCCGGAGCGGCCGGGACGTCGTGTCCGACGAGCACCGCCCGGTGGAGCGAGGCCGAGCGCACCAGGGTGAGCTCGCCGCGACCGCCGGGGAGCCGCTCGACGATCTTGACCGCGTCCGGTGCGTGCAGGATCTGGTCGGCCAGCGTGGCCCGATCGTCCTGCCACGGGTGCCAGGCGAGGGCGCCGACGGCCAGCAGTACCACCGCGGCGGCCGCGACGAGCAGCTGCGACAGCCCGCGGCGGCGGACGTGTGAGGAGGACAGCCGCGTCGGCGGCGCCGGGGACTCCGGCGGCAGCGGCCGCACCTGGCTGATGCCCGCGAGGACGCTGTCGCGCAGCGATGCCGGCGGCGTCACGGCCTCGGTCTCGGACAGCAGGGCACCGGTCTCGCGGAACGACGCCACCTCGGCGCGGCACTCGGGGCACACCGCCAGGTGCTGCTCGAACTCGGCGCGCTCGGCGTCGTCGAGAGCGTCGACGGCGTAGGCGCCCGACAGGGCATGGATGTCGCTCATGCCGTCCCTACCTCTCCGACGCCCAGTGCGTCTCTCAGCCGGATCAGGCCGTCCCTGATCCGGGTCTTCGCGGTGCCGATCGGGAGCTCGAGCATCGTGGCGATCTCGGTATGGGTGTAGCCGCCGAGGAAGGCCAGCTCCACGGCCTCGCGCTGCTTGGTGGTCAGGTCCGCCAGGGCCGTGCGGACCCGGGTCGCCTCGAGCGACGCGGCCGCGACCTCCGCGGTCTCGTCGTGCGCCACGGTGATCTGGCGATGTCCGTACGCCGCGTCGCGCCGTCCCGAGGCCTCGGCCGAGCGGACCCGGTCGACCGCCTTGCGGTGCACGATCGTCAGCAGCCACGAGATCGCGCTGCCCTTGGCCGGGTCGAACCGCGAGGCGTGTCGCCAGCAGTCCAGGTAGGACTCCTGGGTGACCTCCTCGGCCTGGGCACGGTCGCGCAGGACCCGGACGGCGAGCCCGAAGGCCCGCGCCGAGGTGGCGTCGTACAGCTCGGCGAAGGCGCCCTCGTCTCCCCGGCTGGCTCGTTTCAGCAGCTCGGCGAGGTGTGCCGCCGGCGACCCGCCCTCCTCGGAGGGCGGGCCGGACGGCACGGGCCGTAGGTGGTTCACGGAGTGATCCTGTCTCACATCTTCGGCATCAGGACCGAGTTGATGATGTAGACCGTGGCGTTGGCCGTCGGGACGTTGCCGCACACGATCGACGCCTTCTGCGTCCCCACCACGAAGTCCGGGTCGGAGCCGCTGATCGTCAGGGTGCCGCCCTCGAGCGTCTTGTGGCTGCCGGCCAGCTGGTCGGGAGCGAGCTCGCCCGGCACCACGTGGTAGGTCAGGATCCTGGTCAGCGTGGCCTTGTCGGCCAGCACGGACTTGAGCGTCTTGGGCGGGATGGCCGCGAACGCGTCGTTGGTCGGGGCGAAGACGGTGATGTCCTTCTGGGAGTTCAAGGTGTCGACCAGGCCGGCCTTGGTGACGGCCGTGACCAGGGTGGAGAGCACCGGGTTGGCGCCGGCCGCGGACGCGACGGGTGCCGTCGCCATCCCCTGGAAGGAGCCGTCGCCGGTCTTCGGCACGGCCGAGCAGCCGTCGCCGAAGGTCTGGGCGGCCGGGTCGGACATGCTCGAGTCGCCGGAGCCGGTGGTGCCGGCGGCGGTGGTCGAGCTGTCGCCGCTGCCGCAGGCCGCCAGGCCGAGGGTGGCCCCCAGCGCGATCGCGGCGATCCCCGTGCGTCGGATCTTGGTGTTCATGGTGACCTCTTTCGGTTGATGTGCGGTCGACAGTGGTTCGGAGCGGGGGCTGTCGTGGATGGGCGCGTCCGTGTGACTCAGGACACCGCGACGACGAGCTTCTGGATGCCGGACGACCCGTCGGGGAAGGGCGTCGCGCGGACCGCGGTCTGCACGTTCCCCTTCCGGTCGGTCGCGCGGCTCGCGATCTGGTGCGAGCCCGGCTTCGCATCCCACGGCAGGTACCACTGGCGCCAGTAGTCCTGGCCGGCGCTCGGGCCGAGGGCGGCCTGCTGCCACGGCCCGCCGTCGATCTGCACCTCGACCTTCGCGACGCCGACGGGCTGGGCCCAGGCGACGCCGCCGATGAACGTCCTGCCGGATGCAAGGTGCAGCCCGTTCGGGGTGTCGATGCGGCTGGCGATCTTGATCGGGGCGTCGGTGGCCCAGTGCCGGTCGGTCCAGTACGCCGCGCGGTCGGCGTACGTCGTCAGCGTCATCCTGCTGATCCACTTGCAGGCGCTGATGAAGCCGTACAGGCCAGGCACGACCATGCGCGCGGGGAAGCCGTGGGCGCGCGGCAGCGCCTCGCCGTTCATCCCGATCGCGATCATCGCGTCGCGGCCGTCGGTGGCGGGCGCGAGCGGCGTGCTGATGGTCATCCCGTCGACGTCGGTGGAGAGGATCTGGTCGGCGGTGCCGCCGACGCCGGCCCGGTCGAGCAGGTCGGTGAGACGGACGCCGAGCCAGCGCGCACCGCTGACGTAGGGGCCGCCTACCTCGTTGGAGACGCAGGTCAGCGTGATGTCGCGCTCGATCAGGGGCATGGCCAGCAGGTCGTCGAAGCTCCATGACTGCGCGCGGCGGACGTCGCCGTCGATGCTCAGCGACCACGAGTCGGCGTCGACGATCGGCAGGCTGAGACGGGTGTCGACGCGGTAGAAGTCGGCGGTGGGGGTGCGGAACGGCGTGATCCCCTGGACTCGGTCGTCGAGCCCCCGGGGGAACGGCGGGGCCGGGCTCCGCGGCCGTGGCAGGGAGATGGCCCCGATGGCCGCGCGGGAGCGGGCGATCAGCCGCCCGGCGTACCCGCTCGCGGCGGCGACCGCGGCCACTCCGGCGGCGGCGACGAGGACGCCGCGGCGGCTCACCCCGCTCGAGCCGAGCTCTCCGATGGTCGAGCGCCGTCGAGGCCGTGAGCCGGCCTCGAGCCTCGCAAGGACGGCCAGGGCCCCGAGCCCGACCGCCAGCGTGACCAGCCCGGGCAGCGCGTCCACCGGGTGGACGACGGGGCGGGTGAGGGCGGCGTACAGCGCCACCGCAACGAGGACCACGAGCAGCGCGGCGCCCCACCGGAAGGCGCGCCGGGCGAGGAGCCCGGCCGCGGCGGCGAGCACGAGGACCCCGACCAGCACGGAGCCGACCAGGATCGTCTTGTCGTGGGTGCCGAAGTGGGCGATCGCCCAGTTCTTGACCGGGGTCGGGGTGTGGTCGATGACCAGCTCGCCGACCGCGAGCACGGGCGACGCCGCCGGGTCGGTGAGCGCGGCGACCAGGTGGCCCACGCCGGTCCCGGCGAGAGCGGCCAGCACGCCGTACAGCGCGAACCGGAGATGGCGAAGCGATGGGGTGGTCACACGAGGTGGTTCGTCGCGGGGGCGGATCGGGGATTGGCCGGGTCACCCGCGTCCCCGTTTGGCAAGATGCCGGACATGCCCGAGCAGCTCGTCCACTACGCCGTCGCGGACGCCGTCGCGACGATCACCCTCGACTCGCAGCACAACCGCAACGCCCTGTCGCAGCAGCTGGTGACCGAGCTGTTCGAGCGGCTGCAGCGGGCCGACGAGGACCACGACGCGAGGGTCGTGCTGGTCCGCCAGGAGGGTCCGGTGTTCTGTTCCGGGGCCGACCTGTCCGAGGCGACGACGGTCGGCATGGAGGAGGGCGCGCACCGGATCGTCGCCCTCCAGCGGCTGATCGTGACGATGGACAAGCCCGTCGTCGTCCGGGTCGCCGGTGCCGTCCGGGCGGGCGGCATCGGCATCGTCGCTGCCGGCGACGTCGCGATCAGCGCCGACGACGCGACGTACGCACTGACCGAGGTCAAGCTCGGTCTGGCCGCCGCGATCATCTCCCTGACCGTGCATGCCCGGATGAGCCCGCGCGCCGCGGCGCTGACCAGCCTCGGCGGCGAGACGTTCACCGGCGCCGACGCCGCGGCGTACGGGCTGGTCACCCGCGCCGTCCCCGTCGCCGACCTCGACGACGCGGTCGCCACCGTATGCGCCCGGCTCGCGACCGGCGCGGCGCAGGGGCTGCGGGAGTCCAAGCGGATCCTCAACGCCGATCTGGTACGCCGCATCGACGTCCTCGGCGACGACATGGCCGCCCTCAGCGCTCGGCTGTTCGCCTCCGACGAGGCCCGCGAGGCGATGACGGCCTTCTTGAGCCGGAAGCGATAGCGACCCCCGACGGGTCCGCGCGGTGGTCCGAGGACCGCCGCCCGGTCTGCGGGTCTGGTCGGCGCGGACCATTCGCAACGGATACGATGGGCGACTTGCCGGAATGCAGGAGCCGTCGTGGGGCGGTCGGGGATCCGAGGAGAAGTCGTTACCTTGGCTGACGAGGTGTTGGCCGCCGAGCTCGCCGTCGAGCAGGCGTTCGTGGATGGCGTGTACGTCCAGCTCGAGAGGTCTGCGCGGCACGCGCGCGCCCTCGCGCGCGAGGGCCATGGCCGTGGGGCGCTCGGCCACGAGGGCGGCCTGGTCGAGCGCGACGCGATGGTCTTCCAGGCGGCGCGACGGATCGCCCAGCTGGACGCCGCGCACGAGGGTCTCGTCTTCGGGCGCCTCGACCTGCAGGAGCGCGTCGACTCCGAGCCGCGCTACATCGGGCGGATCGGGCTGCGCGACGACAACCGCGACTCGTTGCTGATCGACTGGCGGGCTCCCGCCGCGGCGGTGTTCTACCAGGCGACCGCGGCCGAGCCGCACGACGTGATCCGCCGGCGGGTGCTGCGCTGCTCCGGTCCGACGGTGGTCGGGGTCGAGGACGAGCTGCTCGACGCCGACGCCGAGACCGACCTCCCGATCGTCGGCGAGGGCGCCCTGATGGCTCAGCTCTCACGCGCCCGCGATCGGTCGATGCACTCGATCGTGGCCACCATCCAGGCCGAGCAGGACCGGGCGATCCGCGCGCCCGCCAAGGGGGTGGTCACGATCACCGGTGGCCCCGGGACGGGCAAGACGGTCGTGGCGCTGCACCGCGCGGCGTACCTGCTGTACAACGACCGTCGCCGCTACGAGACCGGCGGCGTCCTCGTCGTCGGCCCCTCCGGCGTCTTCATGCGCTACATCGAGCGGGTGCTGCCGTCCCTCGGCGAGACCGCGGTCGCCCTACGCTCGCTCGGCGAGGTCGTCGGCGGCCTGCGGGCGACCCGACACGACGTTCCCGCGGTGGCCGCGATCAAGGGCTCCGGCCGGATGGTCGAGCTGATGCGGCGTACGGCGCGCCAACAGGCCCCGAGCTCGCCCAAGGAGTACCGCGTGTTCTGGCGCGACGACGTGATCCAGCTCGATCGCGGCGTCCTGGGCAAGCTCCGCCGCCAGCTGATGAGCCAGGGCCGGCGCAACCGCCAGCTGCCCCGGATCGCCTCGTCGCTGCTCGACGTGATGTGGCGCCAGGTCCGCGGGGAGCGCGGGCGCGACCGGGGTCGCGAGGCGTTCGACGACGACATGCTGTCGTCGGAGGCGTTCGTCGACTTCGCGCTCTCGTGGTGGCCGCCGCTCACCGCACCCGAGGTGCTCGGCTGGCTGCGCGATCCCGAGTTCCTGGCCCGGGTGGCCGAGGGTGTCATGGACCCTGACGAGCAGCGGCTGCTCGTCGAGTCGTGGCAGGGTGACGGGCTGTCGGTCGAGGACATCCCGCTCGTCGACGAGCTGCGCTACGCCCTGGGCGACGTGCCCGACCGGGTCCGTGAGGAGGATCACGAGCTCGACGACTTCCTGGGCGGTGACCTCCAGGAGCTGACCAGCGCGGTCGAGCGCGAGTACGGCTCCGGCGCCGGCCCGTGGATGCCCCCCACCCACCGGATCGACGACGACGGCTACGCGCACGTGCTCGTGGACGAGGCCCAGGACCTGACGCCGATGCAGTGGCGGATGGTCGGCCGGCGCGGACGCGCCGCCACGTGGACGATCGTCGGCGACGCGGCCCAGTCGTCGTGGCCGGTCCCGGTCGAGTCGGCCGCCGCGCGGTCGGCCGCGATCGAGGGCAAGGACCTCCACGAGTTCCACCTCTCGACCAACTACCGCAACTCCGCGGAGATCTACGACTACGCCGCGGCGTACGCCGAGCGGGTCGGGCTCGACGCAGACCTCCCGACGGCGGTGCGCTCGACGGGAGTGGCCCCTCGCGAGGTCTCGGGGGCGGCCGACCTCGCGTCCACGGTCCGGCACGAGCTGGGCGAGATCGTCGGCCGGGTCGGCGGCACGGTCGGCGTCGTCGTACCGGTCGCCCGTCGCGCCGAGGTGTCGGGCTGGCTGGCCTCCTGGCCGGAGCTCGCCGACCACGCGCCGCACGCCGCCAACCCCGCGGCGGCCGGCGACGACCGGATCGTGGTGCTCACCGGCATCGACACCAAGGGCCTGGAGTTCGACGGCATCGTCGTCCTCGACCCCGACGCGATCGAGGCCGAGTCACCCACCGGCCGCGCCACCCTCTACGTCGTCCTCACCCGCGCCACCCAGCTGCTCACGCTGGTCCGCTGACCGGGGGATCACCACCTGAGCGCCGGGCGGGCCGGCGCCCGACGCTCGGTAGCCTCGGACGCCATGACCGCCGACCTCCCCGCAAGGGACGCCATCGCCGCGCTCCAGGGGCACGAGGCGTGGGCGATCATCCGCCGCTCGACCCGGGCCGGTGACCGCGAGACGGTCGGACTCGTCGGCGGGAGGCGCCGGGTGTTGGAGTCCCTGCTCGACATCCCCCTCGAGACCGGCGTCCCGGAGAGCGGCCACATCGCCGATCGCCTCGTCGCCGTCCCGTTCCGGCAGGTGCGCGAGCGCGGCTTCGACGTCCACGACGACGGCACGCCGCTGGTGGTGGTCGACGTCGAGACCGAGCTGGAGTTCACCGTCGAGGAGATCGTCGACGCGATCGACGACACGGGCGTCGCGTTCGCCGACCGGGGCGGCTTCGACATCGACGACGCGGCGTACGCCGACCTCGTCGAGACGATCATCCGCGACGAGATCGGGCAGGGCGAGGGCGCCAACCTCGTCGTCGGGCGACACTTCCGCGCCCAGGTCGCCGACTGGGACGCCGGCAAGGCGCTGACCGTCTTCCGTCGCCTGCTGGAGCGCGAGCACGGTGCCTACTGGACGTTCGTGTTCTTCACCGGTGACCGCTACCTGATCGGCGCCAGCCCCGAGCGCCACGTGTCGGTGCACGGCGAGGACGTCCGGATGAACCCGATCAGCGGCACCTTCCGGCTGGCCCCGACGCTCCCGGCCGACGAGCCGCACGACGTACGGCGCGACCTGCTGGGGTTCCTGCGCGACGAGAAGGAGATCTACGAGCTCTTCATGGTCGTCGACGAGGAGCTGAAGATGATGTGCGACGTCTGCGACAAGGGCGGCCAGGTCCTCGGGCCGTTCCTCAAGCCGATGAGCCGGCTGATCCACACCGAGTACTTCCTGGCCGGCCGCACCAGCCGCGACCCGCGCGAGGTGCTGCGCGACACGATGTACGCCGCGACCGTCACCGGCAGCCCGGTGCAGAACGCCTGTCGCCTGATCACCCGGTACGAGTCGGAGGGCCGCGGCTACTACGGCGCCGCCCTGGCCATCCTCGGCCGCGACGTCGACGGCACGCCGGTCGTCGACAGCCCGATCGTGATCCGCACCGCCGATGTCGGGCTGGACGGGCGCCTCACGGTGACCGCCGGTGCGACGCTGGTCCGCGACTCCGACCCGGCGTCCGAGGTGGCCGAGACGCACGCCAAGGCGGGCGGCGTCCTGGCGGCCTTCGGCCTCGTGGCGCCCGCCGGGACGCCGACGGTCGACGTCGCCGAGCTGGTCAACGACGAGGACGTCCTGCTCGCCCTGCATGCCCGTAACCAGCGGCTCTCGTCGTTCTGGCTGACCGACCAGTCGGGCACCAGGCCCGATCCGGCACTCGCCGGGAGGCACGTGGCGATCCTCGACGGCGAGGACGACTTCGTGAACATGCTGCGCCACGTCCTCGGGGTCGCCGGGATGAGCAGCACGGTCGTCGCCCACCCGGCGTACGCCGACCGCTCGTTCGCCGACGCCGACCTCGTGATCGTCGGGCCCGGGCCGGGGGACCCGCGCGACGACCGTGACCCGAAGATCGCGACGTTCCGGCGGGCGGTGGACGGTCTGCTCGCGAACCGCCGGCCGTTCCTCGCGGTGTGTCTCGGGCACCAGGTGCTCTGCGACCGGGTGGGGATCTCGCTCGCCTACAAGGACATCGTCTTCCAGGGCACCCAGGACGAGGTCGTCCTCGACGGCCGTCGCGAGCGGGTCGGCTTCTACAACACCTTCGTCGGGCGGATCTCCGGCGACACCGTTCTCCCCGACGGGGTCTCGGTCGACGCCGACCCCGCCACCGGCGACGTCCACCTCCTGCGCGGACCGCACTTCCGGGGCATCCAGTTCCACGCGGAGTCGATCCTCACCCAGCACGGGGCCGACCTGATCCACCGCCTCGCGGCCGACCTGCTCCGGTAGCGGAGCGTCGGCCGCTGCCGGTCAGAGCTGGACGATGCCGAAGGAGTTGCCGTCGGGGTCCTTGAACCAGGCCGCCTTCTCGTCGCCCAGCTCGGCGATGCCCTTCTCGTTCGTCTTCAGCCGTTCGGTGTCGTAGTGCTCGAAGCTGACGCCGTTGGCGGTGAGCTCGTCCACGGTCTTCTCCAGGTCGACGACCTCCCAGGCAGCGACCGTGCCGCCGGACGAACCCGCGCTCGCGGGCGAGGGGTAGATGTGGATCTCGCGGCCGTCGCCGACCTGGTAGGTGAGCCCGCCGTCGAAGATCGGCCGACCTTCGGCGAGGCCCAGCTTGGTCTCGTAGAACTCCCGAGCCTTCGTCATGTCCGACACCGGCACCGCCGGCTCGACTCTTGCGTCCCGTAGAGACACGGTTGCTCCCTCACCTCGTCGGAGTGTTTGAAACTACAATGGATGCCTACCCGATGGTCCGCGCGCAATCAACCGGGCGCGGACCATCGTCGAGCCCGCGTCGACCAACGCAGAGGAGCAGCCCAGGTGCCCGAGTACGACGTGATCGTCCTCGGGGGCGGGTCGCCCGGAGAGCACTGCGCCGGCGCGCTGGCCGAGGGCGGGCTGCGGGTGGCGGTCGTGGAGCGTGAGCTCGTCGGAGGGGAGTGCTCGTACTGGGCGTGCATCCCGTCGAAGGCGCTGCTCCGGCCGGGCGAGGCCGTCCATGGAGCGGGGGAAGCGTCGGCTCACGCCGAGGTCGACGTCGAGGCGACCCTGGCCTGGCGTGACTACCTGGTGTCGGACTACTCCGACGTCTGGCAGGAGCGCTGGCTCGCCGGTCAGGGCATCGACCTCCTGCGCGGCGAGGGCCGGCTGGCGGGTGCCGGCGTCGTGGAGGTCGACGGCGTCGCCCACACGGCCACGCACGTGGTGCTCGCGAACGGCGCGGAGCCGGTGCTGCCGCCCCTGCCGGGGCTGGCCGAGCTCGACGGCGTCTGGACCAGTCGCGAGGCGACCTCGATGAAGGCTGTTCCCCGCCGCCTGCTCATCATCGGTGGTGGGCCGGTCGGGGTGGAGATGGCGCAGGTGGTGCGCCGCCTCGGTGGCGAGGTCGCGATCATCGAGGGGTCGGCCCATGTGCTCTCCCGAGAGCCTGCCCCACTCGGTGAGGCACTCGGTGAGGCTCTGCGCGGGGAAGGCGTCGAGCTCTTCCTGGGCGCCCACGGGGTGGCTGCGCGACGAGACGGCGCGGACTACGTCGTGGAGCTCGACGACGGCCGAGAGCTCCGGGGTGACCGGTTGCTCGCCGCCACCGGTCGCCGTCCGCGCGTGGCCGGTCTCGGCCTGGAGACGATCGGGGTCGAGCCCGCTGCCGGTGGGGTGCCGGTCGACGCCCGGCTTCGCGTGCCCGAGGGTGTCTGGGCGATCGGCGACGTGACCGGACTGTGGCCACTGACCCACGTGGGCAAGTACCAGGGCGACGTGGTCGCTGCGAACATCCTGGGAGCCGAGCAGACGGCCAACTACGACGCCGTCCCGCGCGTGACGTGGACGGATCCGCAGGCTGCTGCGGTGGGCGCATCCACGGACCGGTTCAGCGGCACCGCACGCGTCGCCGAGGTGGCCAAGACGGCCACCTTCACCCGGTCCTACGCCGACAGCAACGGCTTCCTCACGCTGCTGAGCGACGGCGATCGGCTGACGGGTGCGTACGCGCTCGGCCCCGAGGCCGGCGAGTGGCTGCAACAGGCCACGCTGGCGGTCCGCGCCCGTGTCCCACTCGACATCCTGAGCGACACCATCCAGCCGTTCCCGAGCTTCTCCGAGATCTATGTCGGCGCACTCAAAGCGCTCCGTGCCGAGATCGCCGGCTCCCACCGAAGCCCTTGACCACTACGGTCGCCTCGTGACCGCAGTTCCCACTGCCTGCGCGGAGCTGACCGCAGCCGACCTCGCGATCCTCGACGCCGTCGACGAGCAGGCCCTCGTCGACGACCTGGTGGGCCTGCTGCAGGTGCCGAGCGTGACCGGCACCGACGCCGAGTCGGAGCTCCAGCACCGGCAGGCGGCGGCCCTGGCGGCGCTCGGCTTCGACGTCGACGCCTGGCGGCTCGACCTGGGGGAGCTGGCGGCTCACCCGGACTTCCCGGG
This sequence comes from Nocardioides sp., assembly GCA_025924815.1. Lineage (GTDB taxonomy): Bacteria > Actinomycetota > Actinomycetes > Propionibacteriales > Nocardioidaceae > Nocardioides. The sequence goes on from JAICHQ010000002.1 coordinate 85,413, forward strand.
GACCGAGGCGCCCCGCGTCGAGGGCTACGGCGTCGTGGGCACGCTGGGGCCGGCGGGGGTTCCGGCGCTGGTCCTGCAGGGTCACGTCGACGTGGTCCCGACCGGCGACCTCGACCACTGGCTGGATCGGGATCCGTGGAGCGGCGCCATCCGCGGCAGCTCCGTGCACGGGCGCGGCGCCTGTGACATGAAGGCCGGCGTTGCGGCGAACCTGGCAGTCGCCCGGGCCATGGTCGCGTGCGGGATGAGACTCGAGCGACCCCTCGCCGTCCACGCGGTCGTCAGCGAGGAGGACGGCGGTCTCGGCGCGTTCGCGACGATGCTGCGCGGTCACCGGGGCGAGGCCGCGGTCATCAGCGAGCCCACCAGCGGCCGGATCGTCGTGGCCAACGCCGGCGCCCTGACCTTCGCGATCCGGGTGTGCGGCCGCGCGACCCACGGCAGCACGAAGTCCGCCGGGCACAGCGCCTTCGACGCCTTCCTGCCGGTGTACGCGGCCCTCGCCGGGCTCGAGCGCGAGCGCAACGCCCACCCGGACGCGCTCTTCGACGGCAACGCCCTCCCCTACCCCGTCTCCGTCGGCATCGTCCACGCCGGCGACTGGGCCAGCAGCGTCCCGGACCTCCTCGTCGCCGAGGGACGCCTCGGCGTCCGGCTCGACGAGCCGCCGGCCGCCGCCCGAGCGGCTCTCGAGCACACTGTCGCGGCCGCCTGCGAACGCGACCCCTGGCTGTGTGACCACCCCGCCGAGGTCAGCTGGCCGGGTGGCCAGTTCGCCAGTGGCCGGCTCGACGCGGCTCACCCGTTGGTCTACGAGGTCGCCGGGTCGATCGCCGCGGTCGATCGCCGCGGTCGAGGGCCGCCGGGCCGCCACGGGGGCCGCCCCCTACGGCAGCGACCTGCGGCTCTACGCAGGCCTGGGCGGCATCCCCACCCTCCACTACGGTCCGGGCGACGTCCGCCTCGCCCACGGGCCGCGTGAACAGGTCGACGTCGACGAGGTCATCCGCACGACCCGCTCCCTGGCCGTGCTGGCGGTACGCCGCTGCGGCGCCCACCCACCCGTCAACCGGCGACGAGCGGGGCGCCCGGCACCTGCATGACCATCCGCGTGCCGCCGTCCTCGGACTCGTCGACGCGCACGTTGCCCGCGTGCCGCTCGATCACCTGCCGGACTATGGAGAGGCCCAGTCCGGAGCCGGGCATCGAACGCGACTCCTCGGAGCGGTAGAAGCGGTCGAAGACGTGCTCGCGATCGGCGGGTGCGATGCCGGGCCCCTCGTCGTCGACGGTCAGGGTGCCGTGGTTGAGCCGGATCCGCACCGTGCCGCCGGGCGGGCTCCACTTGACGGCGTTGTCGAGGAGGTTGGTGACGGCGCGTTCGAGGGACGCCGACTCGCCGGTCACCCACCACGGCTCGGTGTCGACCTCGAAGGTGAGCTCGGCGCCACGGCGACGGGCGCGGACGACCGCCCGGTCGACGACCTCGGCCAGGTCGACCTGCTCGACGACCGCGCGCAGCGGCTCGTCGCGGGCGAGCTCGACGAGGTCGCCGACCAAGGTGGACATCTCCTCGATCTGGGCCCGGACGTCGTCGAGCAGCTCGTGCCGTGCGGCGTCGCCGAGCCCGCCGCTGGCGTCCGCCTGGAGGAGCAGGTCGAGGTTGGTGCGCAGCGAGGTCAACGGGGTGCGCAGCTCGTGTCCGGCGTCTACGACCAGCCGGCGTTGTCGGTCGCGGGAGGCCGACACCGCGACCAGCATGTCGTTGAACGCTGTGGCGAGGCGCGCGATCTCGTCGTCGCCCTCGACCGGCAGCGGCTGGAGATCCTCGGTGCGGGCGATCCGCTCGACGTTGCGGGTCAGGCGCCGCACCGGACGCAGGCCGTTGCGCGCCACCGCCCAGCCCGCCGCCGCCGCGCCGATCACCCCGGCCAGTCCGAACAGCAGCATGACGGCGCCCAGTTTCTTCAGCACCCGCTCCTGCGGAGCCATGTTCTGGGAGAGGACGACGGCGAAGTCGGCCCCGCAGGGCACCGCCACCACCCGGAACTCCCCCGTATTCAGGGTCACCGTGCGGATGCTCCGGCCACTGGTACCGCTGGCCACGGCGATCTCGGCTTCGCCCACGGGGATCTGCTCCTGGGCCCGGCCCAGACCCACCGTGTGGCCGTTGGAGCCGACGACGAAGACCCGGACGTCGGAGGCGCCGGCCGCTCAGGCCGGCACCTGCTCCTGGGTCAGCGGCCCACCCCGCAGGCTGCTCGACACCTGCTGGGCCCGGCTGAGCAGGGAGTCGTCGAGGGAGTTCTCCAATGACATCTTCACCGTGACGTAGGCCCCCAACGCCACCAGGGCCACCGCGAAGCAGACCGCCATCGTCGTCATCAGGATGACGCGGCTCGCCAGCGAACGCCGATAGTGCCACCGGGGCTGGTCGAGCGCCGCGGGGCCGGGGGATGCGCCGGTGGCCGGGGTGCTCATTCCCTCAGGACGTAGCCGACGCCCCGGACGGTGTGGATCAGGCGCGGCTCGCCCTCCGCCTCGGTCTTGCGTCGGAGGTAGCCGACGTAGACCTCAAGCGAGTTCGCGGTCGTCGGGAAGTCGTAGCCCCAGACCTCCTCGAGGATGAACGAGCGCTCCAGCACCCGGCGGGGACGCCGCAGGAACATCTCGAGCAGCGTGAACTCGGTGCGGGTCAGCTCCATCGACCGGGCGCCGCGGCGTACGTCGCGGGTGGCGAGGTCCATGGACAGGTCGGCGAAGGCGAGCACCTCGGTGTCGTCGCCCTCGACCGGCACGACGCGGCGCAGGAGGGCGCGCAGCCGCGCGAGCAGCTCCTGGAGGGCGAACGGCTTGGTGAGGTAGTCGTCGGCGCCGGCGTCGAGCCCCTCGACCCGGTCGCCGACGGCGTCGCGCGCCGTCAGCACGAGGATGGGGACGTCGTTGCCCGCCTTGCGCAGCGTCTTGGTGGTCTCGATGCCGTCGAGCCGGGGCATCATCACGTCCAGTACGACGACGTCCGGGCCCTGCCCCGGAGCCGATCCGCCGATGCCGGCCAGAGCCTCGGCGCCGTCGGCGGCCAGGGACACGGCGTACCCGTTGAACTCGAGGCTACGACGCAGCGACTCGCGCACCGCCTTGTCGTCGTCGACGACGAGCACGTGGGGCTTGCTGCTCGTGGGCGTCGGCGCGGCAGGTGGTGACACGGTCCTACTGTGCCAAATCGTCCTGAGCCGCGCCTGAGAAGGCTCCGCCTGGATCCACGCTCAGGCGAAGCGGCCGGCGACCTCGGCGGCCCGCGCGCCGTACCCGCCACCGAACAGGCACGCGTGCACCAGCAGGGGATGGAGCTGGTGGAGGCCGACCCGGTCGGACCAGCCGTCGGCCAGCGGCGAGACCTCCTGGTAGGCCTGGAGGACCCGCGGCAGCTGCGGCAGCCCGAACAGCGTCAGCATCGCCAGGTCGGTCTCGCGGTGGCCACCGTGCGCGGCGGGGTCGATCACGCAGCAGCCGGCGTCCTGGGTCCAGATGACGTTGCCGTTCCAGAGGTCGCCGTGGATCCGACGCGGGCCCTCCTCGGGGACCAGGTCGGGGATGCGGCCGATGATCGCCTCGACCGCCTCGGCGCCCTCGGGGGTGATCGCACCACGGTCGCGCGCGAGCTTCAGATAGGGCAGCACCCGCCGCGTGGCGTAGAACTCGGCCCAGGAGGGCGCGCTCCGGTTGGGCAGCGGCAGCCGACCGATGAAGCCCTCGTGGTCGAGCCCGTACGCCGGCGCACCGGCCTCGTGCGTGGTGGCCAGGGCGCGGCCGAAGTCGGAGGCCGCCTCGGTGGTGAGCTTGCCCGGCTCCACCCAGCCGAGGATCAGGCAGTCGGCCTCGACCGCGAGCACGTCGGGGACCCGCACGCCGCCTGCCTCACCGAGCCAGCGCAGCCCCGCCGCCTCCGCCTCGAAGAACCCGGCCGGTGCGTGGGTCAACGTCTTCATGAACGCCGAGCGCCCGCTGCTGAGCCGCAGCTTGGTGGCCGTGCAGATGTCGCCGCCGGCGACTGGGGCCGTGGCCGCGACGGCGGAGCCGAGCAGCTCCTCCGCGCGCCGAGCGATGTGCGGCTGACGCGTCATCGCCACCTCCTCGGGTCCGGCTGGGCACACGGTAGTACGCCGGGTCGAGGCGTCGCTGCGGGTGCGGCGGTCACCGGAGCTCGGCGAGCTCGGCGACCAACGCGTCGGTGGTCCGTTCGATCATCTCCAGCACCAGCGCGAAGCCGTCGGCGCCGCCGTAGTAGGGGTCGGGCACGTCGGCCCCGGGCTCGACCGGGTCGAAGTCGCGGAACATCGCGACGCGCAGGGACCGGCCGCCGAGATCGGCGAGGTTGTCGGCGTCCATCGCCAGCACGAGATCGTGCGTGGACGTCCAGGAGTCGTCGTACTGCCGGGCCCGGTGGCGGCTGGGGTCGTAGCCGCCCGCGGTCAGGGCGGAGGCGGCCCGCCGGTCCATCGGCTCGCCCACGTGCCAGTCGCCCGTCCCGCTGCTGTGCACGACGACGCGGTCGTCGAGCCCAGCCTCGGCCAACCGGGCCTCGAGCACGACGTGCGCGGTGGGGGAGCGGCAGATGTTGCCCAGGCAGACCACCGCGATCGAGTAGTGCCCGGGCTCGCGAGGAGGAGGCAGCACCGTCAGTCGTCGTCCTTGAGCAGCGAGGCCGTGCCCCAGTTGACGATCGTGATGATGATCGAGCCCCACAACGCGTTCCAGAACCCGTCGACGTGGAAGCCGATCCCGACGCCGCCGGCGATCCAGGCGGTCAGCATCAGCATCAGTGCGTTGATCACGAGCAGGAACAGGCCGAGCGTGAGGATGATGAACGGGATCGAGAAGAAGGTGACGACCGGCCGCACGAAGTTGCTGACCACACCCAGGATCAGCGCGACCAGCAGCAGCGGGAGGAGCTTGTGGCGGAACTCCTCCGAGCCCGTGCTCGGACCGGTGAAGAAGATGCCGTCGACCAGCCACGTCGCGACGGCCACGCCGGCCGCCGTGCTGAGGAGCCAGGTCAGGAAGCGCACGCCGCGAGCATAGGCGAGCGGCGTACGCCGGCTCCCCGGGCGGCTGTCAGTCCAGGTCGAGACGGGCGATGATCGCCTCCTCGGCGCCGTGCAGATGGTCACCCAGCTCGGCGATCGCGGTGTCGATGTCGCCGGCCTCGAGCAGGTCGAGCAGGTGATGATGGGTGCCCGCCTGGTCGCGCGCATTGCGGCGTACTCGGTCGATCTGGGCGAGCGCGAGCCGCAGCTCGGCCACGATGGACTCGGCCATCGAGACCAGTCGCGGCGAGCCGGTCAGCCCGACCAGGCTGAGATGGATGGCGAGGTGGTGCCGGTTCAGGGCCTGGTACGACGCACCGGCGGCGACGGCGTCCTCGTAGGCAGCGAGCGCGCGGCGTACGGCCTCGCGCGACTCCTCCGAGGCGTGCGGCCAGTTGCGGACGCCGGCGGTCTCGAGCACCGCTCGCGCGGTCGAGACGTCGCGGACCGACTCGGGGTCCGGGCTGGCCACGCTGACCCCGCGGTGGGGCTCGCGGGTCGCCAGACCCTCGGCCACCAGCAGGGCGAGGGCCTCGCGCAGGGTCGGCCGGGAGACCCCCAGCGACTCCGCGAGGGCCACCTCGCGCAGCGGCGTGCCCGACTCGATCTCGCCCTCGAAGACGGCCCGCCGCAGCTCGTCGGCCACCCGGTCGACGATCGAGGAGTGCTCGAGGCTGAGACTCCCGAACGGCGAGTCGTCGGCCGGGCTCATGCCGCCATTGTCCGACACGAGCTTGCCCGTCGCTGCATCGACGCTCTATCCTCCGGGTTGTCAGATTGTCTGACAATCACTCTCAGAGAGGGGTTCGTCGTGTCCGAGCTGAGCTGGGGCCGCCGCTACGTGATGGTGCGCCCGGACCACTTCCGGATCGACTATGCGATCAACCCCTACATGGACCCCGGCGACCAGCCGGACCCGCGGCTCGCGATTGCGCAGTGGGTCGACCTGGTCACCACCATCGAGCGGCTCGGCGGCACCGTCGAGGTCGTCCCCCAGCGCGCGGACGCGCCCGACATGGTCTACGCGATGAACCTCGGCCTCGGCGTGGTCCGCTCCGGCGGTGCACACGTCGTCCTGTCCCACATGCGCTACGCCGAGCGCCGGATGGAGACCCGGTCGGCACAGCCGTGGTTCGAGCGCAGCGGCCGGTCCACGTCGTACGTCGGCCGCGACGGCGTCGGCGCGCACCTGGAGGCGGGCGACGTGTTCGCCTGGGGCGACGGCCTGGTCGCCGGCTTCGGCCCGCGCACGGAGGAGCTGGCGCTCAAGCACCTGGCCACCGACCTCGACGTGCGCGTGCGCGGCGTGCGGATCACGCACCCGGCGATGTACCACCTGGACCTGGCCTTCTGCCCGCTCGACGGCAGGCGTGCCCTGGTCGCCCCGGGCGCCTTCGACGCCGCCTCCGCCTCCGCACTGCTGGAGCTCGTGCCCGAGCCGCTGGTGCTCACCGACGAGGAGGCGCTCACGACGTTCTGCGCGAACTCGATCGTGGTCGGCCGCACCGTCGTGATGCCCGCCGGCAGCCCGGAGCGGGTCCGGGTCACGCTGGCCGACTGGGGCTTCGAGGTCGTCGAGGTCGACGTGTCGGAGTTCCACAAGGGCGGCGGCTCGGTGCGCTGCCTGACCAACCCCGTCGACGTCACCCTCGGCCGCGACCTGCCCGAGGTCCCCGGCGGCCAGGTCGTCCTACCGCCGCCGGGCTGAGCTCGGACGACACTAGCCTCGACCGCATGTTCTCCATCGGCGGCACCGGCTGGATGATGGTCTTCGCCGCGGTGGCCGGGCTCCTTGCGCTGGTGGTCGGCCTCGCCGCCGGCCGGCGGCTGGGCCCACTCGGCGGGTTCGCGTGGTTCGGCCTCCTGTGGAGCGTCGCCGTGATCGGGATCGTCACCCTGATCCCGGCGCAGAACGGGCTCGGCTACATCCCCGCGCAGGACCACGCGACCAGCTGCAGCTGGGACATCGGCGGCCCGTCCCCCGACAGCTTCTGGATCTTCGGCGGCGGGCAGCAGCTGCTCAACGCGCTGCTGTTCGTCCCTGCCGGGCTGTTCCTGGTCGTGGCGTTCGCCCGGTGGCGGGCCGGCTGGGTGCTGGTGCCCTTCGGGCTGCTCGCGCTCGCGGCGTACTCCCTCGGCATCGAGGAGACCCAGCTCCACGTCGCCCGGATCGACCGTGCCTGCGACGTCACCGACATCATCGACAACGTCACCGGCGCGGCGATCGGGGTCGGGCTCGGGGTCCTGCTGCTGCCGCTGACCCGTCCCTGGGGGGCCCGGTCGCGGCGATAGGTTGAAGCCCATGACCAGCCCCCGGCCGCGCGACTGCGTGTCCCAGATCCCGGCGTACGTCGCGGGCAGGCCGCCGCAGCCGCGCGACGGGATGACGACCTACAAGCTGAGCAGCAACGAGAACCCCTACCCGCCCCTGCCCGGCGTCGTCGAGGCCGCCAACCGCGCGGCCGAACAGATGAACCGCTACCCCGACATGGGCAACACCGCGCTCTACGAGGCGCTGTCGGACCGGCTCGGGGTCGGCGTCGACCACCTCGCGCTCGCGACCGGCAGCGTCGGGCTGATCTACCAGCTCGTGCAGGCCTTCTGCGAGCCCGGCGACGAGGTCGTCTACGCCTGGCGCAGCTTCGAGGCGTACCCGATCGCGGTCACCGCGTCCGGCGCGCGCAACGTGCAGGTCGCGCTGCTGCCGGACGGGCGCCACGACCTCGAGGCCATGTCGGCGGCGGTCACCGACCGCACCCGCATCGTGATGGTCTGCACACCGAACAACCCCACCGGATCCTCGGTCACCCAGACCGAGCTGGACGCCTTCCTCGCCGAGATCCCCGAGCACGTGCTGGTCATCGTCGACGAGGCGTACGTCGAGTTCGTGCGGATGGGCGACGCCGTCGACGGGGTCGCCACCGTGCTCGCCCACGACAACGTGGTCTCCACCCGGACCTTCTCCAAGGCCTACGGCCTGGCCGGCTTCCGGGTCGGGTACGCCGTCGGGCCGACCTCGGTCGCGACCGCGCTGCGCGCGGTGAGCCTGCCGTTCGGCATCTCGTCGGTGGCCCAGGCGGCCGCCCTCGCGTCGCTGCGTGCCGAGTCCGAGCTGCTCGCGCGGGTCGAGGCGCTGGTCGCCGAGCGCGACCGGGTCGTCCAGGGCCTGGCCGGCGCCGGCCTGACCGTCCCCGACGCCCAGGGGAACTTCGTCTGGTTCGCCGCGGGTGACCGGACCACCGAGCTCGCGACGGCTGCCGACGAGCTCGGCATCGTCGTCCGGCCGTTCGCCGGCGACGGCGCCCGGATCTCCATCGGCGAGCCCGAGGCCAACGACCGGATCGTCGAGCTGGCGAGGTGCTTCCCGCTCGACCGGTGAGCCGACCGGGCGGACTCGCGGTCAGGCGGTGGCGGACGCGACCAGGGCGCGCAGCGGAAGGTCGAGCCCACCGTCGTCGGTGAGGTACGCGGACGTCAGCTGGCGCAGCGTCTCGCCAACCGCCGTCACGGTCTCGGGCGCAGCGGCAGCGAGGGCGGCGCTGAGCGGCGGCGCCAGTGAGCCGCCCATGTCGAGGTGCTCCTCGACACCGTCGTAGTGGCGTACGCCGTCGACCGCGTCGACCCTCACGTCGGTGAACCCGGCGTCCTCGAGCAGGGCCCGCACAGCCTCGGGATCTGCCAACGAGAACGGCCCGCCGGGGCCTGTGGGCGGGCCGCCCGCGACCAGGCCATGCATCATGGCGGCCATGCCGACCGAGGCCAGCCACGGGTTGACGGAGGGGTCGGCCCACACGGCTGCGGCCAGGCGGCCGCCCGGCCGCAGGACCCGACGCGCCTCGGTCGCCGCATCTGCCGGGTCGGCCACGAGCATCAGCCCCATCCGGCAGACCACGGCGTCGTACGCGTCGTCGGGGCTCGCGATCCGGCGGGCGTCGATCCGGCGGACCTCGACGTTGTCCAGCCCGGCGAGGCGGCCGGTCAGCAGCGCCACCATCCCCTCGGCCTCGTCGCTGGCGACGACCGACCCGTCGGGCCCGACCGCGTCGGCGATCCGGGCGGCGACCTCGCCGGTGCCGGCCGCCAGCTCGAGCACCCGGGACCCGGCGAGCGGAGCGGCGGCGTCGAGCAGGGCCGCGGTGATGCCGCTGTCACCCTCCTCGATCCGGTCGCGCCACCGGTCCCAGTCCTGCGCCACGTCGCTCCAGGTGCACTGCGATAGGCTCATGACGAACTCCGATACAGTTGGACTGTGTTGAATACAGTGAAGGTGTATCCGATTTGACCCAGCCTGTCAAGCGCTCCTACGACTCCACGCGCCGACAACATCAGGCGAGCCAGACCCGCCGGGAGATCCTGCGGGTCGCTCACGACCTGTTCGTCGAGCGCGGCTACGGACGGACGACCATCGCGGACGTCGCCCGAGGCGCGGGGGTCTCGGCCGAGACGATCTACGCGACGTACAAGAACAAGGCGACGCTGCTGCACCGCGTCTGGGACGTGACCATCGGCGGGGACGACGCGGAGGTCGTCTTCCACGAGCGGCCCGAGATCCAGGCCATCCGCGCCGAGCCGGACCTGGCGAAGCGGCTCATGATGCACGCCCGGCTCGCGACCGCGACGGCCCGGCGGATGACACCCTTCGTGAACGCCGTCCATGCCTCGTCCGGTGCCGACGACGCGGTGGCCGAGATGCTGGCCGAGATGGACCGGCAGCGCTACGAGGGCATGGGCGTGATGGCCGCCGAGGCCGCCTCGTCCGGTCAGCTGGCGGTCTCGGAGCAGGAGTGCCGGGACCTGGTCTGGGCGACCACCGACGGGCTGCTGTGGCACCGGCTCGTGCAGGTGCGTGGCTGGACCGACGATCAGTACGCCGACTGGCTGGGCCGGATGTGGGTCGCCACCCTGGTGGCCGAGGGGACCTGACGGTTCATCCCGCGGAAGCTGGGGATCAGGACCGGGGCCATCGTGGCTACGAAGTAGGCGAACCCCACGGCGAGCAGCGCCGGCGAGAGCCCGATGCCGCTGACCAGGAGGCCGCCGAGCACGCCACCGAGCGGCATCAGCGACCAGCTCACCGCGCTGATGAGGGCGCTCACGCGACCGACCATGGCGCGCGGGATCCGCTCGAACTGCACCGCGCCCAGCACCGGGTTCAAGAAGCCCGACGACGCCCCGCCGACGACGCACATGGCCAGGATCACCCACAGCGGGACGCCCAGCGCGAACAGCACGAACCGCGGCAGACCGGTGATCAAGAAGGCCGCCAGGTAGGTCGGGAAGCGCGGGAGCCGCGTGCCGTACGCCGCGGCCACCACCGAGCCGAGCATCGAGGCGCCGCCCCAGACCGAGAAGACCAGACCTACCGCGCCCACGCCCGCCCCCGAGTCGTGCGCCCAGACCGGCAGCAGGACCGCCGACCAGGCCAGGTCGAGCAGGTTGGTCGCCGCCACCATCAGGCACAGGCTCATCAGCACGGCGTCGCGCCGCAGGAAGCTCCACCCCTCGCGCAGCTCCGCGACGTACGACGTCGACTCGGCAGGCTCGGGACCACGGTCCTCCAGGCGCCGCGTGGTGGACGCCAGCAGCAGTGCGCAGATCCCGAAGGACACGGCGTCGACGGCGACGGCGTTCGCGGCACCGACGGTGGCGACCAGCCCACCGGCGATGGCGGCGCCGATCATCGTGGCGCCCCGCTCGATCGCCGACGACAGCCCGGTGGCGCGCTCGTAGGGCACGTCGGCGCGCTCGACCAGGGCCGGGATCAGGGCGGTCGTCGCGGCGTCGCCGGGCCCGCGGAGGGCGCCGGCGACGGCGACCAGGCCGAGCAGGATCGGGAAGCTCAGGCTGCCGGCGTGGTGCAGCAGCGGGATCAGGCCGACCACGAGGAACGAGAGGCTGTCTGCGGCGATCGCCGTCCGGCGCGGGCCGACCCGGTCGACCAGCGGGCCGCCGAACGCCTTGAGCAGGACCATCGGGGTGATCTCGGCGAAGGCGACCAGGCCGGTCCGGGTGGCGGACCCCGTCGTGGTCAGCACCAGCCACGGGATCGCGATCATCGAGACCCGGGTGCCGAGCAGCGAGACGCACTCCGCCGTCAGCCAGCCGTAGAGCGGGACGCGTCCCGCCGCGGGGCGGTGGATCGCGGTCGTCATCGGTCGCCCTCCGCCAGGACGACGGTCCCCGGACGCGGGAACGCGTTGAGGTTGACCACGAAGTCGCCGGTGGCGCCCGGCTCGTCGCCGTCCTCGTCCTCCTGCCAGTCGTCGATCACGGCCACCAGGGCCTCGACCAGCCGCTCGGCGCGCTCCGGGGTCAGCCGCAGGTGCCAGTCGCTGGTGGTGCTGGCCCTGATCCACGGCGCGGGCAGGTAGCGGTGCTCGCCGGCGTACTGCATCAGCGTCTCGGTGTACAGCAGGGCCACCGTGTGCAGGTACGCCTCGGTGCTCTCGGCCTCCTCCTCGCTGGTGCGCGACTCCAGGTCGGCCCGGGTGCTCTGGTGAGCGGCCCGCCACCACCGGTCGCGTCCGTCGCCGCGCTCGTGGTCCTCCTCGATGAAGCCGTGCTCGGCCAGCTGGCGCAGGTGGTACGACGTGGCGCCGGTGTTGAGCCTGAGCTGCTGCGCCAGCTGGGTCGCCGTGGCCGGCCCCTCGAGCCGCAGCAGCATCAGCATCTTCAGGCGGGTGGGGTGCGACAGGGCGCGGAGTCCGGCGGCGGACGGGGTGATCTCGGAAGCGGCCATATCCGCAACATACCTTTGCAAAGGGTAGTTTGCAAACACTCTTGTGGAATCGCTCGGGCCCGCCTGGGTACAGGGCGGACATGGCGTCCTTCGAGCGCGACACCGACTACCTGCTCGACCGGATCACCCTGGAGCAGGGCCGATCCCAGGACTCCTTCGAGAAGCCGCTCGAGGTCCCGACCTGGTCGGCCGAGCCCGGGCGCTACCGGCTCGTCGCGGCCTGGGCGTGCCCGTGGGCCAACCGCGCGATCATCGTCCGGCAGCTGCTGGGCCTGGAGGACGTGATCTCGATGGGGGTCTGCGGTCCGACCCACGACGAGCGCTCCTGGACCTTCGACCTCGACGTCGACGGTCGAGACCCGGTGCTCGGGATGGAGCGCCTGCAGGAGGGCTACCTGCGCCGGGACCCGGCGTACGCCAAGGGGATCACGGTCCCGGCGATGGTCGACGTCGAGACCGGACAGGTCGTCACCAACGACTTCCCCTGGATCACCCACGACCTCTTCTTCGAGTGGCGCGACCACCATCGCCCCGACGCGCCCGACCTGTGGCCCGACGACGTGCGCGACGAGATGGACGAGGTGATGCAGCTGGTCTACACCGAGGTCAACAACGGGGTCTACCGCTGTGGCTTCGCCGACGACCAGGCGTCGTACGACGAGGCGTACGAACGACTCTGGTCGGCGCTGGACTGGCTCGAGGAGCGGCTCAGTTTCCGCCGCTACCTGATGGGCAGCGCGATCACCGAGGCCGACGTCCGGCTGTTCACGACGCTCGCCCGCTTCGACGCGGTCTACCACGGCCACTTCAAGGCCAACCGCAACAAGCTCACCGAGATGCCGGCGCTGTGGGGCTACGCGCGCGACCTGTTCCAGACGCCGGGCTTCGGCGACAACGTCGTCTTCGAGCAGATCAAGCGGCACTACTACGTCGTGCACGACCACCTCAACCCGTCGGGCATCGTGCCGCGCGGGCCGGAGCTCGACAGCTGGCTGAGGGCGCCGGGCCGCGACAACCTCTAGCGTTCACGGCGTGGAGGGACGGGTCAGGGTCGGCATCTCCGGCTGGCGCTACCCGGCCTGGCGCGGCGACTTCTACCCGAAGGGTCTCCCGCAGCGTCGCGAGCTCGAGCACGCCGCGTCGTCGCTGACGTCGATCGAGATCAACGGCTCCTTCTACTCGCTGCAGCGACCGACGTCGTACGCCGCGTGGCGGGCGGAGGCGACCGCGGCCAGCCCCGGCTTCGTGTTCTCGGTCAAGGGACCGCGCTACATCTCCCACCTGAAGCGGCTGCGCGACGCCGAGGTCCCGCTGGCGAACTTCTTCGCCTCAGGAGTGCTCGCCCTCGGTTCCTCCCTCGGACCGATCCTGTGGCAGCTGCCCGAGACCTTCCGCTTCGACGCGGGCGTCCTCGACGGGTTCCTGGCCGGGCTGCCGCGGACCACGACGGAGGCCGCCGAGCTCTCCAGACGCCACGACGACAAGGTGCCCGACGACCGTGCCCTCACCACGACCGAGGCGGAGCAGCCGCTCCGCTACGCCCTGGAGTTCCGCAGCCCGACCTTCGCGACGACCGAGGCCTACGGCGTGCTCCGCCGCCACGCCGTCGCCGCTGTGTACGCCGACACCGCAGGGCGCTGGCCGAAGGTCGACGAGGACACCGGGACGATCCGCTACGTCCGGCTGCACGGCGACCGGGAGCTCTACGCCAGCGGCTACACCGACCGCGCCCTCGACGAGTGGGCGGTGCGCTGCCGGGGCTGGGCGGACGACGGGCAGGACGTCTACGTCTACTTCGACAACGACATGAAGGGCTATGCCCCCCACGACGCGATGCGGTTGATCGAGAGACTCGGCGGACGCGGCGGGTGACCGCTCAGGCCGCGTCGTGCTCGAGCAGGAGGGCCATCAGCCCGGCCGGGCGGGCAAGCCAGCCGAAGGCCTCCGCGCGCAGCTCGTCCCGGCGGCGGTCGTGGAGGTCCTGACCCGCCGGGATGTGGGTGACCCGGTCGACGCGGTGGTGGGGGGCGTCGCGATCGCCGTGGAGCCTCGCCCGGTGGGTGAGCAGCTCGAGGTCGGCGATCGGGAACTGCATGCGCCCAACCTCCCCGAACAGGTGTTCGAACGAAAGCCGCAGCCGCTCCCTGTTGATGGCTCCGTGAGACGCCAACGAGCACTCCGTCGACCTGTCCGACGTCGTCCTGGCCGACGACACGGTGCGCGACCAGGGCAGGCGGACCGCATCTGCGGAAAGCAGGGCAGCCTCCGGCGGCGGGTGACAGACTCACGCCGATCCGGGAGCGGTTCCCCGTCCGGTCCCACCTCGGGTTCGAAGGGATCCCATGCACCTACGCCGTACCACCCCGGCCGCCGTCGCGGCGCTCGTCGCCGGCCTCTCGCTCCTGGTCGCCGTCACCACCACGCCGGCGTACGCCGACGTCGCCGTCAGTGATGTCACGCTGCCGCCGGGACCGGTGGGAACCTTCCCCGTCATGACGTCCCTGTCGGGGGACACCGTGCTCACCGGGTTCCACACCAGCGGGATCAAGGGCTCACCCGTCTACGTGACGGCGGCGGACGGGTCCGGGACGTGGGCACCGTTCATCGACCCGGTGAGCCATCAGCAGGTCTCCGACGCGTGGTCGATGCGCGACGGCGTCGTGATCGTGCCCGGGAGCGCGTGCACCGGCTGGCGGGTGATCACGACCGCGAACGCCTGGGACGTTCCGGGCTGTGCCTACGGGCTCATGACGGGGGCGGGCGGCCGGCTCGTGGCCGCCCTGCGTGTGGTCGCAGGGGTGGAGGAGTGGGACGTGTACGACGCCGTGGCCGGGCCGGCGAACGGGGTCCTCACCTCAGCGCCGCAGCAGACGGTGCTCGCGGGATCCTGGGTGTGGTCGATCTCCGGGGCTCGGCACCGCACGCTCGTCGGCCACGACACCACGGGCGCCCAGCCCGACCGCACCGTCGCGCTGGGTGACGCGTGCTCCACGGCCTACCGGTTCAGCGGCGTGGCCGGTGACCCCTCGATCGGTCAGGCCTACGCGAAGCTCGACTGCGGCGGCGGTGTCGTGGTGCCTCTCGACGGTTCCTCAGGGCTGCTGGCTCTGAACGGGCAGACCTGGGCTCTGGGCCTGGGCCTGCTGTTCCGCAACGACACGCGGACGGACGGGTCCAACCAGCTGGTGACCCAGGACCTCTCGACGTTCCCGACCGGGCACACCTACTCCGTCCCGGTCGCGTCGGTCGCCGACGCCGGGTCGCCGCGGGCGACGTACCTCGGCGAGGGACGGATCCACGTCCTCACACTGCCGCCGGCGGGTCCTGCACCGTCGCCCGCGGACGACACGACACCACCGCGCATCGTGAGCGAGGGTGGCTCGCCGGCTGTCGTGCGCGGCCCACTTCAGCGGACGGGCGGTGCCGCGACGCTCTCCTTCAGGTGGGCAGGGTCCGACGACGAGGTGGCACCGCTCCGCTACACCGCGCAGGTCATCGAGACCGATGAGGACTTCCCGCAGTGGCACAGGATCGAGGGCGCTGACGGAACGTTCCGCACGAGGGCGACCTACGGCCGGACGGTGTCGGGCGGAACGTTCTGCTTCCGGGTCCGGGCCACCGACCGAGTCGGCAACCGGTCGCCGTGGTCGGCCGGGCGCTGCGTCTACATCGACGGCGATCGGCCGTGGATGCGAGACGGGCGGTTGGACCACCGCCTGACCCGGGTCTTCCGGCACCAGGCAGGTCGCGTCCACGCGACGTACCGGTTCCACGGCAGGGACGACGACCGCGTCGCGTCGTACGACGTCGAGGTCCGCTCCGGCCACGCCGGATCGTCGCTGGGTGCCTGGCGGGCGCCGCGGGCGCTCCGCGCTCTGAGCGCCCACCGGGTCGCGACCGTCGTCAGGCCCGACCGGAAGCGCTGCTTCCGCGCGCGGGCCCGCGACCGGGTCGGCCGGGTGAGCGGGTGGGGCGACCCCTGGTGCGTCGTGTCGCGCTGAAGCTCGGCCGGCTCAGGACACCTGCGCGGCCCCGTCGGTGCTGTCCTCCGCGCTCGGCGCGGCTTCGTGCCCGCTGCGGTCGACGAAGTCCTTCTGCCGGATCAGGATCAGCGAGAGCACGCCGGATGCGAAGGCGATGACCGCGGCGATGAGGGTGATGTGGTTGAGGGAGCTCACGACGCCCGACGTGCCGACGTGGTGCACCAGCTCGTAGGCCCGCTGACCGGCGCTCGGTCCGCCCTGGGCAGCGGCGGCCTGCTGGGCCGCCCGGGCCGCGGGCTCGACCTGGCCGCCCGAGATGGCGGCGGTGAGCCCGTCGAGCGCCTGGGCGGGCACGTGGCCGGCCGTGAGCTCCGGTCGTACGGCGTCTGACACGCGCTGGCTGAAGATCGAGCCGAGAGCAGCGATGCCGGTGGCGACGCCGACCTGCCGGAACGTGGAGTTCACGCCGCTGGCCATGCCGGCTCGAGCGACCGCGACGACCCCGACCGCGGTCGACGCGAGGGGCGGGTTGATCATGCCGATGCCGATGCCCGAGACGAGCAGGCCCGGGATCAGGTGGGTCCACGACGAGTCGTCCTGGATGCCCATCATCAGGACCAGGCCGACCCCGAGGACCAGGAAGCCGGGGCCGATCAGCCACTTCACGGGGACATGCTCGCTGAGCCGGCCGGCGATGGCCGCGGCGACGAAGGATGCGGCGGACAGGTACAGGAACCGGACGCCAGTCTCGACCGCCGAGTAGCCCAGCACGTTCTGCACGTAGATCACCAGGTAGGTCAGCAGCGAGAAGATCGAGACCGACACCCCGAACGCCGCGATCAGGCCGCCGGTGAACGTCGGCTTGCGCAGCAGGCCGAGGTCGAACATCGGATGCCGCTGCTTCAGCTGGCTGACCACGAACACAACCAGCAGCACGGCGGAGACGACGAAGCAGGTGACGACCCGGGTCTCTGCCCAGCCGTCCTTGCCGGCCTCGATCAGTCCGTAGACCAGCGCGGCGAGGGCGAGGGAGAAGGTGACGAAGCCGAGCCAGTCCGGCCGCCCGGCGCGCGGGTCCTTGGACTCCACCACCTTCATCACCGACACCGACAGCGCGAGCAGACAGATCGGGACGTTGACGAAGAAGATCCACCGCCAGGACAGCCCACTGGTCAGCGCACCGCCGAGCACCGGGCCGATCGCCACGGCCACCCCGGTGGTGGCGCCGAACGCGCCGAACGCCGTACCGCGGTCCTTGCCGTGGAAGGCGGCGGCCAGCAGCGCGAGCGCGGTCGCGAACATCGCGGCCCCGCCGATGCCCTGGAAGGCCCGCGCGACCTGCAGGAAGAAGATGTCCTGCGAGGCACCGCAGGCGATCGAGCCCAGGGTGAAGATCACCAGCCCGATCACGAACAGCCGCCGCCGGCCGAAGAGGTCGGCGAGCGAGCCGGCCGTGAGCAGCAGCGCGGCCAGGCTCAGGGCGTAGGCGTCGATCACCCACTGCAGGTCCGAGAGCGAGGCGTCGAGCTCGGTCTGGATGTCCGGCAGCGCGACGTTCACGATCGTGATGTCGAGAAGCAGCATGAACACGCCGAGACAGACGGCCGTGAGCGTCCACCACTTCGGGTCGCGGGTGGGGAGGGTGGCCTGCTCTCCGGCCGGGTGGGTCATGGACCCAGGCTAACGATCCGCGCGCTCGCCGCGGGTGGCCTGATTGGCCGGGCGCGCACGCCGCCCGGTACCTTGGAACCATCATTGTGGTCCCAGTCACAACGGCGGCACGCCGCACCACCCCCGCGTCGTGCGCCGTCCCGACAGCAGGCAGGCGGCGACCCCGCGAGCCCTGAGCACAAGGAGCGAACGTGACCCAGTCCGGCTTCGGCCCCGATCTGGCGGAGGTCTTCGGCCCCGCCCAGTCCGCCCATTCGGAAGCAGGGGCCCCGACCCTCGTCCAGCTGCTGACGCCCGAGGGCCAGCGCGTCGAGCACCCCGACTTCTCCTTCGGCGACGGCATGTCCGACGCCGACCTCGCCGAGACCGTCCGCGGCTTCTTCCGCGACATGACGCTGACCCGGCGCATCGACGTGGAGGCGACGGCCCTCCAGCGGCACGGCGAGCTGGGCATCTGGGCGCAGCTGCTCGGCCAGGAGGCCGCGCAGATCGGTGCCGGCCGTGCCCTGCGGCCCCAGGACTACGTCTTCCCGACCTACCGCGAGCACGGCGTCGCGTGGTGCAAGGGCGTCGACCCGCTGAAGCTGCTCGGGCTGTTCCGCGGCGTCGACCAGGGCGGGTGGGACCCCCGTGAGAACAACTTCGGGCTCTA
>JAICHQ010000003.1 GCA_025924815.1 Nocardioides sp.
CACCGGATCGGTGCCAGGACGCGCATGGCGGGCCTCGGCCGAGCCCGGGTCCGGGCCGTGCTCGGGGTCGTAGGGGACGTCGCTCCAGCGCGTCCAGCCGCCGTCGGTGCGGGTGCGCGCCGTCACCGTCAGGGCCGACTCGGGGATCGCGTCGCCGTGCGCCCAGGTGACGCCGACCTCGCCGAACCCGGTGACCCGCTGCGGCGTCGTCGTCAGCGTGCTCCCACCTCCGCGCTGCGGAGCCACGCGGGCGGAGGTGGTGGTCATCGCGCGGCCGGCCGTGGTCGTCGGCGAGGTCAGCTGGACCTCGCGGACGTGCGCCTTCACCGGCGCCGTCGGGACCTTCGACTCCTTGACGGCCTCGGCGGTGTACGCCGACAGCGCGGCCGTCGAGCCCGGCACGGCCCCACCCTCGCCAGCGACCTCCGGACCCGTTCCGACCACGTCCAGGGTCACCACGCTGGCGGCCGGGGTGAGGGCGGTCAGCACCACACCGAGCGCCAGCATCTGCTGGCACGCCGTGACGAAACGACTGCGGTGCGGGCTCACGAAGCTGCTCCAGATGTGTGGGGGAAGGAGTCACACGAGCAGCAAGTTTCACACCAGTCACACGCGACGAGAAGGGGCTCTGAGTAACTACAAAAGTGTAATTTCCAGTCGACACGCCGGAAAACTCAAGATCCAGGGCCGACTCTCTCCGAGGGTTGCGCCGGAGGGGGCGTCAGATGTCCGCGCCCAGCTCCTCGTCGTCAGCCATCTCTTCCTCGATGTCGAGGGCGTTCTCGTTGTCGTCGTCGTAGTGGAGGAACTTGATCCCCTCGTCGACGTCACCGTCGAACGCCTTGTGGCCCTTCTCCAGGACGATCACCCGGTCGCACATCTTGCGCACGGAGCCCGCGGCATGGCTGACGTAGAACAGCGTGGTGCCGCTGTCGCGGATCTCCTGCATCTTGGCCAGGCACTTCTTCTTGAAGGGCCGGTCACCGACCGCGAGCACCTCGTCGGCCAGGAAGATGTCGGCGTCGACGTGGATGGCGACGGCGAAGCCGAGCCGCGCGAACATGCCGGAGGAGTAGTGGCCGACCGGCGAGTCGAGGAACCGGCCGATGTCGGCGAACTCGACGATGTCGTCGAACTTGCGCCGGGTCTCGGCCTCGGACATGCCGAGGATCGCGGCGTTCAGGTAGACGTTGTCGCGCCCGCTCAGCTGGGGGTGGAAGCCCGCGCCAGTGGCGATCAGACCGGCCGTCCGGCCGCGGGTGAGCACCTTGCCCGAGTCGGGTCGCATGATCCCGTTGATCATCTTCAGCAAGGTGCTCTTCCCGGAGCCGTTGAGTCCCATCAGCCCGATCGACTCACCCTGCTGGACGGTGAACGACACGTCGTTGACGGCCAGGAACGAGTCGGAGAGCTCCTGCTGGCGCAGCATCGCGACGCTCATCTGCTTCAGGGTCCGGTGGTAGCGCAGCGTGAAGGTCTTCGACACGTGGCGTACGACGATCGAGCGGTCTTCCTTCCTCACGGTTCCGTCCTCACAGCAGACGCTCCGGAATGCGTCGTTCGAGACGGGTGAAGGTCGACTGCGCGATCGCCAGGATCACCAGGCTGATGACCAGGGCGCGCAGTGACAGCCACAGCATGTTCGGTGGCATGTCGATGTGGGCGGTGTGCGCCGGGTGGGAGGTCGCCCCGACCCAGAACGCGCGCTGGAACGCGAGCACCGCCTCGGTGATCGGGTTCAGCAGGTAGATGGACGTGTGGCCGTGGAACCGCTGGGCGACCAGCGTGTAGGGGTACATCATCGGAACGCCGAAGCGGACGAAGTTGCTCAGCACGTTCACCGCGTTCGAGACGTCGCGCAGGAACACGTTGGCGGCACTGAACATCAGCGCCAGCGCCGTGCCGAGGGTCATGCTGATCAGCAGGCCGAGCACTCCGAAGACCAGTCCCATCGCGTCCGGACGCCAGCCCGAGATCAGGGTCGCGACCAGGAGGATCGCGACCTGCGGCACGACGTGGAACAGCGAGACCAGCATCGAGGCGACCGGGAACATCTCGCGCGGCACGGCCATCTTCTGCACCAGCGACTTGTTGCGCACGATCGAGCGGGTGCCGGCGTTCATCGTCTCGGTGAAGAAGTGGACGACGATCAGGCCGGCGAAGACGTGGACGGCGAAGTCCTCGGTGCGCTGGGCACGGCCGAAGAGGATGCCCATCACGAAGTAGTAGATGAAGAACTGGCTCAGCGGGTTGACGTAGGACCACAGCAGCCCGAGCACCGAGCCCTGGTAGCGCGCGGCGATCTCGCGACGTACCAGCAGGCTGAGGATGTAGCGATGGCGGAACACCTCGAGGATGCCCTGCTCCGACCACGGCGGTCGCAGCGGGGCGTCCACCGGGCGCCGACGCATCGGCGTCGCGGGTGCGCTCACGGCGTGGTCACTCCTCGGGCTCCGTCCACGGTCGGAACGTCTCGTCCCACGCCTCGGGCGAGGTGATCTCGGCCAGCGCCTCGCGGTACTCCGCGGCCAGCGAGTCCCACTCGCGCCGGAAGCGGTCGTGCAGGGCGAGCGTGCGTCGCATCAGGTCGCGGAACTGGGCCGGGTCACGCCGGTAGAGCGCGGCCGAGGTGCCGTCGTTCATCGACACGATCGCGGAGTCGTAGCGCGCCAGCCGGTACCACTTGGCGTCCATCGCCGGCAGCTCGGTCTCGGGGAACTCCCCGGCGAGCTTGCGGCGCGGGCGCAGCTGGCGCAGCGGGGCGAGCCCGGCCGTGATCAGCTGCGAGCGTCGGCTGGGCACCTCGCTGTCGGACCTGCCCTTGCGCGGTGGCTTCTCGCGGCGCACCGGTGGGAAGTCGTCCGGGTCGGCGTGGAGCTGGGCGTCCGAGAACTGCTTGCGGAACGCGTTGACGTCGGCCAGGCGGTGCGACAACAGCTCGTGGAGGCCGCGCGGGCCGGCGAGGACGTCCTCCATCGCCATCAGCCGGAGCTCGGCCGTGGAGTACTGCATCGACACCAGGTGGGCGATCTGGTGGTTCAGGCTCTCGCGGAGGAGCCGGCCGCCCTTGGGGTACGACGAGTGGAGCAGCGCCGCGACCAGTCGGTTGCGGTGGTGGAAGTACGACTGCCAGTCGACGGCGTCGTTCTTGTCGGTCCACGGCACGTGCCAGACCGCCGCACCCGGGAAGGTGACCGTCGGGAAGCCGTGCTCGCGGGCGCGCAGGCCGTACTCGCTGTCGTCCCACTTGATGAACAGCGGCAGGGACAGACCGATCTCGTCGATCACCTGGCGCGGGATCAGGCACATGAACCAGCCGTTGAAGTCGACGTCCTGGCGCTTGTGCAGCCAGCGGGACGAGCGCAGGTTGCGCGCGGCCAGGTCCCACTCGGGGTAGGAGTCGAGCGGCGTCATCCACCAGAAGCGCCACGGGTGGATGATCTCCCCGAAGCTGTGCAGCCGCGACCGCGAGTAGAGGCTGAACATGTGGCCGCCGACGATCGTCGGCCGCTTGGCCAGATCGCCGAAGGTGACCGCGCGGATGATGCCCTCGGGCTCGCACACGACGTCGTCGTCCATCATCAGCGCATACGTCGCAGTGCCCTTGCGCAGCGACTCCATCTGGCCGCGCGCATAGCCGCCCGAGCCGCCCAGGTTGCCCTGCACGATCACCCGCAACCGCTCCCCGAGGGCCTTCTCCGCGGCCGGGAAGAACTCCGAGCCGGTCACCGGCTTGGCGCCCTGGTCCATGACGAAGACGGTGTCGACGTACGGCGCCAGGTCCTCGTCGTCGCCGATCTGCTTGAGGAGCTTGGAGCAGAAGTCGGGCAGGATCGTGGTGATGGCGATGTCGGTGGTGCCGTGCTCGGCCCGGTCCTCCGGGACCTCGGCCGTCCACTCCGCCGACCGCACCACGGCGTCCTCGTCGCCACCGACGACGTCGTACCAGTACCACCCACCGTCGACGAACGGCGTCAGGCTGAGCTCGAAGACGAACCGGCCGGTGCCGTCGGGCTCGGTCACGCCGGAGGCGACGCGCTGCGAGCGGCCGTTGGCCATCGACTTGTAGACGGTGACGCTGGCGCCCTTCCCGCTCACCGTCACCGTCAAGGTGACGTCCGAGACCTCGGTCCACCGTCGCCAGTACGACGCCGGGAACGCGTTGAAGTAGGTGCCGAAGGACAGGCGCTGGCCCTGACGCACCCGCAGCGCCGTGCGCGACTCGATCTGGTCGGGGTGGACGCTAGCCCCGGTCGAGGTGGTCTGCCGGATCGCCGCCTGGTTGAGCTCCTTGGCCGCCCGGTTGCCGCCGACCTGGTACTTGTCGGCGTCCAGACGCGCGTCCTCGGGGTCGACGTAGAGCGCCATCACGTCGGTGTCGCGGTCCAGCGGCAGGATCTGTCGCTGCAGCAACCTCACGTTGGTCGAGCCTGTCGAGACCACTACGCGTCCACTCCTCCGCCGGCCAGCGCCTCGCCCTCGGCGAAGTGGGGCCGCAGCTTGTTGTCGAACATGGACAGGGCCGAGCCGATGGCCATGTGCATGTCGAGGTACTTGTAGGTGCCCAGCCGACCGCCGAACAGGACCATCGGCTCCTTCTTCGCCAGGTCGCGGTACTTCAGCAGCCGTGCGCGGTCGTCGGCGGTGTTGATCGGGTAGTACGGCTCGTCGCCCTCCTCGGCGAACCGGCTGTACTCGTGCACGATCACGGTCTTGCCCGACCGGTAGCTGCGCTCGGGATGGAAGTGCTTGAACTCGTGGATGCGGGTCCACGGCACGTCCTGGTCGTTGTAGTTCATCACCGCGCAGCCCTGGAAGTCGTCGACGTGCTTGACCTCCGCCTCGAGGTCGACCGTCCGCCAGGACAGCCGCCCTTCGCTGTGACCGAAGTACTCGTCGACGGGCCCGGTGTAGACGATCGGGACCTTGCCCGTGAACTCCGCACGGGTGCCGTTGGCCGGGTCGAAGAAGTCGGTCTCAAGCCGGACCTCGATCTTCGGGTGGTCGGCCATCCTGGTCAGCCAGGCGGTGTAGCCGTCCACCGGGAGACCCTCGTGGGTGTCGTTGAACCAGCGGTTGTCGAAGTTGTAGCGGACCGGGAGGCGGGTGATGATCTCCGCGCTCAGCTCGGTCGGGTCGGTCTGCCACTGCTTGGCGGTGTAGCCCTTGATGAACGCCTCGTAGAGCGGCCGGCCGATCAGGCTGATCGCCTTCTCCTCGAGGTTGCGGGCCTGGTCGGTCGCGAACTCGCTGGCCTGCTTGGCGATCAGCTCGCGCGCCTCGTCGGGGGTGTGGCTGCGGCCGAAGAACTGGTTGATCAGACCCAGGTTCATCGGCAGCGAGTAGACCTGCCCGTCGTACCGGCCGAACACCCGGTGCTGGTAGTTGGTGAACGACGTGAACCGGTTGACGTACTCCCACACCCGCTCGTTGGAGGTGTGGAAGAGGTGCGCGCCGTAGACATGCACCTCGATTCCGGTCTCCGGGTCGGCCTCGCTGTAGGCGTTGCCGCCGATGTGACGCCGGCGCTCGAGGACGAGGACGTTCAGGTCCAGCTCGTTGGCACACCGCTCTGCAATGGTGAGGCCGAAGAAACCGGACCCGACGACGACGAGGTCGGGCTGTGACAAGGTCAGAACTCCTGATCGGTCGAGGCTCGCCAGTCTAGCGAGCCGGGGGTCCTGAACCGGGAATCGAAGAGCGGCCGCGCGAGGCCTTCATGAGCGAGATCACGCGGACTACAGTGCGGCAGCACACTCACTGGGGAGGCGCCATGTTCGAGACCGTCGAGGAGAAGGCCGCGAAGAAGCAGGCCCACGACGAGGAACAGGCCCGCGAGGCGGCCGCCGAGGCCGCCCGCGACCAGGCCGCTGCCGACGAGCAGGCGCGTCGTGCCTGGATGGCGAGCCCGGTGGGCGGCGCTAGCGCCGCCAAGCAGGCGGGGCAGGAGTTCTTCGAGGTGCAGCTGCAGGTCGGGTCGCACACGGGTACGGCGTCGTGGGGCGCCGCCACCGGGAGGCGGGTCAGGATCAGCTCGGCCGGCACGCTCGGCGACATCGAGCAGGTCGGGTGGCGACTCGAGCACGCCGGCCACGTGTTCATGGTGACCGGCCAGACCAGCACCGACCGGGTCTTCCTGAGCGGGGAGAACACCGCCGTCAGCGGCTCCATGGTCGGTGTCTGTCTGTTCCGCAACGACCGGTCCGTCGCGGCGCCGGTCGGCGGGGGCCCGTCCGCCGGCGCGCCGCCTCAGCCGTAGGACGGGGTCGGCTACCGCCTCGTCGGCAGGCCGCGCATGCCTCGGGCATCGCGCACCGCCGTCAGCACGTTGCGTGCCTCGGCTCGCCCACCGCGGATCGGACTCAGCGCTGTGACGACGGCGGCGATCACGTACGGCTTGGCCCGGACCAGCGGGTTGGTCCCGTAGCGGAAGTGGACGGCGAACAGGTTGCGGTACATGTAGTAGCCCTTCCACGTCGCCAGGGCGTACTGCTGGTCGAACTCCAGCTGGCGCACCAGGATCGCGTCCCGGATCGCCCAGATGTGGTAGCCGGCACGGCGGGCCCGGAAGGCGAAGTCGACGTCGTCGTAGAAGATGAAGAAGGAGTCGTCCGGCAGCCCGATCGCCGCGACCACCTCGCGTCGTACCAGGAAGCCCTCGAACGCGACCACGTCGAGCTCGACCCGGGCGGGCATCCGCGACCGCTCGCCGTACGCCGTCTCGACACTGGCGCGCTTGGGACGGATCGACCAGGGGCGCGTGAGGTCGAAGTCGATGGCGGCCTTCTCGACGAGGTGGCCGCGGAGGTCCTCTCGCACGCACATCAGGCAGGCCTCGTCCTGGGCCATCAGGACCGCCAGGCAGTCCGGCGCGGGGACCACGTCGTCGTCGACCAGCCAGATGCGGTCGAACCCGTGTCCGTATGCCGCCTCGACGCCGGCGTGGAACCCCCCGGCGCCACCGGTGTTGGTCTCGAGCCGGATGCGCTGGAGCTCGAGGCCCGCGTAGCGGTCGAGCACGTCGTGGGTGTGGTCGGTGCTGGCGTTGTCGACGACGATCACGGCGTCGGGCCGACGGGTCTGGGCGACCAAGCCGTCGAGCATCCGGACGAGCAGGTCGGCCCGGTTGAAGGTGACGACGACGACGGCGACGGACTCGTGCGGGTCGCCGGCCGAGCCCGTCGAAACCTGGTCGCTCACCGCAGGAACCTCTCGTGGCCGGTGAAGTCACCGCGCAGTGCGTCGTGCCAGGCGCCGATGCTGAGCCGGATGCGCGACGAGTCGCGTCGGGTGAACGTGTAGAACCACAGTGTCTTCGCGACGAAGGCCAGCGCATGGAGCGGGCCACCGTACTCGCGGAGGTTGACCAGGTTGTTGCGCGCCATGCAGTAGTGCTTGAGGTCGCTCGGGGTGTCGTTGTACGTCGTACGGCCGAACGCCATCGGCGTGCCGAGGGCCCCCACCGACGGGTGCCGGACGACCGCGTCGACGACCGTCGCGATGCGCGCTCCGGCGCGCTCGGCGCGCAGACGGTACTCGTGGTCGTCGCCCCAGATGAAGAACTCGGCGCGCGGCAGGCCGATCCGCTCGACGAGCTCGCGGGTCACCAGCACGCCGTTGAACGGGATCACGATGTCGCGGATAAGCCCGGCCGTCGCCGCTCGTCGTACGTCGGCCATGGCATGCACGACCCGGGTGCCGCCGGGCAGCCGGATGGGGAACACCAGCCGCTCGGGGTCGTCGCGGTCGACCACGACCGGGCCCCAGAAGTCGAGCCCGTCCGTCTGGCTCATCAGTGTCGCCAGGCAGCCCGGCTCCGGCGTCCCGTCGTCGTCCATCAGCCAGACCAGGTCGGCGCCGCGCTCGACCGCCCACTCCAGGCCGTCGTGGAACCCGCCGGCCCCGCCGGAGTTGCGATCGAGGGTCCGTCCGTGGACCCGAGGGTCGCCGAGCGACGCCAGCCACTCGCCGGTGCCGTCGGTGGACGCATTGTCGACCACCAGCACCTCGTCGAGATCCGGTACGTCGACCAGCACCGTGATCAGGTCCTGCACCATCTCGAGCCGGTTGAAGGTCACCACGACGGCGGCGATGCGTCGGTGGTCGGTGGGCACCTCTGGAACCCTAGTAGCCGACCCAGGCACCCGGCGGGACCCGCCGATGTCGCGGTCTCGACGGGCTCGACCGACGAGAGCGTTCAGATGTCGATGGTGAGGTGGACCGTGACCTCGTCGCCGAGCACCAGCCCCTCGGGCCTGCGCACCGCGTCCTTGATCGGCACCACGTACCCGCCGTCCTTGGGCGACAAGGACGTGGTGAAGTCGGTCTCGCCGATCCGGCCGCGGACCGGGATCATCCCCCAGCCGTAGGTGACGAACGCCGAGGTCTCGCGGATCTGGTCCGCCTCGTCCTCCGGCACGGCCAGGAAGTGGTACGGCGCGGGGCCGCGCCACTCGAACATCGGCGCTGCGAACTCCAGGTCCACGACCGCGACCTCAGCAGACGGCGCCGAGGTTGTTGGACTGGTTCGCCGCGTACCCCGACTTCAGCGACCCGATCGAGCCACCGGTCACCCCGGCCGGCATCTTCGCGCGGTGGTGGTGGGCGCCGGGGGCACTCGGGTGCTCGGACCGGTCGATGGCCTGGCGCACCTTGCGCTTGATCAGCGCGATGTCCGGGTCACCGGTGTTGATCAGCGGCGGGACCAGCGACAGCGTCGCGACCGGCTGGCCCTTGGCCTTCAACGCCAGAGCCATGAACGTGTCGACCTCGCTGGCCGGGATGTCGGTGGAGATCATCTGCGACGACGCCTTGGCGATCTTCTCGAAGTTGGTGAGCACCGTCTGTGGGCTGATCTGGTGGAGCATGGCGTTCATCACGCACTTCTGCCGCGCCATCCGCGAGTAGTCGTCGGAGCTGTCGCGCGAGCGCGCGAACCACAGTGTGTCGAAGCCGTTGAGCTTGCGCACGCCGGGCTTGATGTAGCCCGTCACGTCGGCCCCGAGACCGCCGACCGGGATCGGCTGGCGCACGTTGAGGGTCACGCCGCCGACCGCGTCGACGAGTCCGCGGAAGCCGGCCAGGTTGACGAACGCCCAGTAGTTGATCCGAAGCCCGGTGATGCCCTCGATCGCCGAGGTCGTCGCCACCATGCCGGGATCCTTCACTCCCTTGAAGAGGCCCTGGTGGTCACCGACCCAGGTGTTCACCCCGTTGAGCTCACAGTCGGGATACCCACAGTTGAAGCCGTGCGGCCACGCCTTGCGCATCACCGAGCCCCGGGCGAAGGGAAAGTTCGTCATGTTGCGCGGCAGCCCGATCAGCACGGTCTTGCCGGTGGAGGCGTCGATGCTGGCGACGGTCATCGAGTCGGTGCGCAGGCCCCAACGGCCCGCCCCCGAGTCGCCGCCGACGAGCAGGACGTTGAAGCGCCCGTCGTTGGCGCTGTGCACGGTGTCGCCGGAGAACATGGTGAGGATGAAGGTGCGCTGGACGCCGACCAGGTGGGCGCCGAACAGGAGCGTGCCCGCGACCGAGAAGCAGAGGATGCCGTTGAGCCCGACCACGGCCCGGCGGTGACCCAGCGACAGCGACAGCGGCTGCCCGATCCGCCAGGCGTCCAGGAACAAGAAGGCCCACCCGATGGCCACCAGCATCAGCCCTGTGCGCAGCACCCCGAGCGCCGTCGTGTCGGAGACGAACCAGAAGACGTACTGGTGATGGAGCGTCGCCACCACCAGGCCCACCATCGAGGCGACCAGCAGCGTCGCCCAGGTCCGGGTGGCGATCCGGCCGACCCGGCGGTTGCCGGCGACCAGCTGCGCCGAGCCGGGGACGACCAGGGTCATCACCATCAGCATCAGCGCTCGTCGGTACCGGACGCCCGCGGCGCGGTCCCGGGCGGTGGCCCGAGCGGTGGGAGACGGCCCCATGGGCAGGACTTTCTGTGCTGGGGAAGTAGCCCCGCCAGTATCACCAGTCACACCGGCCCCACGGCGTACCGACGCGCCGAATCCGGCCCATTCCATCCCGGCCGGTAGCCTCGCGGGCATGTCCGACGACTGGCTGTACGGCGGCCGCTCGCCGGGCGGCCGGCCCGAGGAGCCCGAGCCCGACGAGACCCGCGTCATGCCCACGGTGTCCCGCGGGCCGGACGACACCGCCCCGCGACCGGCGAGCCACTCGCCGCGCGGGGCGCCACCGCCACCGCCGCCTCCGCCGCACCGCTCCAGCCCGCGCCGCGGCGCCCTCCTCGACGGCGCACGCCGATCGCTGGGCCGGGTGCGCCCCCGCTTCAAGCTGCGCTACCTGTGGCTGCTGCTCGTGCTCTGGCTGGTCTACCTGATCGCCGTGCCGTTCTTCGCCTGGAACAACGTCTCGCAGGTCAAGGCGTTCCCGTCGGGCCATCGACCCCCGGACACCCCGGGCACCAACTACCTGATCGTCGGCAGCGACTCACGCAAGGGCCTGACGGCCGAGCAGCGCAAGCAGCTGCACACCGGCAACGACGCCGGCCAGCGCACCGACACGATCATGCTGCTCCACGACGGCTCGGGCCCGAGCCTCCTGATGTCGATCCCCCGTGACTCCTTGGTCCCCATCCCGGGCCACGGCACCACCAAGATCAACGCCGCCTTCGCCTACGGCGGCCCGAAGCTGCTGATCCAGACCGTCGAGAGCCTGACCTCGATCCACATCGACCACTACGTCGAGATCGGGTTCGGCGGGTTCGTCAACGTCGTCGACTCGGTCGGCGGGATCACGATCTGTCCGAGCCACAACATGGACGACAAGCTGGCCGACCTGCACGTCAAGAAGGGCTGCCAGCACGCGGACGGGCGGGTCGCGCTGGCGTACGCACGGTCCCGTCACGCCGATCCGAAGCTCGGCGACGTCGCCCGGGGCGGACAACAGCGCCAGGTCGTCAACGCGGTCGGCAAGAAGGCGCTGTCCCCGTGGACGTTCCTCAACCCGTTCCGCTACTGGAGCCTGAACATGTCGGCCGCCGACAGCCTCAAGGTCGACCAGGACCTCAGCGTGTTCGGGATGGGCCGGTTCGCCTACGGCCTGACGCACGCCCAGCTCAACTGCGTCGTGCCGATCAGTGACCTGGCCGTCCATCTCGACCCGGTGCGGTCCAAGCAGATGTTCAGGCTGATCCGCGAGGACGACACCTCGTCGATCGGCGAGGGCCTCTGCACCCAGTCGGGGCTGCCGAAGAGCTAGCTAGCGCCGGTCGTCGATCCGCCGCGCCTTGCCGGTGGACCGCTCCAGGCTGTGCGCGGCGACCACCTCGACCCGCGCCGTGACGCCGATCCGGCTCTTGATCCGCTGACCGAGGGCCGTGGCCAGCGAGTCCCCGGCCAGGGGGGGCCGGTCGCCGCTGCGATCGAGCGCCTCGACCTGCACCGTGAGCTCGTCGAGGTTGCCGGGGCGGGTGAGCACGCACGTGTAGTGGGGCGCCAGACCCTCGACCCCCAGGATCTGCTCCTCGATCTGCGAGGGGAACACGTTCACCCCGCGCACGATCATCATGTCGTCGGTGCGGCCGGTGACCTTCTCCATCCGCCGGAAGGCCGGATAGGCCGTGCCGGGGAGCAGCCGGGTCAGGTCGCGGGTGCGGTAGCGCACCACCGGCATCGCCTGCCTGGTCAGGCTGGTCAGGACCAGCTCGCCCCGCTCCCCGTCCGGAACCGGCTCCATGGTCAGCGGGTCGACGATCTCGGGAAGGAAGTGGTCCTCCCACACGTGCAGCCCGTCCTGGGTCTCGCCGGCCTCCTGGCTGACGCCGGGTCCCATCACCTCGCTCAGCCCGTAGATGTCGACGGCGCGGAGGTTGGTCCTCGCCTCGACCGCGTGCCGCATCTCGTCGGTCCAGGGCTCCGCGCCGAACATGCCGACCTCCAGGCTGGTGTCCTTCGGATCGACCCCCTGCGCCTCCAGCTCGTCGAGGATCGACAGGAAGTACGACGGCGTCACCATGATGATCCGCGGTCGGAAGTCGAGGATCAGTCGGGCCTGACGCTCGGTCATTCCGCCGCTGACCGGAATCACGGTGCAGCCGAGCCGCTCGGCGCCGTAGTGGGCGCCGAGCCCACCGGTGAACAGGCCGTACCCGTAGGCCACGTGGACGAGGTCGCCGGGGCGGCCCCCGGCCGCACGGATCGAGCGGGCCATCAGCTCGGCCCACCCGTCGAGGTCGCCGCGGGTGTACCCGACCACGGTCGGCTTGCCCGTCGTACCGCTGCTGGCATGGATGCGGGCGACCTCCTCGCGCGGTACCGCGAACATCTCGAACGGATAGTTCGCCCGCAGGTCCTCCTTCGTGGTGAACGGGAAGCGGGCGAGGTCGACGAGCGACGCCAGGTCCTCGGGGCGTACGCCGGCGTCGTCGAAGGCGCGCGCGTAGTGCGGGACGCGGCTGTAGACGGTCGTCAGGGTCTCGCGCAGCCGCTCGAGCTGGAGGCGCTCGAGGTGGGCCCGGTCGTACGTCGGGATCTCACCGCTCATGGGGGCAAACCTAGCCCGGGGCGGATCAGAAGAGCGTCCCGCCGATCTCCTTGCTGCGCCCGACGAACACCGCCACGACCTCGTCGCCCACCGTCACCAGCACGTCGTACACGCCGTCGCGACCCTCACGCGAGCGCTCCGTGGCGGTCGCGACGAGCCGCTCGCCCAGACGCGTCGGACGGCGGAAGCGGATCTCGGCACCGGCGGCGACGGTGGCGCGGTTGAAGGAGTTGCAGGCGAACGCGAACGCGCTGTCGGCCAGGGTGAAGGTGTAGCCGCCGTGGCCGATGGCATGGCCGTTCACCATGTCCTCGGTCAGGGTCATCGAGACGGTGGCGGTCCCGGGGGCGACGGCGTCCAGGGTCATCCCGAGTCCACGACTGGCCCGGTCCTCGGCCCACATCGCGTCCGCACTGCACCGGGCGATCTCCTGCGGCGTCACCGCGCCAGGCTAGCCGGGAACCTCCGCGGCATCGTCCTCGTCCCGGTCCGGGGTGGGGTCGAGGAACAGGTGCCGCACCTCGGGGAACCGCTGCTTGATCAGGTCGTCGATCTCGTCGGCGGCGCGCTCGATCTGCTCAGGCGTCAGGTGATCGGCCAGGTCGACCCGGGCCGCGACCAGCACCTCCTCCGGTGAGAGCCGCATCGTCATCAGCTCCATCACGCTGTCCACCCCCTCCGCCTCGCCGATGAGTGCAGCGATGTCGGCCTGCAGCTGCGGCGAGGCGGCCTTGCCGATCAGGTACTGCTGGTTCTGACGGCCCAGGCCGTAGGCGACGCCCACCAGCAGCACGGCGATGGCCAGGGAGGCCACGCCGTCGAAGGTCCGCCCGCCCATGACCACGTCGAGCCCCAGCCCGCCGGCCGCCAGCACGAGCCCGATCAGGGCCGCGCCGTCCTCCCAGATCACCGCCCGCAGTGCCGGGTCGGCCTCTCCACGCAGGAAGCGAAGGGGTCGGGTGCCGGCGGTGGCCGCGTTGCCGTGCAGCTGCACCAGACCCTTGACGAACGACGTCCCCTCGAACAGGAACGACACGCCGAGCACCACGAACGACCAGGTCGGCGAGCCCTCGGAGCCACTCGCGGAGACCAGGGCCTCGACACCCTGGTACGCCGAGAAGCCGGCGCCGAGCACGAAGATCGCGACCGCGGCCAGCAGGGACCAGAAGTAGCGCTCCATCCCGTACCCGAACGGGTGTTGCGGGTCGGCGGGCTTGCGGCTCTTGCGGAGGGCGGCCATCAAGAACACCTGGTTCATCGTGTCGCCGAAGGAATGCGCCGCCTCCGAGAGCATCGCCGAAGAGCCCGACGCCAGCCCGGCGGCGAGCTTGGCCATCGCGATGAGCAGGTTGGCCCCGCCTGCCACGAGGACGGTCGAGGTCGACTCCTCCTGCGCCATCCCTGCGCCGTACCCGCGCCGGCGCGCGGGAATCATCAACCCGGCCCCGGCATCGCGGGATCCGGGTTCAGGCCAGGGCGCCGAGCTCGTCGCGCAGGCGGGTCAGCAGCGCCGAGAGCAGCCGCGAGACCTGCATCTGGGTGATCCCGAGGACCTCGCCGATCTCCGACTGGGTCGCGCCCTTGAAGAACCGCATCTCGAGCATGATCCGCTCGCGTCGGTCGAGATGGGCCAGGAGCGGCTTCAGCGCCACCCGGGCCTCCGCGCTGTCGAACGCGTCGTCCTCGTCGCCGAGCCGGTCGCCGATGCCCCCCTCACCGTCTGCCGGTGAGGCGTCCAGCGAGGTCGGGGAGAAGCAGCCGTTGGCGGCCAGCGCCTCGACCACGAGCCCGAGGTCGAGGCCCAGGTACTCGGCGATCTCGCTCGGGCGCGGCGCCCGGCCGAGCTCCTGGCACAGGTCGGACTCCACGGAGGTGATCCTCGCCTGGGCCTGCTGCACCGTCCGCGGTGGACGCACGGTCCAGCCGTGGTCGCGGAAGTAGCGGCGTACCTCCCCGCGGATCGTCGGCACCGCATAGCTGAGGAAGTCGGTGGCCCGCTCGGGGTCGAAGCCCCGCGCTGCCTTGACCAGCCCGAGATAGGCGACCTGCTCGAGGTCCTCGATCGGGATCCCGCGCGAACGGTAGCGGCGAGCGACGTCGACCGCGATCTGCATGTTGACCTCGACGACCTGGTCCTGGAGGGCTCGCCGCTGCTCGTCGTCGGGAGCGGTGAGCGTCAGCTCCAGGAGGCGCTGCGTGGCGTCGCGGCGCGAGAGTGACCCAAGCTCGTCGGGATGGGGCGGGTGCTGCAGGGGTGCTTCGGAGATCAGGGCTGCCACGGGACACGCACCTTTCAGGGGTCCGGTTGCAGGATGTGGCAGGGGGCTCCACCACTCGAGTACCTGTCTACCATCGCCGGATTCGGCCGTGGCACACCCCTAGAGGCGTAGGGGACCAACCCGTCCGGGCGGTCCCCCTCACGCTCAGACCGCGTGCAGCCGGTCGTCGGCATCGCGGACGACCAGACCGTCGGCGACGGCGAAGGTCAGGGCCCGCTGGAAGCGGCCGCCCTCCCAGTACGGGGCGCCGACCAGCAGCGCGAGTTCCTCCGGCCGCTGCGGCCCCTGCTCCTCCAGCGCGCGGACGAGCTGGCCCATCTCGTGGAAGACCTGCCGGTCGCGTGGGCTCTCGGTGGTGGCCTTCGGTGGTGGCATCGGCATGTGTTCGCTCCTCCTGTGGGGGTCAGGCGTGCGCGGCAGCCCTCTGCTGCCCGCCGCTCCCGGCGTCCTCGGCTGTCAGCGGCGTCGCGATGTCCTCCAGCGACCTGCCCTCGGCGCGGACACCGAGGAACGCCGCGACCACACCGCCCGCGATCATCAGCCCTGCTCCGAGGAAGTAGCCGGGCGCGATGCCGCTGATGTCGCCGCTCGCGGACGCGCTGTCGATCAGGTGGCCGAAGAGCAGAGGCCCGCTGATGCCGCCGGCCGCGGTCCCGATGGCGTAGAAGAACGCGATGCACAGGGCCCGGGTCTCCATGGGGAAGACCTCGCTCGCGGTCAGGTACGCCGCGCTGGCGCCGGCCGAGGCGAAGAAGAAGATGACCATGCCGAAGATGGTCAGGCTCATCGCGCTCAGGCCGCCGAGCATGAAGCCGGCCACGCCGAGCAGCACGCCGGAGATGATGTAGGTCCCGGTGATCATCCGCACCCGGCCGACCGAGTCGAACAGCGGGCCCAGCAACAGGGCGCCGAGGAAGTTGCTGACCGCGAACGCCGCGAGGTACCAGCCGGTCTGGCCGACGCCGAGGAAGGTGGTCAGGGTGTCGCCGTAGGTGAAGAAGAACGCGTTGTACAAGAACGCCTGGCCGACGAACAGCGAGAAGCACAGGACCGTGCGCCTGGGATACATCGTGAAGACGGTCTTCGCGATCAGGCCGATCCCGATCGCCTTGCGCTGCCGGATGGTGATCTTCTGCCTCACGCTCGGCAGGTCCCGACCGGTCTCGTGCTGGATCGTCCCCTCGATGTCGCGCACGATCTGCTCACCCTCGTCCTCACGACCGTGGATGAACAGCCACCGCGGGCTCTCCGGCACGTTGCGACGGACGAGCAGGATGCCGACCGCCAGGACGGCGCCGAGCCCGAAGGCGAGCCGCCACCCGACCGAGGCGCTGACGATCGTCGGGTCGAGCAGCGGGATGGTCAGCAGCGACCCAGCCGCGGCACCGACCCAGAACGACCCGTTGATGGCGATGTCGACCCGGCCTCGGTACTTGGCAGGGATCAGCTCGTCGATCGCCGAGTTGATGGCGGCGTACTCACCGCCGATGCCCGCGCCGGTGAGGAAACGGGCCGCGAAGTACCACAGCGGGCTCATCGAGAACGCCGTCAGCACGGTCGCGCAGATGTAGAAGCCCAAGGTCAGCATGAACAGCCGCTTGCGTCCGAACCGGTCGGTGAGCTGACCGAAGACGAGCGCGCCGAGGCAGGCGCCCGCGACGTACGCGGAACCGGCGAAGCCGATGTCTGAGCTGCTCAATCCCAAGCCGGTTCCGGAGGGCTTCAGGGCATCCGACATCGAGCCGACGATCGTTACCTCGAGACCGTCGAGGATCCAGACGGTGCCCAGCCCGATCACGATCAGCCAGTGCCACCGTGCCCACGGCAGTCGGTCGAGCCTCGCAGGGATGTCGGTAGTGATCTGCCCGGTCTGAACGCCGCTCGCCATGGTTCCTCCTGATCAGGCGTGGTGCCTCTGACCGAGTACCCCGGCAGATCGGCGACCATGCGCGGCCGGGTCAGCGCCGCCTGACCACCAGCGTCAGAGCATGCACGTCGCTACCCATCGGGTTGGTCGCCCTCACCCGCAGGTGGTACCGGCCGACCGCGGAGCGCTTGGGGGTGCCGGTGATCGTGGCCCTGCCCGTCCCGCGGTGGAACCTCAGGCCGCGCGGGAGGTGTCCTTTCCGCAGGCGCAGCACCGGGGCGGGCTTGCCGGACGCGCGGAGCACGATCGACACCTTCGTACCGACGTGCACAACGACCCGGCCGGGCGCCGTGATCACCGGGACGGTGCCCACCTTCGTCGTCACCGGTGCCGACGTGCTGGCATGAAGGGTGCTGCCGGAGCCCGGCGCGAACGTCGCGACCACCGAGCGAAGGCCGACGCCGAGCGCCGAGGTGGTGCACTGTGCCTCGCCGCTCGAGGAGACCGGCACCGCGAGGCACAGGCCCTGGTCTCCGGACGTGAACGTGACCGTGCCGACCGGGAGCCCCAGGCCGTCGACGTCGGTGGACGCGGGCACGCCGACCTCGGCGTCGAACGTCGTCGCCGCGTGCGGCGCCGCCTTGGCGGGGCCGTCGACCACGGTGGCCGTGGCGGCCATCTCCATCGAGCCCGCGTCACAGGCGCCACCCGCCGGCCGCGGGACGCCACGCAGGTCGGTCGCATCGGTCACGGGGCACAGCGGCGTCGCCGGGTCGCCGTACGACGCGCCGACCGGGATGGTGTCGACGGCGGCGCTGGGGTTCAGGATCGCGACGGTCGGCACCGGCCCGCCGCGGTCGGCGATGCCGGTGTCGAGGTTCAGGCCGGCGACGCCCTCATGGCTGGTGGCCGCGGTGAGTCCGCAGGTGTCGTCGGTCGCGAGGTTGTAGCCGAGGTCGGTGACGGTCCCGTTGGCGCAGTTGCCGATCGAGTCCGTCTCGAGCACCGAGCCCGCGAGCGAGATGTCCCCCTGCAGGGATGCCAGCTCGGCCGCCTGGAAGGTGCTCCGGACAGCGGTGAGCGACCCGGTCCCGTTGGTGGCTCCGACGACGTTGCCGTCGAACGTGTCGTCGGTCAGGAGGGCGGTGCCCCCCAGCGTGTGGACGCCGCTGCTGCCGAAGCCGTGGAACGCGCTGCGTCGCACGCTCGCCGTCCCACCGCTCACCCGGAGACCGTCCGAGTTGTTGGTGTCGAGGTCGTTCGCTGCGTCGTCGAAGTACGACTGGTCGGCGGTGAAGGTCCCGCCCTTCACCTTCACTCCCGGCCGGCCCTGGTCGGGTCTCAGGACCTGGGTCCGGACCAGTCTCACACTGCCGTCGGAGATCGCGACGTCCCCGACCATCGGGTCGGACGTGGCAGCGACGTCGCACGAGGCGCCGCCGTAACCCCCGCCCTGCAGCGTCGAGTCGGTCACGGTGGCCGATCCGGCGAGCACCCCCAGCACGCAACCTGCCGTCTCGAGAAACACGTGGTCGGCGGCGAGGCCTCCCCCGTCGACGAGCACGGTGCTGGCGAGACCCCCACGTGCGGTGAGGTTCGACAGGCCGGTCGTGGCGGTGTCGGCCTCCACCACGAAGCCGTCGAGTCCGGAGTTGGTCAGGATGGTGTCGGCGGGCGAGACACCGTCGATGTTCAGCGACATGCCCAGAGCACCGGGACGGATGGGGCCGTCGAACGTGCCGGCACCGACGTGGATGGTGGTCCCGGACGCGTCCGCCTGGTCGACGGCGTACTGGACCGTCGCACAGGGGCTCTCGATCGTGGCACAGTCGTTGTTCGAGTCGCTGCCGGACGCCCCGACGTACAGGTCGGTCACCGGGTTCGCGGCGTACGACGGCACGACCGGCAGCGCGATCGCTGCCCAGACGGCTGCGGCGACGACGGTGACGACGGTGCGGCGACCAGACATGGACGGCTCCTCCCGAGCGGTCGCCCGGGTGCGCCGCGGGCCCATTGTGGTCCGATACACCCGTCTTGTCCGGCCTTTCGCCGGTCGGGTCAGCGGCCGACGGCGCGCTCCAGCTCGGCCTTCGACATCGACGAGCGGCCCTCCACGTTCTGCCGCTTGGCCTCCTCGTAGAGCTGCGCCTTGGTCCGGCCACCTGCCCCCCGATGAGATCGCAGGCCGCCCCGCCGCGACGACGAGATGTCCTGCGTCGACGTCCGGCTGGACTGCCGGGCCTCGCCGGCGCGGGCGCGCTCCTTGTTCACGGTCCGCGCGGCGATCTCCTCGGCGGTGTCCTCGGAGCGTCCGCGGTCCGTCAGCCCCTCCTTGATGTGGTCGTACTGTCGTTCGCGCTTCTTGCTCCATGCGCCCTGTGGCATGTCCTCACCTCCACGGTCGGGGCCCGACCCGTACCCGGCGCGGGGCCCGGACATGTCCGCCCGACGACGGGGTACCCACCTTCCATGACCCCGTCCTGGCCGCACCCGGTCGACACGGTGGTGCTGGACGTCGACGGCACCCTGGTCGACTCCAACTATCACCACGCCGTCTGCTGGTGGCGCGCGTTCCGCGACGAGGGTCACGACGTCCCGACCTGGCGGATCCACCGGGCGGTCGGGATGGGCGGCGACCGCCTGGTGGCGGCGGTGGCCGGTGAGGACGTGGAGCACGCGGCAGGTGACCGCATCCGCGACGCGTGGGAGACGCACTATGACGCGGTCCTCGACCAGATCCCACCGCTGCCGGGCGCGACCGCGTTGCTCGACGCGCTGCGGAAGCGGAGCTTCACGGTCGCCCTCGCGAGCTCCGGCATCCCTCGCCACACCCGCCATGCCCTCGACGTGCTGCGGGCCGGCGACACCACCGCCACGACCACCACCAGCGAGGACGCCTCCGAGTCCAAACCCGAGCCGGAGCTGCTGGAGGTCGCCCTGGACCGCGTCGACGCCGATCGGGCGGTGCTCGTGGGCGACTCCGTCTGGGACGTCCGATCGGGACACGCGGCCGGGATCGCGGTGATCGGCCTCCTCTCCGGAGGCTTCGGACGAGCCGAGCTCCAGGACGCCGGCGCGGACCTGGTGCTCGAGGACGTCGCGGAGCTGGGCCGCCGCCTCGACGACGTGCTCGTCCACGACTGAACGACATGAGCGTCGCGCAGACGGGTACCGCCCTGACAAGAGCCAGATCCCGACCCGGACGTCCGCGCAGGGCGGAGAGGAGCCGACATGCCAGACCTGAACGGCAGGACCATCGCCTTCCTGGTGGCACCGGAGGGCACCGAGCAGGTGGAGCTGACCGACCCGTGGTCGGCTGTCGAGGACGCCGGCGGCACGCCACGTCTGCTGTCCACCGAGAGCGGGAAGGTGCAGGCCTTCGACCACCTGGACAAGGCCGACACCTTCCCGGTCGACACCGTGGTCGCGGACGCCGACCCTGCGGCGTACGACGGGCTGGTCCTGCCCGGTGGCGTGGCCAACCCGGACGCCCTGCGCCTGGACCGCGACGCGGTCGACTTCGTGCGGGAATTCGTCGACTCCGGCCGCCCGGTGGCCGCGATCTGTCACGCGCCCTGGACGTTGGTCGAGGCCGACGTGGTGCGCGGTCGGCGGATGACGTCATGGCCGAGCCTGCAGACGGATCTCCGCAACGCCGGCGCCGAGTGGGTCGACGAGGAGGTCGTGGTCGACGGACGGCTCGTGACCAGCCGGAAGCCGGACGACCTCCCCGCGTTCACCGAGGCGATGGTCCGGGTCTTCGCAGGGTGATCCCGGCCGTCAGGTGCGGGTGCCGGCGATGACCAGCGCGAGCCGGTGGACGGCCACCCGCACCGGCCGGCGCGACACGCGCGGCGCGGCGTCGGGCTGACGCCGCATCCGGCCCTCGACCAGCGGCCGTGCGCTCTCGGGGAAGTCCCGGTCGCCGTACGGGTCGTATCGCCGCACGGCCTCCAGCAGGGCCTCGAGCCCGTCGTGCTCGGCCTGCGCGCGCCTTCCTCCGGTCAGCTGCAGCCGGTCGCCGACCTCACGGATCAGCGGAAGGTTGAGGTGCAGGGCGCGGAACTCCAGCGCCCGCGCCTCGCCCAGGGATGACCGGCGGGCGCGCAGCAGCAGGTCGCGGGTGAGCACTCGCCTCGTCTGCTCGGCCCAGTCGCCGGTCGGCGACGCCTCCGCGTGCTGCAGGACCTGCATGGCACCAACCCCTGTGATCCCGAGGCGCCGTCGGCGCCAGGCCGGCCGACCAGGAGTCGGCTGAGCCGCCGTGGTCGCGCGGGTTCAGTACCCGCAGGTCGTCGGTCCAAACCAGGCGTGCCACCCGATCTTCGGGGCACCGGGACGCGTGACGGCCGCGATGCCGGCCGATCGCGGCCGAGGAGGCGGCTGAGTCGCGACACCGGTCCGCATGACGAGCCGGGCCTCGACGGGGTACCGTCGCAGCTCCGGTTGAAGACGTATCAGGACCGCTCGGGCGTGGCTCCTGTGGGGGTGTGATGGCCACGCACGGCGCACCGGGAGGGCCCACCTCCTCGGCGTTGTACGACGCTGCGACGGATGCGTTCCGACGCTGGCGCACGGGCGAGGACGCTGCGCTCGACGAGCTGGTCCGGGTCATGAGCCCCGTGCTGTGGCACGTGGTGCGCGCGACCGGGCTCGACCGCGAGGCCACCGAGGACGTCGTCCAGAACACCTGGCTGACCCTGGTGCGCTCGGGCGACTCCGTCCGCGACGCCCAGGCGATCACGCGCTGGCTGTGCACGGCGGCTCGGCGCGAGGCGTGGCGCGTCAGCAAGGCCGCGACGCGCACGCGGCCGGTCGAGGACGACGTCCTGGCCGCCCGGATGCCGACCGAGTCGTCCCCGGAGTCGGAGGTCGTCACCCTCGACGACAAGGCCGTCTTGTGGGCGGCCATGACCCGGCTGCCGGAGCGTTGTCAGCGGCTGCTGCGCATCGTCGCGTGGGAGCCACGACCCGACTACTCCTCGGTCGCCGACACCCTGGGGATGCCCATCGGCAGCATCGGCCCGACCCGGCGCCGCTGCCTGGACAAGCTGCGGATCGAGCTGGGAGGCGCGGCATGACCCGGTCCGACGACGCCCTGCTCCATGCGGTGGCCGACGTGTACGCCGAGTGGGATCCCGCACCCGCCGACCTCGTCGACGGGGTGCTCGCGCGGCTGGCCGTCCGTGACCTCGAGGCGGAGTTCGAGCTGTTCACCCTGGTCCAGAACGTCGACACCGGCATCGGCACCCGACACGGTGAGGCGGCCGAGACCAGCGCGTCGGTCGCACTGGAGTTCGCCGGGTCGACGTACCGCGTGCTGGTGCGCATCACCGACCTCGGCGAGGGCGACCGGCGGCTCGACGGGTGGGTCGTGCCCGCCTTCTCGATGCGGGTCTTCCTGGGCCCGCCGGGCGACGCGCTCGCCCACACCCGGCAGAGCGCGTACGCCGACCGCGAGGGCCGCTTCGAGTTCCCGGCCCCGATGCACGGCGAGGTCCGCCTCTGGCTGCTGCCCCAGGTCGCCTCCGGCGACGACGGTCCGCCACCGTTCGTGACCCCGCCGTTCCTGATCTGACTCGCCGGCCCACCGGTTTTCTTCCGATCCGATGTATCAGGGCTCGCATGAGGTGCTCTTGAGGGTCAGAGGTCGGGATCGCTGATTCGGGGGAACAGCGCCTCCGGCTCGTGAGAAAGAGCGCCGCGCGTCATCCCGGCGCAGGGCCGGGTCGCGAAGTACCGGGGGGATACCCCGCGACCCGGCCTTCTCCGTCGATGAGCCTCGGCTCGCGTCGACGAGCCGCTGGATCTGAGGCGCCCACCACCCGTCGTACCGCTGCTGCAGCTGCGGGATGCGCCAGTCGGTGCCCTCGACCATCTGCCGGCAGCGGTAGCTGGGGCAGTGGCAGCGCAGGAACCACGCGGGGTCGACGGTGCTCATCGCATAGTCGACGACCAGCTCGGTGCCGTTCGGCACGTCGGTCATGATCGCCAGGGAGTCGTCGCCGACCCACCCGAGGTTGGGGTCACACGAGTGGTTCGGGAAGCCCGTGCCCAGCTCGAGCGCGTGGCCATCCTCCGCCGTCCCGGGCGCGAGCCGGATCACGACGACGTGTGCCGGGAGGTCCCGGGTCGTGAACAGCCCCCGACCGGCGATGTCGGACGGCCGCACCTCGACGTCCGGGTGCAGCCAGGGGCCGGGCTCCGGCTCAGGCACCGGTGAGGAGCTCCTCCAGCCCCTCGAGCAGGCGGTCGACGTCGCGGTCGTCGGTGTACGGCGCGAGGCCGATCCGCAGGCCGCCGTCGGTGTCGAGACCCAGCCGTCGCGAGGCCTCGTAGGCGTAGAACGACCCCGCCGGGGCGTTGACGTTGCGCGCCGCCAGGTGGCGGCGGACGTCCTGCGGGTCGTGCTCGGCGAACGTCGCCAGCAGCGTCGGGGTTCGCCGTACGGCCCGGGCGTGGAGGGTGACGCCCGGCAGCTCGGTGAGCGCGGTCTCGATCCGCTCCCGCAGCCGGTCCTCGTGCGCCTCCAGTGCGGCGTACGACGCGACGATCCGGTCCCGACGCGGGCCCTCGCCCGGCACTAGGTCGGCCAGGAAGTCGACGGCGGCCGCAGTGCCGGCCAGCAGCTCGTAGGGCAGCGTGCCGAGCTCGAAGCGGTCGGGCACCTCGTCGCTCGCCGGCACCAGCTTGTCGGGACACCACGACTCCAGGAGCTCGGGTCGGGCTGCCAGGACGCCGCAGTGCGGGCCGAGGAACTTGTACGGCGAGCACACGAACGTGTCGGCCCCGAGGGCCTCGACGTCGACTGCGACGTGGGCGGCGTAGTGGACGCCGTCGACGTGCAGCAGCGCGCCCGCCGCGTGGGTGAGGCCGGCGATCGCCGGGATGTCGGGGCGAGTGCCGATCAGGTTGGACGCCGCGGTGACTGCGACGACCCGGGTGCGGTCGGAGAGAACGCTCGCCAGGCCGTCCGTGTCCAGCTCTCCCGTGCCGGGGTCCAGGTCGACCCAGCGCACGGTGGCGCCGGCCCGCTCGGCCGCGATGGTCCACGAGCGGACGTTGGAGTCGTGGTCGAGCCGCGTCACCACCACCTCGTCGCCCGGTCCCCATGCTCGGGCCAGCGTGCGGGCGAGGTCCATCGTCAGCTGGGTCATGGAGCGCCCGAACACGACGCCGCGTGGATCGAGGGCCAGCAGGTCGCCCATGGCGGCGCGCCCGTCGGCGACCGCACGGGTGGCGTTGCGTTCGGCGGCGGTGACGTCGTCGTCGTTGGCCAGGGGGTTCACCAGGGTGTCGTAGACGGCGCGGGCGACGACCTCCGGCGTCTGGGTGCCACCGGGGCCGTCGAAGTGCGCGGCTCCGAGCCCGTCACCCTCCTGCAGCTGGGGAAAGTGGGAGCGCACGCGCGCCACGTCGTACGTCGTTCCGCTCGCCGTGGTCGAGGAAGTGTCGGTCACCGGTCCATTGTGGTCCCCGAGGCACGCGCCGCCGTGCCCCGCCTCACGTGACGGCGACCTAGGATCATCGCAGATCCGCAGGGAACGGCGAGAGGAGCAGCTCGGTGCCGACGTTCGTCAAGGTGCCACGCAACGAGAGCGTGATCCGGGAGTTCGGCGCGTACCCCAGCCTCCTCAACGTCGGAGACGGGAGCACGTCGCTGCAGCGCGGGGTCGCCACGAAAGGGCTGTCCGGGTTCGAGCCGTCGACCCAGACCACTCTCCTGACCCTGGTCCAGCTCGCGGCCGCAGACCGCGGACCGGTGGAGTTCTTCGACATCGGTGCTCACGTCGGGATGCACTCGCTGCTGATCGCGACGATCTATCCCGCCGATCTCGTGCACGCGACCGGGTTCGAGCCCACACCGCTGACCGGGTCGATCTTCCGGGGCCTCGCGGCGGCCAACCAGCTGCCGATCCGGATCGAGCGCTGTGCGGTCGCGGCCGAGGACGGCACGGCCGAGCTCTTCATCTCTCCGTGGGACACGTCCAACTCCCTGGCCGAAGGCTTCCGTCCCGCCACCGACTCCTTCTCGGTGCCGACGTACTCCGTCGACAGCTACTGCGCCGAGCGGGGAGTCCAGCCGGACGTGGTGAAGATCGACGTCGAGACCCTCGAGTCGCAGGTGCTGCTCGGTTCCGTCGCGACGTTGGAGCGATCCCGCGCCTCGATCGTCTGCGAGATGCTGCCTGCCGCCGACCCGGATCGGATCAGCGCAGCGCTGGAGGCTCTGGTCGGCATCGGCTACCACCTGCATCGATTCCTGCGCGGGGAGGGCTGGCTGCCGTGCAGCGCCGACGACATCATCAACCAGATCGACCACTACGGCCGCGACTGGTTGTTCACATCCGAGCCGGTGGACGAACGGTTCCGCGCCGCCTTCAGCGAGTGGCGCGCTGCCGTTGCCGAGTGCACCGGGGACACGTCCCGGCGGGCGCCACGTGACTCGACACGAGCACCCGCGACCTACGGGTCGCCGAAGCACGGGGAGCCCGCAGGACCCGTCCGGCGACTCGCGAGCCGGGTCAGCCGGCTCAGCGCACACTCTTCACGCGCCGGCTGATCGCCGCCGCGCCTCTTCTGACCCGAGCGGACAACGGCGGTGGCGGCGGCGGGGCGGGCTGGCTCAGGACGTTGCCGAGGCCGAAGGTGCTCGGATCGTCGGAGTAGCTCTCCACTGGCAGGTCGGGCAGATAGGTGCGGAACAGCTCCCGGTTGCGTTCGGCGTAGCTGTCGAGGATCCGGCGCCGCACGTCTCGGTCGAGGAAGTCGGTGTCGTACCTCTCGCGCGCCGAGTAGTTGTCCCAGACGAAGCCTCGGAGGCGACGATGCTCCGTGCGAGTGTCCATCAACGGCGTGAGGGCCAGCGCCAGCCGGGCGCCGCGCGCGGAGTAGCCCGGCGGATAGGGCCACGGGTCGAGGCCCATGGCGTTGAGGTCCAGCCTGTTCTCGAGACCGACGAGCCCGAGGAAGTCGTTGACGAACGCATGCTGCCCGGCGTCGACCAGCTCGACCGGGCGGACCACGACGTCGGCGACCCCCGGCACTGTCCGCAGCCGGTCGATGAGCTCCAGGTAGTCGAAGCGGGGCTCGAAGCAGCCCGGGAACTCCTCCTCGAAGGCATGAGCCCTTCCGGTCCTCATCCGCTGCAGATAGGTCAGCTCCATCAGCCGGTCCTGTCGCTGTGT
Source organism: Nocardioides sp. (assembly GCA_025924815.1). Taxonomy (GTDB): domain Bacteria; phylum Actinomycetota; class Actinomycetes; order Propionibacteriales; family Nocardioidaceae; genus Nocardioides. Next base: position 25,845 of record JAICHQ010000003.1, read on the forward strand.
GTACAGCACGACCTGGACACGACGCGCGGACAGCGCCTTGATCACCTGGGTCGTCGCCGGGGCCGCGTAGGGACGGAACTGCTCGGCATCTCGACGCCCGACATCTCCCACACCGAGGAGCCGGTTGCTCGACACGATCGTTCGCAAGGGGCGACGACTGGTCACCCCCACTGCGTGACTCCGCTCCGCAGCCACCAGCGTGGCGAGCTCGCCGTCGAACGTCGACGCCTGTGGTGAGCTCGCGCGAGGGCCGCACCCCCACCCGGCAGCGTGTTCGAGGCGCGCGATCTGCGGGTCGCCTATGTAGGCCACCCGATGTGTGTGCAGCTGGGGCCTCAGCCGGGTCAGCGCCCGCCGGAGCACCGCCCCGCTTCGCGGCATGCCGACGTGGAGCACCAGGTCGTACTCGTTCATGGTCGCACGTCCGCCCCGCCGATCGGCTGCCCCGCCAAGAGCTGCAGGTACTCGTGGGCGTAGCGAGTGTTCAACCAGGCTCTCTGATCATCGGTGAGCAGGCGGGCGGTCGGATGCTTGCGAGCGGAGAAGTTCTTCCGGACGAAGGCGCGCAGACCGGCCCGCTCGTCGTACGTGCGCAGATGAGGGTTCGCAGCCAGGGTCACGCGCAGGCCCTTCTCGGAGTAGTGCGAGATGCCTACCGGCGTGACCTCGGGATGAGGCGGGAGCGCCACGTCCATGAGTCGGAAGAACTCGCGAACATGGACCACCGGGTCGCCCCCGAATCGCTCGTAGTCGAGCACTCGGACCCCGTCGACGCCGAAGGTCTCCACGAGCAGCTTGTGAAGGGGCAACCAGGAGAGGTCGTCCAGGTCCAACGCACCCAGCCAGTCGTCGAAGGTGTGCGAGCTCCCCTCGTTCACGGTCTGCGCGTAGTAGGACTCGAGGAAGTCCGCCTGAGGACGCACCGACAGCACCACGGTGCAGGGATACGGCTCGGACGCGCCTGCGAGTGCTGTGAGCGCCGGCCGCGCCCCGGCGTACAGGCCCCTTCCTTCCCCGTCGAACGGTCTGCCGAGCGTGTTCTCGTGAGAGCCCAGGACACCGCGGACTCCTGGTGCCTGAAGTGCCTCTCGGATCGCGCGTGCGAACCGGTCGGGACCGTCGACCAGCCTCCCACCCCACCCGATGCGCTCGGCCATCACCTCGACCGGGAAGGATGCCAGCCCTTGGCTCTTCAGCTGGTCGACACTCTCGCGGAGGTAACGCTGCACCTGACGCGCGCCTGCGACGTGCGCACCGACATGGAGCATCAGCCTCTGGTCGGGGGAGGGCATGCAGACGGAGCTCCTCGAAGGGGATGGGCAGTGACTTGTGAGAGCCTACGCAATCGGGCCGCGGACCCGGCTACAGCTCGGACTGCACGCCGGCCAGCAGCTGGCGGGCCATCACGATGCGCTGCACCTGGTTGGTGCCCTCGTAGATCTGGGTGATCTTCGCGTCGCGCATCATCCGCTCGACGGGGTAGTCGCGGGTGTAGCCGTAGCCACCCAGGACCTGCACGGCGTTGGTGGTGACCTCCATCGCCACGTCGGAGGCGAAGCACTTGGCAGCGGCGCCGAAGAAGGTGAGGTCGGAGTCCCCGCGCTCGGACCGTCCAGCGGCGGCGTACGTCAGCTGGCGTGCGGCCTCGACCTTCATGCCCATGTCGGCGAGGAGGAACTGCAGGCCCTGGAAGTCACCGATCGGCCGGCCGAACTGCTGTCGTTCCCGGGCGTAGCCCAGGGCGAAGTCGAGGGCGCCCTGCGCGACGCCGACGGCCTGCGCCGCGATCGTGACCCGCGTGTGGTCGAGGGTCTTCATCGCAGTCTCGAAACCGGTGCCCTCGGCGCCGATCATCCTCGTCGCGGGCACGCGGACGTGGTCGAGGTAGACCTCGCGGGTCGGGCTTCCCTTGATGCCGAGCTTCCTCTCCTTGGCGCCGAAGGTGACCCCCTCGTCGGACTTCTCGACGACGAAGGCCGAGATGCCGCGAGCCCGGTGCTGCGGCTCGAGGTCGGGCTCGGTCACAGCCATCACCGTGTAGTACTCGCTGACCCCGGCGTTGGTGATCCAGCGCTTGACCCCGTCGAGGACCCACGCGTCGCCGTCGCGGACGGCGCGGGTCCTCATCGCGGCCGCGTCGGAGCCGGCGTCGGGCTCGGACAGGCAGTAGGAGAACCCGCCCTCGCCGGCCGCGAGCCGGGTCAGGTAGTGCTGCTTGAGCTCCTCCGAGCCGCTGATCATGATCGGGAGCGAGCCCAGCTTGTTGACCGCGGGGATCAGGCTGCTGGCCACGCAGACGCGGGCGATCTCCTCGATGACCAGCACCGTGGCGAGCGCGTCGGCCCCGGCGCCGCCGTACTCCTCGGGCACGTGCGGGGCGTGGAAGTCGGACTGCTGCAGGGCCTTCGCGGCCTCCTCGGGGTAACGGCCCTCCTCGTCGACCTCCGCGGCGTACGGCGCGACCTTCGCCGCGCACAGGTCGCGCACCGCCTCGCGGATCGCGCGGTGCTCCTCGGTGAGGGCGAACACGGACGCCTCGGTGCTCATGGGGCGGATTCTACTTTTCGGCGACCGCGCCCCCGACCCGGCTCCGCACCGACGCCTACGCTGGAGACATGGGTGAGTGGCAACGCGACGAGTGGGTCGACCTGATGCTCGACGATCTCGAGACCTGGGCGGTGGTGGGTCTGTCCGGAGACCGGGGCCGTACGGCGTACGACATCGCCGCCCTGCTCCAGCGACGGGGGAAGCGGATCGTGCCGATCCATCCGCGGTTCGCCGACGACCCGGGCGAGGTGCTCGGCGAGCGGGGTTACCCCACGCTGGCCGACGTCCCGTTCCCGATCGACGTCGTCGACGTGTTCCGTCGCTCCGAGGCCGCCGGGGATTTCGCCGACCAGGCCGTCTCGGTCGGAGCCAAGGCGGTGTGGTTCCAGCTCGGCGTGGTCGACTCCGGCGCCTACCGACGCACCACGGAGGCGGGGACCCCCATGGTGATGGACACCTGCCCGGCCATCGAGTGGCGCCGGCGCGACGACCCGCGCATCGCCTGATCGCCGCCTTACCCGTCGTCCTCCACGGTGTGGACCGCGGCCTCTTCCGCCGACGCGGCTGCTCCGTCGATCCCCGCGTCGTCGGCGTCGCCGTCGACCCCGTCGTCCGAGGCGACGAGCCGACCGGTGCGCTCGGCGCCGACCTCGAGCCGGTCGGTCGGGTCGCCCTCCTCGTCCTCGGCCGCGTACTCCGCCGGGGCACCGGCCGTGTGGTCGATCTGCGCCCCCGGGTCGGGCTCCTCCTGCTCGAGGCGCTCCTCGAGAGTCTCGCCCTCGGCCTCCTCGCGGGCGGTGGTCCCGCGCGTCATCTCGCGGCTGGGCCGTTCCGGGGGTGACATCCCCTCGTCGAGCACGTCGTCGACCCCGCGCTCGTCGAGCGTGTCGTCGGGCTGGAGCTGGTCCTCGCTGAAGCTGCTGCTCATGTCGCCGTCGTACCCAGGCGGGCCCGGGTCATCCCTACGCGGACGGGTCTAGAAGCCGAGCTTGCGTCCGGTCGAGGAGCGGACCTTCTTGCCCTTCTCCTGGGCGGTACGCCGCAGGTCGGCCTGGAAGTCGAGCATGCGCTGGCGCAGGTCGGCGTCGGATGCGGCGAGGATCCGGACGGCGAGCAGGCCGGCGTTGCGGGCGTTGCCGACGGCGACGGTCGCGACCGGCACGCCCGAGGGCATCTGCACGATCGAGAGCAGGGAGTCCATCCCGTCCAGATGCTCCAGGGGCACGGGCACCCCGATCACCGGCAGCGGGGTGACCGATGCGAGCATCCCGGGCAGGTGGGCGGCTCCCCCGGCGCCGGCGATGATCACGGCCAGCCCGCGGTCGGCGGCCTCGCGACCGTAGGCGAGCATCTCGTCGGGCATCCGGTGCGCCGAGACCACGTCGGCCTCGTGGGCGACGTCGAACTCCTTCAGTGCCTCCGCCGCTGCCTCCATCACCGGCCAGTCGGAGTCGGAGCCCATCACGATGCCGACACGGGGATTGGTCATGCTCACTCGCTCTCGTCTCCCAGCTCGCCGGCGAACCACGCAGCCGCATGGCGTGCGCGCCCCAGACACTCTTGCAGGTCGTCGCCGTAGGCGTTGACGTGACCGACCTTGCGTCCGGGGCGCGGCTCCTTGCCGTAGAGGTGGACCCGCAGCCGCGGGTCGCGGGCGAGCGCGTGGGGGTAGCCGTCGTACAGCCGGCCGCCCGAGTCGGTCGGGCCGCCCAGGATGTTGACCATCACCGTCCACGGCGCGCGCGCAACCGGTGAGCCGAGCGGCAGGTCGAGCACAGCGCGGAGGTGGTTCTCGAACTGGGAGGTGACGGCGCCGTCCTGGGTCCAGTGCCCGGTGTTGTGCGGGCGCATCGCGAGCTCGTTGACCAGGATCCGGCCGGACCCTCCTGAGACGGTCGCAGGGTCGTCGGTCTCGAACAGCTCCACGGCCAGGATCCCGGTCACGTCGAGCTCCTGCGCGATCCGCAGCGCCAGCGCCTGGGCCTCGGCGGCGAGCCGCTCGGACAGCCCGGGCGCGGGGGCGACGACCTCGGCACAGATGCCGTCGCGCTGAATCGACTCCACGACCGGGTACGCCGCCGCCTGGCCGCTCGGGCTGCGTGCCACCAGGGCCGACAGCTCCCGCCGGAACTCCACCAGCTCCTCGGCCAGGATCCGTACGCCGGTCGCCGCGGCCGCCTCGAACGCCGGCCGCGTCTCATCCGGCGTACCCACGAACCAGACGCCCTTGCCGTCGTAGCCACCCCGGCTGGTCTTGAGCACGCAGGGGAAGCCGAAGTCGGACACCTCGTCGACGCTCGCGACGACCCGGAACCGCGGCACCGGAGCGCCGAACGACACCATCGCCTCGCGCATCACGACCTTGTCCTGGGCGTGGACGAGCGCCCCCGGCCCCGGCCGCACCGCCGTCCCGCCCTGCTCGAGCCCGTGCAGGTGGTCGGTCGGGACGTGCTCGTGGTCGAAGGTGACGACCCGGCAGCCCTCGACGAGTCGACGCAGGGTCGGCAGGTCGGTGTAGTCGCCGACCGTGTGGTCGCGGATCACCTGGGCCGCCGAGACGCCCGGCGCCTCGGCGAGGAGGCGCAGCGGGATTCCCATCGCGGCCGCCGGCTCGGCGAGCATCCGGGCCAGCTGGCCGCCGCCTACGACCGCGACCACCGGAGCGTCGTCGGCGGACGTGCCGTGCTGGCCGGGACTCACCCGCAGAAGCGTAGGGCCGACCGGTGCGTGGTCGGTCAGGCGGTCCGGGCCGCCGTCTGCTCGACGTCGCGCAGAGCGCCGGAGGCACCCGGCTCGTCGACCTCGAAGCGCAGGCCGTGGCCGCGCACGGTGGTGATCAGGCTCGGTCGGGAGGGGTCGTCGCCCAGCTTGCGCCGCACCCAGCCGAGGTGCACGTCGATGGTCTTCGACGACGTCCAGAACGTCGTGTTCCAGACGGTGAGCATCAACTCGTCGCGCGAGACGACGGTCCCGGCCCGTTGCATGAGGAAGTGCAGGAGGTCGAACTCCTTGCGCGAGAACACGATCTCGCGTTCATCTCGCCACACCCGGCGGGTCACCGGATCCACGGCGACGTCCTGGACCTTGAGCACACGTCGAAAATAGGGAACGGACCATGCTCCCGCGGAGGAATCGGGCAACTCGCCGGTCCAAGAGGGTAAAATTCCCCGTCTGATGTCATGCGGTCTAGGCCGAACGGGCCATGCCTCAATGACGTCGGACGGCCACGGGCTCCACCAGTCCGAACCCTCGGACCGGGCGTGCGGGAAGCGCCCGCGTCTCGAACTGGTCCTCCGGCAGCCGCTCGGCCGTGGCGCCGTCGACGATGATCCGGTTGCGCCGGGCGACCCCGGTCAGGCGAGCGGCCATGTTCACGGCCGGCCCGAAGACGTCACCGAGCCGCATCACGACCGCGCCGGTCGACAGCCCGACCCGGACGTCGGGCATCCGCTGGTCCCGGCCGATCACCGAGATGATCCCCTCGGCGGTGTCGTAGGCACGGATGGGGTCCTCGTTCACGAACAGCACGGCGTCGCCGAGGCTCTTGATCACGCGGCCACGCTGCCCGGCCACGACGTCCGCGCACCGCGACTCGAAGATCTCGACCAGGTCGCCGATGCGGTCGTGGTCGAGCCGGTTGGTCAGCGCCGTGAACTGCACGATGTCGGCGAAGCCGACGGTCACCTGCGTGGTGTGCAGGTCGGCGTCGTCCGCCCCGAGTGCCTCCACTCGCGCGACCGCGGCCGCCAGGTGCCGGCGCCAGACGTAGACCAGCAGCCCCTCGAACGGGTCGTTGAGCGCCCCGAGCAGCTGCAGCGCGGCGGTGGCGCGAGAGCCGGTCGCGTCGTCTCCCGACTCCATCTCCTGGACCCGGTGCACCAGCGTGCCGACCTCCCAGTCGGCGAGCCGCGCCATCGTCTGGCCGACGGCGCGGGTGAGGTCGACGGCCATGTCGAAGTCGATCGCGCCCTCGTCGACCAGGCGCAGCAGCGTGGAGACGGCGTCCGCGTCCGCCTGGGTGAAGGCGCGCTCGCTCCCGCGGTCGGGGAACCCCAGGGCCCGCCAGAGCCGCTGCGCCTGCTCCATGCTGGCGCCGGTCTCGGAGGCGACGTCGAGGGCGTTGAAGACGACCTCCTCGCCCAAGATGGCGTGCTCGAGCTGCTGGGCGGGCGTCTCGTCGGGCGTCTCGTCAGGCGTCGTCGCTCCCGGGCGACTCGTGCAGCTTCCCGAGCAGGTCCGACAGCGTGCGCTGCACGGACTCCACCCGCGGGATGTCGTGCAGCCGGACCGAGCCGTGCGTGCTGGCGTCGCTGACGACCAGCGTGCCGCAGCCGAGCATCCGGTCCACGATCCCCTGGTCGAACGCCACGTCGCTGATCCGCATCAGCGGGATGTCGTGGCCCTTGCGGGAGATGGTCCCCTGCCGCGTGATCAGGCGCTTGCTCGTGATCGTGTACGTCGAGGTGAGCCAGTCCAGGAACGGCCGCAGGCACCACCACACCACCACGACGAGCGCCACGATCCACACGAGCAGGCTGACGAACCCGTTGTCGACGAGCCGGTCGAGGAGGATCGCGACCACCACGGTCAGCACCAGCACGATCCCGGGACCGATCAGGGCCTTGGGATGGGTGCGGGTGTCGATGACGACCGACTCGCCGTCGGTCAGCAGCTTCTGTGAGATGCCCACGGAGGGAGTGTGTCACTCCGCGCGTCTCACGTGAACGACATCGCCGGCCGCGACGGCCACCGTGCCGCCGGATGTCTCGACCTCGAGCCGGCCGTGGTCGTCCACACCGTCCGCGCGCCCCGACAGGGTCGACCCGTCGGGCAGGTCGACCCGGACGTCGCGCCCGAGGGTGTCGAAGCGGCCTCGGTAGTTGGCCACGAACGTCGTGGGCCCGGACGTCATCACGCCCAGCCACACACGTAGGCCGTGCAGCACACGGGCGAAGAGCTCGGTGCGGTCCCAGGGGAAGCCGAGCAGCCCGAGTGACGAGGCCCACGGCACCGGTAGCTCGTCGGCGGTCTGGTCGACGTTGATCCCGATGCCCACGACCGCGAGCGGCTTGTCGCCGCCGCGCGCCCGCACGTGCACGCGCTCGACGAGGATCCCGCAGACCTTGCGGTCATGGAGGAGCACGTCGTTCGGCCACTTCACCGATCCGCCCACGATGCGCGCCACGGCGTACCCCGCGACGAGCGGGACCAGCGGCCACCACTCGTCGTCCACCACCGGGTCGACCACGGCGGAGAACGTCAGTGCGGCGCCGGGTGGCGTGACCCACTCCCGGCCGAGCCGGCCGCGTCCCGCGGTCTGGTGGTCGGCCACCACGACGAGACCGCGCTCGAGGGACGCTGTGGCCAGCGCGTTGGTGGACTCCGCGGCTGCGTGCAGCTGCACCTTCCAGAGCGGCCCGGCCGCCTCCTGCAGGCGGTCGAGGTCGAGAGGCGCGCGTGGAGAGATGTCGTTCACGACCACTAGTGTCGGGCACGTGAGCGCCCCTGCGACGAACCAGCCGGCCCAACCGGGAGAGGGCACCGACGTGCCCGCCGAGGACTCGGGAATCGACATCCACACCACGGCCGGAAAGCTCGAGGACCTCCACCGGCGCCTCGACGAGGCCGTGCACGCGTCGTCGGCGAAGGCGGTCGAGAAGCAGCACGCCAAGGGTCGCCGCACCGCCCGGGAGCGGATCGAGATGCTCTTCGACGAGGGGTCGTTCGTGGAGCTCGACGAGCTCGCACGACACCGCTCCACCGCGTTCGGGCTGGAGAAGCGGCGGCCGTACGGCGACGGCGTGGTCACCGGCTACGGCACGGTCGACGGCCGTCAGGTCTGCGTGTTCAGCCAGGACTTCACGATCTTCGGCGGCTCGCTGGGCCAGGTGTACGGCGAGAAGATCACCAAGGTGATGGACCTCGCCATGAAGACCGGCTGCCCCATCATCGGCATCAACGAGGGCGCGGGCGCGCGGATCCAGGAGGGCGTGGTCTCCCTCGGACTGTACGGCGAGATCTTCCGCCGCAACGTGCACGCCTCGGGGGTGATCCCCCAGATCAGCCTGATCATGGGCTCGTGCGCCGGTGGCCACGTCTACTCCCCCGCCGTCACCGACTTCACGGTGATGGTCGACGGCACCTCCAACATGTTCATCACCGGACCCGACGTGATCAAGACCGTGACCGGCGAGGACGTCACGATGGAGGAGCTCGGTGGCGCGCGCACCCACAACACCAAGTCGGGCAACGCCCACTACCTGGGCGCCGACGAGGAGGACGCGATCGAGTACGTCAAGGCGCTGATCTCCTACCTCCCGCAGAACAACCTCGACCCGGCTCCGGCGTACGACGAGCCGGCCGTCGAGGAGATCACCGACCTCGACCGGACCCTCGACGTGGTGGTCCCCGACGGCGCCAACCAGCCCTACGACATGCGCGAGGTGATCGCGGCCGTCCTCGACACCGGTGACGACGGGGTCGGCGAGTTCCTCGAGGTGCAGGCGCTCTTCGCGCCCAACATCGTGGTCGGCTTCGGCCGCGTCGAGGGCACCTCGGTCGGCGTCGTGGCCAACCAGCCCATGCAGTTCGCCGGCACGCTCGACATCGACGCCTCGGAGAAGGCCGCGCGGTTCGTGCGGTTCTGCGACGCGTTCAACATCCCGGTGCTCACGTTCGTCGACGTGCCCGGCTTCCTGCCCGGCACGGACCAGGAGTGGAACGGCATCATCCGCCGCGGCGCCAAGCTGATCTACGCGTACGCCGAGGCGACCGTCCCGCTGATCACGATCATCACCCGCAAGGCCTACGGCGGCGCCTACGACGTGATGGGCTCGAAGCACCTCGGCGCCGACCTCAACCTGGCCTGGCCGACGGCCCAGATCGCGGTGATGGGCGCCCAGGGCGCGGTCAACATCCTGTACCGCAACGAGCTGAAGAAGGCCGACGACCCCGAGGCGCGGCGGGCCGAGCTGATCACCGACTACGAGGACACCCTGGCCAACCCCTATCTCGCGGCCGAGCGCGGCTACGTCGACGGTGTCATCTCCCCGCACGAGACCAGGATCGAGGTCGTCAAGGCGCTGCGGCTGCTGCGCACCAAGCGGGAGCTGCTGCCGAGCAAGAAGCACGGGAACATCCCGCTGTGATGACCGACGCGGACGAGGTCGCGACAGCCACGACCGACGAGGGGCGCCCGCTCCTCCGCGTCGTCAAGGGCGATCCCTCCCCTGAGGAGCTGGCGGCGCTGGTCGCGGTGCTGGCCTCGGTGGGCAGGGCGGCGGCCCCGCCGACCCGGCGTACGCCGCCGCAGTGGAACGCACCTCGCCGCCTCCACCGCCCCGCCCATCCGCACGGCCCCGGCGCCTGGCGGGCGTCGGGACTGCCCGGCTGACCTGGTCGCCGACCAAGCCCCGACGGAGTCGTCCTGCCCGACGGCGTCCTCCGCCGCGCCACGGCTCCGCAAGGGAACCGGTGGTGCCGCCGCGCTTCGACGGCCGGATCCGTCGCTGCCCAACGTAAAATCCTCGCGAATCGGGGACAGGTCGCGGCCGACGGCTCACCATGGTGGTCAACGGTGGACTCGGACACCGGCACGGCGCGCCTATGGGGGGCCGCCGACGACGATTCCAGGGGGGATCGCGATGAGTGCAATGGTGATGGACCGTCATCCGCTCGAGGCCTTCGTACGACAGGCTCCGGCCCGTCGAGCCGTGACGGCGCACCCGCGCGGCCGCGGGTTCAGAGTGCTCAGCCGGATCGCGCGCGTGCCCTCCGAGGCGGAGACGTACGCGCCGCGCCACCGGCTCGCCGTGGCGGTCGACTCGGACACCCCGTCGTCGATGGCCGGCTGACCGCGCGGGCGCGGGGACTGCTGAGAGCCTGACCACCGACGGCACGATCGCGCGTGGGCGGCCGTCAGCCGCGACGCCGTCGTCGTACCGCGGCCACGCCCGACCACGCCGTGCCGACGAGGAGCGCGAGCACCCAGGCACCCACCTCGGCGGACCATCCGGGCGGATGGAAGGCGACGTGGAGCGTCCGTCCCCGGGCCGACGCCGGGACGTCGACGGTCACCAGATAGCCGTCGACCGGCTGGGCGATCGAGCCGGCCGAGGTGGAGTAGCCCGGCCAGTCGAGCAGGCTGAGCACCACCGTGCCGCCGCCGGACGGCACCCGGTCGACGCGGAACGACGTGCTCGTCGCGCCCGCCCGCACCGCCGAGACGGAGGTCCCCGGCGAGGTCCACGCAACGCCGCCGGCCCCCGGCACCGGCGTCCGTCGCGTCCACGTCACCGAGTACGCCGTCTCGCCGGCCACCCGCCAGCCGGTCGGCGGATGCGCCAGCTCGCCGGGAGGGAAGTCGGCACGCACCAGCACCAGCGAGCTGACGCCGAGCAGGTCGACCCGCTCCCGACCGGTGCTCGGCTCGACGCTGAACAGGGTCGCGAGCGCCTCGGGACAGGTGTCACCGAGATAGGTCATGCAGTAGCGGTCCTTGTAGGCCGCGTGACTGATCGCGGTGTAGGTGTTCTGCACGTCGTGCGGGTTGAGGTACCAGCCGGACGCGAGCAGCAGGTCCTTGGTCGGGGCGCTGCTGAGCGTCATCATCGGATTCGCCGCGCCCACCTCCATCACGTCCCCGACGGCCCCGCCGGCCTGCGTCCGGTAGTCCGCCAGAGCGGTGGGGGCGTGACGCTGGGGCGACGGCGGGGTCGGGTAGAACGCGTGCTGGAGCACCATCAGGCCCACCGTGACGACCCCGACGAGCGGAGCCGCGCGCGTGACACCGCCCCGGCGGACCAGCCACCACACCGAGGCCAGGGCGCCGGTCACCGCGACCAGCGCGGTCAGGTGCGCGTCCCACATCGACGATGCCCGGACCAGGCTGATCCCTGCGGCCGCCACCACCCATCCCACCGACCAGGCGAGCCGGCGTCGCGACGGCGTCGCGATCCCGAACCGGTGCCAGGCCACGACCAGCAGGACCGCGAGGCACAGCACCAGGAACGGCGCGAGCCGCAGCGGCCACCGCAACGCGCCGAGCTGCGAGATGCCGTCGACGGTCACGAGGGTGACGACGGTCAGGAGCAGGAGGCCGCCGAGCTGCCGCCACGCCTCACGTACACGCCGGAAGTCGAGCCAGCACGCCACGGGCAGCAGCCACGCGAGGTAGGAGTAGGGCAGCAGGCTGGCGCTGGTGCCGGGCACGGCCGAGGTCGGCAGGACACCCGCGAACAGCGCCAGTGGATCGGTGGTGAACTTCCCGCCGAGCAGGTGCACCCCCGTCTCGCGCGCCGTCACGTGGGTGGTCAGCACCCCGGGCAGGTACACGGTCACCGCCACCAGTCCGAGCAGGAGTCCGGCGCCGAACACGCGGATCGCTGCGGCGCGGTCGCGCGCCAGGTAGCAGTCGAGCAGGCAGGCCACCACCGCGATGATCAGCATGATCGTCCCGAAGACGTAGCCGACCGTGACGAGGAGGTATCCCGCCGCCAGGGCCGGCAGCGGGTTGGCGCCGCACAGCATCGTGCGTCGCAGGCCCCACCACACCCAGGGGAAGAGCGCCCAGATCATCTCGCCCGCGACCCATGAGGGCAGGTCGAGGTACTGGGTCATGCCTCCCATCGGCACCAGCACTGCCGCGATGTACGCCGCGGCCGGCGGCGCGTCGTACGAGCGGACCAGCAGGTACACGCCGAGGACGCCCAGGACGGCCAGTCCCAGCTTGACCGCGACCGTGAGGACGAGCAGGTCGGGCACGACGGTCGTCAGGAGGCCGATGCCGATCGTCAGCGGCGACCACAGGCCCCACTGGCCCTCGGCCGCGAGGTTGCCCGCCCGCCAGGAGTGGGGGTCCAGGGTCGCCCAGTCGCCGTGCCGGACCAGCTCGCCGAGGTGGTACCACCAGCCGTAGTAGGCCGCGGGGGTGTCGCCGTACCAGAAGTAGTGATGGTTGCCCACCAGCAGCAGGGCCAGTGCCACCAGGACGGTCAGCGCCGCGGCTCCCGCCCACCGCACGTCGGTCCTGACGCCGCGCACAGTGGGTCGCCTCACCGCTTGACCGCCGCGAGGAAGACCGACGACCCGAACGGCAGGTCGCGGCGGGCCAGGGCCCGCCGGTCCAGCCGGCACAGCCCGAGCAGCAGACGCTCGACCGGCGAGCTCACCGACGGCAGTTCGACGACGTCGGCCGGCCCGGACCGACCTGTCCGCCCGACGCGGTGCTGCATGCTGCGCCAGGCCCGCTCGGCCGCGAAGGCGGGGAAGACGGCGCTGAAGCCATAGGTCGCGCGGAGCACCTCGAACCCCGCCGCGGTCACGGCCGCCACGGCGCGCGGGCGCGTGTAGCGGCGGTGATGGCCGTTGGCCACGTCGTGATCGGACCACGCCCACTGGTAGGCGGGCACGGACAGCAGCAGCCTGCCGCCGGGCTCCAGCACCCGGTACAGCTCCGCGAGCGCGACCTGCTCCGGGTCGCAGTGCTCGACGACGTCGAAGGCGCTGACCACCTCGAAGCCGGCGTCGACGAAGGGCAGTGCCAGCACCGAACCGCAGATGCCCGTCGGCGGTCGCAGCCCGCGCGGATCGAGGTCGAGCGAGACCTTCTGCGACGCGTGCAGCCATCCCACGCTCGGGCCGTCGGCGCTGCCGACGTCGAGCAGTCGGCGCGGTGAGCCGACGTACGGCTCGAGGACGGTGCGCAGCATCTCGGAGCGTGCGCGGTACCACCAGTAGTCGGGGTGGTGGATCGACGGCGACCCGCCGTGCGGGGTCGCCGGGCTCGGGCCGGGCACCGGGGAAGGCTATCCGGGCGCTGGTGGCGCTCCGGCTAGGGTCCCGGCGTGACCTCGCTCGTGCTCGCCTCCGCGTCGCCGGCCCGCCTGGCCACCCTGCGTGCGGCCGGGGTCGAGCCGTCGGTCCTGGTCTCGGGTGTCGACGAGTCGCAGGTGACGGGCCTTCCGCCGGCCGGCCTGGCCCAGCGCCTGGCCGAGCTGAAGTGCGCCGCCGTCGCGGCAGGGATCGGCGCCGGCCCGCTGGTGCTGGGCTGCGACTCGGTGCTCGAGCTCCGCGGAGAGGCACTCGGAAAGCCGGCGGACCCCGACGAGGCCGTACGCCGGTGGCGGACGATGCGGGGACGCACCGGCACCCTCCACACCGGACACTGCCTGCGCGACACCGTGACCGGGCAGGAGGCGACCGGCACAGGTTCGACCGTCGTGCACTTCGCGGAGGTAACCGACGACGAGATCGCTGCGTACGTCGACTCCGGCGAGCCGCTGGAGGTGGCCGGGGCGTTCACCATCGACGGACTGGGCGGCGCCTTCGTGACCCGCATCGAGGGCGACCATCACAACGTCGTCGGACTCAGCCTGCCGCTGCTGCGCGACCTCGTGGCGGAGCTCGGGCACGTCTGGACCGATCTCTGGGATCGTCGTTAGACGCGGTCCTCGGCCGCGGAGTCGGCCTCGGGCTGTCGATGTGCCGGCCCCAGCAGCGACACCGGGTGCTCGAGGTCGAGTCGCGTGACCGGCTGGCGGAAGACGTACCTGCGGAACAGGTAGAACCGCGCCGCCTGGCCGATCAGCTGTCCGATGACGTTGCCGGCGAGGTTGTCCGAGAGCGGGTCGGTCAGGCCCAGCACGTGACGGCTCACCCACAGGCAGGCGATGGCCAACGGCATCGTGATCAGGTTGATCGCGAAGAACGCCGTACGCCCGCCGTCGGGGTGCACCGGGGGCCGGTGCGCGAAGGCCCAGTGCCGGCTCAGCTGGTAGCTGACCAGCATGCCGAACACGTTCGCGATCACGAACGCCGAGATGGGCTGCTCCTCCAGCCACGGATCGCCGGTCAGGTACAGGCCGTGGGCCAGGAAGTTGAAGATCAGGAACGACGTCAGCGTCGAGAGTCCGCCGGTGACCATGAAACGGCCGATCTCCACCACGACGTGTGGCAGGGCAGACTGGCGCGGCACCCGTGCAGTGTAGGCAAGTCGCAGGCCGTTCCCGTGTCAGCGCACGCGCACCGGGGTCCAGGTCCTGCCGTCGTCGCTCGACGCCACCACGCCCGTCTGCTCGGCTGTCCGCGCGTAGGTCGTCACCGTCCGGGGTGTCACGGCGAGGTCGAGGATGTTCATCATCGACCGGTACCGGCTCGTGTCGAACGGTGCACCCATGCCGACCGGTGCCGGCGCCGGCGCCGACCAGAGGGTGCCGGCGTACAGCCCGATCGGCCGATGCGCGGGTCTCGCCGCACGCTGATCGCTCCAGGCCACCACGTCGATGAGCAGGCGGCCGTCGGGCAGCACCGCCGGGCTGTCGACGTACGCCGTAGGTCCACCCGGACCGGCGTATGTCGTCCACGGTCCGCCGTCGGTGCCCTTCAGCATCGTGGTCCACGGGAACAGGGTGGCGCCATCGCCGCCGACGAGAACGGCATGGACGGCGTCGGAGGTGGTGGGTGCGAGCTCCGGGATCTCGTTGCCCACGAGCCCCAGCGCTCGGCGGTGCCAGCCTGCGCCGCCGTCGTCGGACCAGGAGTGGGCGAAGAACGACACCGCGCGGAGCTGCCCGGACGGTGTCGCGATCAGGGTGTTGATCCCGGCCGGGGTGGACAGTCGGTGCGCGGCGCCGGTCGACGGGTCGACGGCCAGGTAGCCGGGCGAAGGCGAACGGCGCGGCACTTCGGCGCCGGACAGCGCCCCCAGGGCGCCGTCGACGTGGATCGTGGTGACCCTGCCCTCCAGGTCGACAGCGTCCGACGTCCCCCGTTCAGGCCACCGCGAAGTGGTCGGGTCCGGCCGGCTCCAAGGACCAGGTCGAGGTGTGTGGCGGGAGATCGACGACGTGTGCATCCGCGAATCCGTTGCCGGTGACGGTGAGGGCGTTGCGACGTTGCGTGCACGTGGAGTCGCGACACATGTACCACTCGGCGATCCGGCGTTGTGGCTGGCCGGGGATCACGCTCACCCCATCCACGCGCGCCCGCGGCGAGGAGATGACCGCCAGCGCTGCCGCCTTGCCCTGGGCGGCCTGCACGGCGTGGTGGGTGCGTCCCGAGTGTGTGACCAGCGGCGGTGAGGGGGTCGGCGACGCCGAGCCGTCGGGCAGTGAGACCACAGCCCAGGAGATGGCGGGTCGTCGAGGTCGGACATCGGGAGCCTCCCCCAGGAGTACGGCGAGCTGGGCACGACCGCGGGACAGTCCGGCCTTGACGGTGCCGACCGGGGCTCGCCGAGGACACGCCGCCGGTTACCGGGTGCGGGACACGTTGACCGCGACGGTGCGCAGCCAGGCCTCGGGGTTGTCGGTCGCCTCGAACTGCCGGACCCGGTCAGCGGCCCGGACGAATGCCTCCGCGACGAGGTCCTCGGCCTCCGCGAGGTCGCCGCACACGCCGTACAGCTGTCCGACCAGCCGCCGGAACGACGCGTCGAAGACCGCCTCGAGCCGGCTTCGACCGGTCTCGGCCGCCCGTGCGCGCGTCGTGACCACGTCAGAACGACTCGTGGGAGACCCGAAAGGTTGCGCGTCAGGTCGCGTCCGTGGCGGCGTCGCGGGCCGCGTCCTCGGCGACCACCGCTGAGACACCGCGGTGCGGCTGCAGCGTCTCCGGCGCGGCCAGGACGGCGAACACCGGCAGCACGCAGACGGCGGCACACAGCGCGAACGTCGAGCCGTAGCCCGCGCTGTCGGCCACCCATCCGGTCACGACCGGGCCGAGCACCGAGCCGACGTCGCCGGCCATCTGGTAGACCGCCACGACGGTGCCGCCCTTGCCGGCCACCACGTCACCCATCACCGCACCCGGCGCGACCGAGTCCGATGCCGCTGCCACGCCGAGCAGCACCGCGCCGCCAACCAGGGCGGCGGTGGCCGGCAGGGTCGGGAGCAGGACGAAGCCGACCGCGCCGACGACCAGACCGACGACGATCACCGGCCGCCGCCCGAGGGTGTCGGCCACCTTCCCGGCCGGCAGCAGCAGCGCACCGCTCACCACGCTGACGATCAGGAACGTCGCGTACGCCCAGCCGACCGAGCGGTGCAGGGCGTCCTCGACGAACAGTGGCACCATCGCCGAGCGCGCCCCGACCAGGGCGAAGCTGCCCGCGAACGTCGCCAGGAGCGCGGCCAAGTAGGCCCGATGCCGCAGCGCGACCGCCAGCGGCAGCGGGTCGGAGCGGTCCGAGGCGCGGGCCGCGAGCTCGCTGTGCCGCAGCGCACCGAGGGCGAGCAGACCCGCGACGACCAGCGTGCCGGCGTACAGGAAGAACGGCAGCCGGAGCGAGAATGTCGCGACGGTCCCGACCGCCGGGCCGGCGACCAGGCCGATCAGGAACGACCCCGCCCACACCCCCTGGGCACGGCCGCGGAGGTGGCTCGGCGTCACCCGCACGAGCAGGCTGGCCGCGGCCACGCTGAACATGATCGAGCCGACGCCACCGACGCCACGCAGGACCAGCAGCTGCCAGTACGACTGCGAGAGACCCGCCAGCGCGCTGCTGACCGCGACCACGCCGATGCCTGCGGCGACCAGCAGCCTTTCCCCCGCGGCGTTCACGAGACGCCCGACGAACGGCGCCATCGCCAGGCGCATCAGCGCGAAGGCGGAGACGACCGCCCCGGCGGCGGTCTTCCCGACGCCGAACTCGCTGGCGAACAGCGGCAGGGCCGGAGCCACCAGTCCGAACCCGAGCGCCACCATGAAGGCGACGCCGGCCAGCGCCTTGACCTCGGATGGGAGGTCGCGCAGGAGCGGCACTACTCCACGGGGAGACCGAGACCGCGCGCGATCAGCATCCGCTGTACCTCCGACGTCCCCTCACCGATCTCCAGCACCTTGGCGTCACGGTACAGGCGAGCCACCGGATACTCCTCCATGAAGCCGTAGCCACCGAACACCTGGGTGGCGATCCGGGTCGCGGTGACCGCCGACTCCGTGGAGTACAGCTTGGCGACCGCCGCGGCCTGCTTGAGCTCGCCGGCGCTCGGTCCGGCGCCGCCTCGCATCGCGTCCTTGATCGCGGCCGCCCGGTAGACCAGCAGCCGACTGGCCCGGAGCATCACGTCGAGGTCGGCGATCTGGAAGGCGACGCCCTGCTTGCGTCCGATCGGGCCGCCGAACGTCTGCCGCTCCCCGGCGTACTGCAGACACACGTCGAGGCACGCCTGGATGCACCCGACCGCCAGCGCCCCGATGGCGACCCGGCCGTCGTCCAGGGTCGCCAGGAACTGCGCGAAGCCGCGGCCGCGCTCACCGAGGAGGTTCGCCTCGGGAACGCGGACGTCCTCCAGGGTCAGCGGATGGGTGTCGGAGGCGTGCCAACCGAGCTTGTCGTACGCCGGCTCCGCGGTGAAGCCCGGCGCGTCGGCCGGGATGATCAGCGCCGAGATCTCGGGCTGCTCACGTCCTTCGACCGGACTCGTCACGACCCCGGTGCGGGCCGTGACGGTCACGCACGAGGTGATCTCGGACCCGGAGTTGGTGATGAACTGCTTGGCACCGTTGACCACCCACTCGCCGTCGACCAGCTCGGCCCGCGTGCGCGTGGCGCCCGCATCGGAGCCGGCACCCGGCTCGGTGAGACCGAAACCCGCCAGCGCCTGTCCGGACACGAGGTCTGGGAGCCACCGCTCCTTCTGCTCGGCGCTGCCGTAGGCGAGGATCGGGCTGATCCCCAGCCCGACGGCCGCCTCGAGGGTGATCCCCATCGACTGGTCGACGCGGCCGATCTCCTCGATCGCCACGCACAGGCTGGTGAAGTCGCCGTCCTCCCCCGCGCCGCCGTACTCCTCGGGCGCGGTGAGTCCCATCAGTCCTAGCTTGCCCATCTGCTGCACCACGTCGACCGGGAAGTGGTGCTCGCGGTCCCACTGCGCGGCATGCGGCGCGATCGCGCCCTCCGCGAACTCGCGAACGACCCGCCGGAACTCCTCGTGCTCTCGCGACAGCTCGAACGTCATGCGGCACATGCTAGCCGGGGAGGTTAACGATCGCTAACCATCGAGGGACGGACGTAGGGTCTGCGCATGGAATCCGTCCGCTTCACCGCGGAGCGGTCCTCGCGCGGTGTCGTCGAGCGCGATTTCACCGTGGGCGAGGTCCCCGGCGTGCTGT
Organism: Nocardioides sp.; assembly: GCA_025924815.1. GTDB lineage: Bacteria > Actinomycetota > Actinomycetes > Propionibacteriales > Nocardioidaceae > Nocardioides. The sequence continues at coordinate 44,508 of JAICHQ010000003.1, forward strand.
GGTCACCCGCCTCCGCCCCCGAGCAGGCGGCGCTCGTGCTGATGGGCCACGGTGGCGGCCTGCACAAGAAGACCCCGGCACTCGTCTCCCGTGCCCACGAGATGGTGACGACATGGGGCCACGCCGTCGTCGCCATCGATGCGCCCGGACACGGCGAACGCCCGGTCTCCGTAGAGGACGCGCAGGCGCGCGCCGAGTTCCGCCACGCCATGTCGGAGGGTGACGTCGCGCGGTTCGAGGCCGTCAGCGTCCGCTATGCCATCTCGCTGGCGGAGCGTGCCGTGCCGGAGTGGCGGGCCACTCTGGATGCGGTCACCGAGCTGTCCGAGATCGGCCCTGACGCTCCCGTGGGGTACGGCGGCGGCATCTCGCTGGGCACCGCGATCGGGTTGCCCCTGACCGCCGTCGAGCCTCGGATCAGGGCGGCGATCTTCGGCGGTGGGTTCTTCGTGTACGAGGAGCTGATGGCGGCGGCGAGACGGATCACGGTCCCGGTCCAGTTCCTGCTCCCGTGGGACGACGAGTACGTCGACCGCGCCTCCACCCTCGCGTTGTTCGACGCCTTCGCATCGCAGGAGAAGACGCTGCACGCCAATCCGGGCGACCACCGCACCATTCGCTGGGTGGGGATCGACCAGGAGTTCCTGCCTCGGCATCTCGGCCGCGCCGGCAAGGCCACCTGAGGACCTCACCAGAACCTGCACCAGAACCTGCGTCGGATTCTTGACATATCGAACAGACGTTCGATACCATACCTGTATGGCCATGATGCTGCTCGACCGGACACCCGCACCGCCGGTGCGGGAGCACGGCCTGGACGAGCTGGTGGCCGCGATCGGGGACGGCTTGGCCCGGGCCGTGGGCGCGTCGATGGATGCCCTCGACGACCAGGCGCTGGGTGGGGTGGTCGCCGAGCTGGCGCGGATCGAGTCGCGCACCGTGGCGTTGCGGCTGGCGGTCTCGGCCGAGGCCGACCGCCGACAGGTCGCGCAGCAGACGGCGGAGACCGGCACCGATGCCTGGCTGGCCCGGCTGACCGGCAGCACCCGCGAGCAGATGGCCGGGGGGCTGCGACTGGCCGGGCTGCTGAGCCAGAAGTACGCCGCGACCCGGGAGGCGTTCGCCGCCGGTGACCTGCGCGTGGAGCAGGTCCGGGTCATCGTCAACGCCGCCGAGCAGGCCCCGGCCGAGGCCACCCCGGCCCAGGTCAGGGCCGCCGAGGAGTGGCTGGTGGCCCGCGCGACCGGGGCGGGCACCCGGACGGGGCGGGGGCTGGACGCCAAGCGACTCCGTCAGACCGCCCGGCGGATGTTCGCTGCGATCGACCCCGACCTGGCCGACCGCCACGAGGCGATCCTGCTCGGCCGCGAGACCCGCGCCGCGGAGGCCGAGACGTTCCTGGCGCTGCACGACAACGGCAACGGCACCTTCAGCGGCCGGTTCACGATTCCCGAGCTGCACGGCCACCTGCTCACCCAGGCCCTCGACCGGCTCACCGCACCCCGACGCCTGTCCCGGGACAAGCACGGCCGGCAGACCGTCGACGACTCCGCACCCGGCCCCGGCTGGGGCACCAACGTCTACGAGACGATGGGGGCGGCGTGGTGTGAGCTGATCGAGCACCTCCCCACCCGCGGCTGGCCAGGAGCCGGCTCCAACGGCTGCGAGGTCCTGGTCAAGATCGACCTCGACGCCCTCCTGACCGGCCTCGGCGTCGCCGGTCTGGACACCGGGGTCGCCATCACCGCCGGCGAGGCCCGTCGCCTGGCCTGCAACGCCGGGCTGATCCCCGCGGTCCTCGACGGTGACTCGAGGCCCCTGGACCTGGGCCGCTCTCACCGCCTCCACAACCGCACCCAGCGACGCGCCCTCGCCCTGGTCCACGACACCTGCGCGGTGGCCGGATGCCAACGGCCCTTCGCCTGGTGCGAGATCCACCATCCACAACTCTGGAGCCGCGGCGGACGCACCGACCTCGGCAACGGCCTCCCGCTGTGCGGACACCACCACCGGCGAGCCCACGACACCAGCTTCGACCTCCGCAGACGATCCGACGGCGAGTGGGCCTTCCACCGGCGCAGGTGAGCTGTCGGTAGGTTCGTTCCGTGTTCAAGCTGCTGCTGTTCCTCCATCTCCTGACCGCGATCTTCGCCGTCGGCCCGCTCGTCGGCGCCGTGACGACGGCGTCGCGGGCGTTGCGTACGCCGGACGCCGACGCCGCGCGGTCCGCCGCGCGCACGATCCGGCTCTACAGCTACGTCTCCGTCGTGGTCGTCGTCCTGGGCATGGGCCTGATGTCGGCCAAGGCCCCGTGGGACGAGTCGGAGCAGGTGGCCCACTTCGGCGACGCCTGGATCTGGCTCTCGCTGCTGCTGTGGATCGCGGCGATGGCGGTGTCCCTGGGGGTGGTCGTCCCCACCCTGACGAGGACGGCCAACGAGATCGGCGAGGGACGCGGCGTCGGCGGGATGACCACCCGCGTCGTGGCGGGGGGCGGCGTGGTCGGACTGATCTACGCCGCGATCGTGGTGCTGATGGTCTACCAGCCCGGCGGCTGATCCGCTCGCTCGGCTGCGATCAGCCCGCCCGGGGGGCGTGGCGGAGCACGTGGACGGCGAAGGCGCTCTCATCGGTGAACGGCCGGAGGTCGTAGCCGGCGAACCGTGACTCGACGGCGAGACCCGCCGCGGCGCAGTCCGCGGCGAACTCGTCGAGGGGGTACTCCCGTGAGGTCGCGGCCGGGGCATCGGTCAGCGCGTAGCCGACCAGCATCCGGCCCTCGGGCGCCAGCACGGCGGCCAGGTTGGCCAGCACGGCCGGCTCGGTGTCGGGCGCTAGCAGGATCATCACGTTGCCGACACACACGACGACGTCGTACGTCGTGGGGTGGCCGGCCGCGGCCAGCGTCTGGGGCGTGAGCTCGTCGAGCCGCGACTCGACCAGCGGCAGCGCGGGATAGGTCCGCCTCGACTGGTCGAGGATCTCGAGGTCGAAGTCGACCCCCACGACCTGGTGTCCGCGGCCGACCAGGGCTCCGCCCACCCGTCCCATCCCGGAGCCCGCGTCGAGGATCCGGACTCCCCGCGGTGCGAGCACGTCTGCCAGCCGGGCCTCCCCCTCGATGTCGGCGCCTTCGTCGATCAGCTGCGCGAAGTGCGCGCCGTAGCCGCCGCGGCCGGCGGCGCGCTCCTGGGCGCGTGCCTGCTCCCACCGGGTCGTCGTCCCTGCCATGACGCTCCCTTTCCTAGCCCTGGTTCGCCAGGATCGCGCCGGGGTTGAGGATCCCATCGGGGTCGAGCGCGTCCTTGATCTTCCGGGTCAACGCCATCACGTCGGGGCCCAGCTGGTCGGGCAGGGCCACCGCCTTGGCGCGGCCGACGCCGTGCTCACCGGTGATCGTGCCGCCGAGCGCGATCGCCGCCGACATCACCTCGGTGAACGCCGACCGGGCACGACGCTCGGAGTCGGCGTCGCCGGGATCGTAGACGATCAGCGGATGGGTGTTGCCGTCACCCGCGTGGGCGACGGTCGGGATCTCGACGTCGTGGGCCTCGGAGATGGCGACGATCCTGCCGAGCAGGTCCGGCAGCAGGGGGATCGGGACGCCGACGTCCTCCAGGAGCAGGGCCCCGCGGGCCTCGAGGGCGTGGAAGGAGATGCGGCGCGCCTGGACGAACATCTCGCCCTCCTCGGCGTCGTCGGTGACGAAGCACTCCCCCGCCCCGGCCGCCGAGCAGGCGGCCTGCATGGCCGCGATCTCCCCCGAGCGCACCTCTCCGGGAGCGTCGGACTGGCCGATCAGGATGGCTCCGACGCTGCGGTCGAGTCCCATCGGCCGGAAGTCCTCGACCGCGTTGGTGGTCGCCCGGTCCATCAGCTCGAGCAGGCAGGGTCGCATGGTGGTCCGGATGGCGACGACGGCCTCGGCCGCCGCCGTCACGGTTGCGAACGTCGCCACCATCGTCGACCGCGCGCCCTGCGACGGGACCAGCCGCAGGATCGCGCGGGTCACGATCCCGAGCGTCCCCTCGCTGCCGACGAACAGCTTCGTCAGCGACAGCCCGGCGACGTCCTTGATCCGCTTTCCGCCGAGCGTGACCAGGGTGCCGTCGGCCAGGACGACGTCCAGCCCGAGCACGTAGTCGGTGGTCACGCCGTACTTCACGCAGCACAGGCCGCCGGCGTTGGTCGCGACGTTGCCGCCGATCGAGCAGATCTCGAACGAGGAGGGGTCCGGGGGATACCAGAGGCCCTCCTCGGCAGCGGCCGCCTTCACCTCGCGGTTGAACGCGCCCGGCTCGACGACCGCGACCTGGCAGAGCGGGTCGATCTCGATGGCCCGCATGCGCTCCAGGCTGAGCACGATGCCGCCGTCGACAGCGCTCGACCCGCCCGACAGACCGCTGCCGGCGCCACGGGGCACGACCGGGACCCGATGCGCGGCCGCCCAGCGGACCGCGGTCTGGACCTGCTCGGCGCTCTCTGCCCGCACCACGGCGACCGGCGTACCTGCCGACGGGTCCCGTGACCAGTCGTGTCGGTACTTCTCCACCGCGTCCGCCCCGGTGACGACCACGTCACCGGGCAGCGCGGCGCGCAGCTCGTCGAGCAGCTCACCGGGATGACCCATGGCGTTCATGCAACCACGGCCTCCACGCGGCCGCAGCAACCTCCCGCGCCAGAACCGCTCCGGTGGGCTGGCGATAGTGTGCTCGACGGAGTTCCACCAGACCCAGGAGTGCGCCTTGCCCGACGTGAGACCCCTGCAGAAGGTCCTGATCGCCAACCGGGGCGAGATCGCCGTTCGCGTGATCCGCGCCTGCCGGGATGCCGGGATCGGCAGCGTCGCGGTGTACGCCGAGCCCGACCGCGACGCCTTGTTCGTCCGTCTGGCCGACGAGGCCTACAGCCTCGACGGCGCGACCCCGGCCGACTCCTACCTCGACATCGCCAAGATCATCGCCGTCGCCGAGACGTCGGGTTCCGACTCGGTCCACCCCGGCTACGGCTTCCTGGCCGAGAACGCCACCTTCGCCCAAGCCGTCCTCGACGCCGGGCTGGTGTGGATCGGCCCGCCCCCGGCGGCCATCGAGAGCCTCGGCGACAAGGTGAGGGCGCGTCACATCGCCGAGAAGGTGGGCGCTCCGCTGGCCCCCGGCACCCCGGATCCGCTGAACGACGCCGACGAGGCCGTCGCGTTCGCCAAGGAGTTCGGCCTGCCGATCGCGATCAAGGCGGCTTTCGGCGGCGGCGGCCGCGGCCTCAAGGTCGCGCGGGAGATGTCCGAGGTCGCCGAGGCCTACGACTCGGCCGTGCGCGAGGCGGTCGCGGCGTTCGGCCGCGGCGAGTGCTTCGTGGAGAAGTTCCTCGACCGCCCGCGGCACGTCGAGACCCAGTGCCTGGCCGACTCCCACGGCCACGTCGTGGTCGTCTCCACCCGCGACTGCTCGCTCCAGCGACGCCACCAGAAGCTCGTCGAGGAAGCGCCTGCGCCGTTCCTCTCCGCCGAGCAGATCGATCGGCTGTACTCGGCGTCGAAGGCGATCCTGCTCGAGGCGGGGTACGTCGGTGCCGGCACCTGCGAGTTCCTGGTGGGTCAGGACGGCACCATCTCGTTCCTCGAGGTCAACACCCGCCTGCAGGTCGAGCACTGCGTCTCGGAGGAGGTCACCGGTCTCGACCTGGTCCGCGAGATGTTCCGGATCGCCGCCGGCGAGGAGCTCGGGTACGACGACCCCGAGGTCCGCGGCCACTCCATCGAGTTCCGGATCAACGCCGAGGACGGCGGCCGCAACTTCATGCCGGCGCCGGGCACCCTCTCGGCCTGGAGCCCGCCGCAGGGTCCGGGGGTCCGTCTCGACGGCGGCTACGAGAACGGCGAGACCGTCCCCGGCGCGTTCGACTCGTTGATCGCCAAGCTGGTCATCACCGGCCGCGACCGCACCCAGGCGCTGGAGCGCTCGCGCCGGGCTCTGGGCGAGTTCGTCGTCGACGGCATGCCCACGGTCATCCCGTTCCACCGCGCGGTCGTCGAGGACCCGGCGTACGTCGGCGCCTCCGGACCGGGCGGCACGCGCTCCTTCGGCGTCTACACGACGTGGATCGAGACCGAGTTCGACAACCGGATCACCCCGTACGCCGGCGACGCGGCCGAGCAGGCCGAAGCCGGCGAGCGTCACACCGTCGTCGTCGAGGTCGGCGGACGACGGCTCGAGGTCAGCCTGCCGGACGGCCTGGGCTCGGTCGGGGCCGCGACGGCGGGGGCGCGGAGGCCGAAGCGGGCCACCGGCAAGAAGGCCGGCGCTGCGGCCGGCGGCGACGCGGTCACCAGCCCCATGCAGGGCACGATCGTCAAGGTCTCCGTCGACGAGGGCCAGGAGGTCGCCGAGGGCGACGTCATCGTCGTCCTCGAGGCGATGAAGATGGAGCAGCCGCTCAAGGCCCACAAGGTCGGCACCGTGACCGGGCTGAAGGCCGAGGTCGGAGTGACCGTCTCCAACGGCGCCGTGATCTGCGAGCTCAAGGACTGATGGACCTCAGGCCGCCGTCGGAACGCGTCGACCCGCGGGCCCGGTGGATGTGGACCTGCACCGAGGCGCTCCGCTGCCTGCCGCTCTTGGCCGTGCTCGTGCTGGCGGGCGGCCCGTGGAACTGGTTCGACGCACCCCCCTGGCTGTGGGCGTTCGTTCTCGGCCTGATGCTGGCCTACGTCGCGCTGGTGCCGCAGTGGCGCTACCTGGTGCACCGGTGGGAGGTCACCGAGACGGCGGTCTACACCCAGACCGGCTGGTGGGCACGCGAGCGACGGATCGCGCCGATGTCGCGGGTGCAGACGGTCGACCACCGCGAAGGCGCCGTGGCCCGCCTGTTCGGGCTGGCGACCGTTCGCGTCACCACGGCGTCGGCCGCCGGCGCGCTCACGATCGAAGGTCTGGGGCAGGCTCGCGCCCTGGACATCGTCGACGAGCTGACCCGCATGGCCGACTCCGTCGCCGGCGACGCGACCTGAGCCGGTGGACTCCTCCGACGCGGCACGCGACTGGCAGCGGCTCGACCTGCGCATGCTGCTCGTCCACCCCGTGCGCGACCTGGGCCGCTTCCTGCCCGCCCTGATCGGCGTCCTGCTGTTCGGCCGCACCACCGACTGGGGCGGGTGGTGGGGACTCGTCGCCGTCGGTCTGCCGGTCGCCCTGGGTCTGGCTCGCTACCTGACCACCAGCTATCGGATCACCGCCGGCCGCGTCGAGGTCCGGCACGGCCTGCTCACCAAGCGGGTGATCTCGGCGTCCCTGGACCGCGTCCGCACCGTCGACATCACCGCCTCGCCCATCCATCGGATCCTCGGCCTGGTGACCCTCCGGATCGGCACGGGCCAGAGCGGCGGCAAGGCCGAGGAGCGGCTGGCCCTCGACGGGATCGCCGCGCCCGCCGCCGCCGATCTCCGGGCGCGGCTGCTGCACGCCTCGCCGCCGTCCGAGTCCGTGCCCGAGGGCGGGTCGGACACTGCCCGCGTCGTGCTCCGGCTCGACCTCGGCTGGGTGCGGTTCGCCCCGCTGACGACGACCGGCCTCGTGCTCGCCGGCGCGGCGCTGGGCCTCCTCGCCCAGGCCTTCCACACCTTCGAGGCCATGCCGTCGGTCGACCTCGACAGCCTGGCCCGCGTCGGCACGCTCGTGCTCGTGGCCATCGGTCTGGTCGGGGTCCTCGTGACGTTCTGCCTGCTGGCCGTGGTCGGCTACCTGCTCACCAACTTCGGCTTCGTACTCATCCAGGACGTGGTCGACCGCACCTGGCACCTCCGCCGTGGGCTGCTGACCACCCGCGAGACCACCCTCGACGACGCCCGTATCAGCGGGGTCAGCATCGGTGAGCCGCTCGGCCTCCGCGTCGCCGGTGGCAGCCGGCTGTCGGCGATCGTCACCGGCCTGGACCAGAAGCACCAGGGCAGCTCGGTCCTGGTTCCGCCGGCGCCACGTCCGGTCGTCGACCGGGTGGCGGCCGACGTGCTCGGCATGCTCGGCCCGGTCACCGCCGGGCTCAGCACCCACGGACCTCGTGCCCGCCGCCGCCGCTGGACCCGGGCCCTGGTCCCGGCCGGCCTGCTCTCCCTCGCGTCCGTCGCCCTGGCGTACGCCGTCTCGTGGGCCTTCCTGGCCGTCGCGACCGTGCTGCTCATCGGCGGTGCCCTGCTGGCCTGGGACCGCGAGCGCGCCCTCGGCCACGCCCTCGTCGACGGATACCTCGTCGCCCGCTCCGGCAGTCTCGACCGGCGACGCGAGGCCCTGCAGACCCCCTCGGTGATCGGCTGGAACCTGCGCGCCACCTGGTTCCAGCGCCGCGCCGGACTCACCGATCTGGTCGCCACCACCGCCGGCGGCCGACAACGGGTGACGGTCCTGGACCTCGTGGAGAGCGACGCCACCACGCTCGCGGCCACGGCGACCCCGGGCCTCCTCGACCCGTTCCTCTCGTGACGCCGCGGGGTGCCGTGGGCTCGGATGAGTAGGGTCCCGGCATGCGCCGGACGACGTCCCTGGTGGCCGGGCTCGGCGGGCTGCTCGCGATCGGCGTCGCCCCCGGAGCCACGGCCCAGGACGACCCGGCGTCGGTCGACGCGGGCGCGACGGCCTCGCCGGCAGCCTCCTGCGTGCGTACGCCGGCCCCCCATCCGGTCCGGCGGCCACAGTTCGTCCGCCGGATCCCGACCGGCGAGACGGGTTGGTTCGCGTCGCCGGGCCTCGCCGACCTCAACGGCGACGGGAGGCTCGAGATCGTCGCGCCGTTCTACTCGACGTTCGTCTTCGACGCGAAGGGTCATCAGCTGGCCCGGAAGGCGGCGACCCAGGGGCGGGTCTACGCACCCGAGGTCGTCACCGACCTCGAGGGCGACGGCGTGCCGGACATCGTGGTCGGCGGGACGGGCAAGGTCGCGGCATACACCTTCCGGCACGGCACGCTGCACCTGAAGAAGGGTTGGCCCGCGTCCGTGCGAAGCGGCGGCCAGACGCCCGAGGTCCGTGGGCTGGCAGCCGCCGACCTGAACCGCGACGGCCGGGTCGAGGTGGTGGCCACCACCACCAACACCTCGCCGACGGGCGCGCAGGTGTTCGTGTTCAACTCCCAGGGGAACCTGTTCCAGCCGAAGGACGGACACCACCCGGCCTGGCCCCGCTACAACCGGCTGACCGGCCAGGGCAACGACCTGCGCTTCAACCGTGTCGGCAACCACGGCTACGGCGAGTACGGCGAGAACGTCGGCATCGGCAACATCGACGACGACCCCGACCTCGAGATCGTCACGACGTTCGACAACCACCAGATCAACGCGTTCAACGACGACGGGACGTCGATCCTCGCCTCGCGGTGGTTCACGAACCCCGAGTCCGACGCGCTCGGCCGGCGGATGGGATGGGGCCAGTTCATCCGCTGGGCGTCGCCACGAGTGGAGAGGCGGCACTACCACCTGCATGTGGGCGCCTGGCCGAGCCCGGCCCGCCGGGCCTGGCTGCAGTGGACCGACTCACCTCCGAACGTCGCCGACCTCGACGGTGACGGCCGCAACGAGGTCATCGGCCTTCCCAACGTCGAGCGCCACATCCCCTACCGCACCCAGGGGTACGCCTTCATGGCGCTGGACGGGGCGTACGGCGACGGGCACCGCTCGGCGCGGCGGCACGCCGGCTTCGAGTCCCTCCCGATGTCGAACCATCCCCGCTACCGGCCGGCCGGTGACTGGTACCCGCCCAGCGGGATCCCGGCCCCGACCATGGTGGACATCGCCGGGGACTCGCGACCCGAGATCGTCGCCGCGCTGCCCGGCGGCAGGGTGTACGCGGTGAGCCCGGGCGGTCAGGTGCTCTGGAGCACGAGGTATGCGCCCCGACGCTCGAGGACGTTCGCCTCCGAGGTCGTCGCTGCCGACCTGAACAAGGATGGCCGACCCGAGCTGGTGTTCGGCACCTACGCGCTCCATCGCAGGGCCGGACGCCTGATCGTGCTCTCGCCCACCGGGCACGAGCTCTCGGTCACTCGGCTGCGTCACCAGCGACCCGACGGCAACGGCATCGGCGTGCCGGCGGCGCCATCCATCGGCGACCTCACCGGCAACGGCACGCTCGAGATCGTGCTCACCACCTTCGACCACGGCATCGACGTCTACACCGTCCCCGGCTCCGGCACCGGCTGCCTGCCGTGGCCCACCGGCCGCGGCAACCTGCTGCGCAACGGGATGAGCGGCTTCACCGCACCCCGACGCCGGCCCTCGTCCTCAGCCTGGGATCCAGGCCTGCGTCACATCTGCCTGGCCCGGTCTCCCAGGATCCGCATGGCCGCGAGCTTTCCGGGACCACCGGTGACGCAGCCGCCGGGGTGGGTGCCGGAGCCGCACTGGTAGTAGCCGTCGATCGGGGTGTTGTAGCGCGCATAGCCGGGCGCCGGCCGCATGAAGTACATCTGCGGGGCCAGGAACTCGCCGTGGAAGATGTTGCCCTCGGTCAGCCCCGCGATCCTCTCGATGTCGACCGGCGTGACCACCTCACGGTGGACGACCAGATCGCCGAAGCCGGGGAAGTGGGTCTCGAGCACGGCCTGCACGGTGTCGCCGAACGTCTCGCGTTCGGTGCCCCAGTCGCCGCCCTTGAGCTCGTAGGGCGCGTACTGGATGAAGCAGCTCATCACGTGCTTGCCCGGAGGAGCCATGTCCGGATCGATCACCGACTGGATCGACCCGTCGATGTAGGGCCTCTGGGAGTACCAGCCGTACTTCGCGTCGTCGTACGCGCGCTCGAGGTACTCCATCGTCGGCGCGATGTTGATGAAGCCGCCGTAGTGATCGATGCGGCCCTTGAGCGCCGGGTAGACCGGAAGGTCGTCCAGCGCGAAGTTGACCTTCGCCGAGGTGCCCTGGAAGCGGTAGCGGCGGATCGCCTCGTTGAACTCGCTCGGCAGCTCCGCGGGGTCGACGATCTCGGTGAACGTACGCCGGGGGTCCAGCGCGCTGACCACGACGGGCGCGGTGAACTCCGTGCCGTCCGCCAGGGCCACGCCCGTGGCCCGCCCGTCCTTGGTGATCAGGTGGTCGACGTGGGAGTCGAGCCGGATGGTCACCCCGAGCGCCTCCGCCGCCCGCTGCAGGACCTGGGTGAAGCCACCGTTGCCGCCCTTGTGGAACCCCCAGACCCCGTCCTTGCCGTCCTGCTCCCCCATCATGTGGAACAGCAGCACCAGGCCGGAGCCCTGCGACATCGGACCGACCTTGTTGCCGATGATGCCGGACGAGGCGATGGAGGCCTTGATGATGTCGGACTCGAAGTAGTCGTCCAGGAGGTCCGCCGCACTGCCGGTGAGGAACCGGACCAGGTCGTGGAGGGTCTTCCGGTCCGCGGTCTTCAGGTGCTCGAGCAGCCACGCGACGTCGGCGGCGTCCGCCGGGTCGTCGCTGAAGACGTCGGGCGGCGCGGCGTCGAACAGCGGCTTGGCCAGCTGGATGATCCGCTGGCTGTCGTGGCTCCAGCGGTGGTAGGCGTCGACGTCGCGCCTGCTGTGCCGGGCGATCTCCTGGTCGTTGAACTGGTCGTCCTCGGTCAGCAGGAGGTAGTCGCCGTCGTCCTTGGGTGCGAAGTGCGTCGGCATCAGCAACGGCAGGAACCCGTGCTCGACGAGGTCGAGCTCCTGGATGATCTCGGGCCGCAACAGACTCAAGGCGTAGGAGAACGTCGTGAAGGAGAAGCCGGGCTCCAGCTCCTCGGTGATCGCGGCCCCGCCGACGAACGCACGCCGTTCGAGCACCAGGACCTTCAACCCGCCCTTGGCGAGGTACGACGCGTTGACCAGGCCGTTGTGACCTCCACCGACGATGATCGCGTCGTAGCTGTTGGCGCCGGCCATCACTGCTCCATCCGGGTCGTGATCGTCGCCAGCTCACGCGGCGACGAGCTGGTCTTGCGGGGTGGGTTGTAGAGGGGCAGGCGGGCCGTGACGGCCGGCACCGAGAGGTACTCGTGGTCGGCGGTCATCTCGACGTGCACCGTCGTCCCCTTCGCGGCCAGCTCGGGTTTCACGCGGGCGATCGCGATGTGTCGCTGCAGCACGGGCGAGTACATGAAGCTGGTCGCGTAGCCGACCGAGGTCTCGCGGTCGGGTGTCGCGTACAGCATCAGCTCCCACGGCAGCGGGTTCTCGTCCTTGGGGATCAGGAGCCCGCGGTCGGTGAACAGCCGGGCGTACTCCTGCCAGTCGACCCACAGCCCGACCGTCGCCCAGCGCGACGTGCCGTCGCGGAGCTCGCGCTCGATCGCGCGGCGACCGATGAACGGACGGTCCTCGCCCAGCGCGGAGCCGCCCTTGCCGAGCATCCAGCCGAAGCCGAGCTCCTGGGCGGTGAACCGCTCGGCGTCGGTGAAGGCGTAGCGGGCCGAGGAGAACTCGACGTTGATCAGCGACAGTCCGGCCTCGATGCGCAGCATCATCAAGGCGTCCTCGCCGAAGGGCCGGAAGCCCTGGCCCTCTCCTGCCTGGATGATCTTGTCGAGAACGCCCAGGGCGTCGTCGGCCTCCACGGTGACCTCGAAGCCGAGGTCGCCGGTGTAGCCGGTCCGCGAGATCGTGACCGGCGCCCCCACGATCTTGGCGGGGGTGAGACCGAAGAACGCCAGGTCGGTGACCTCGGGTGCGAGCGTCGCGAGGATCTCGCGGGAGCGCGGCCCCTGGATCGCGAGCATCCCGTAGTCGGGGCTGACGTCCTCGATCTCGACTCGGAGCCGTCCACGCAGGCTCTCGAGGTAGCCGAGGTTCGCGTCGGCGGCCGTCAGCAGCCAGTCGTCGTCGGCGTTGCGGAACACCACGCCGTCCTCGAGCACGTAGCCGGCGTCGTCGCACCAGACCGTGTACATCGCCTGGCCGGGTCGGCAGCGGCGTACGTCGCGGGTCATCATCGAGGCCAGCAGCCGCTCGGAGTCCGGGCCGGTGATCCGGTACTTGTACAGCGGTGAGGTGTCGAAGAACCCCGCCGAGTTGCGCACCGCGAAGTACTCGTGCTTGGCCGACATGTCATAGCGCAACGACGAGAGATGGCCCGCCCAGTGTCCGTAGAGGCCGGTCTGGTTGAGCTCGTTGAGCCGCGCGTGGAAAGGCGTCGTCTTCATCATCATGGCGTCGCCACCCTAGCCTGAACAGCCGTTCAGGGGCTAGCCGTCCGGAGCGGCTCGGCTCTCAGCTCGCGACCGAGAAGGTGATCCAGGTCGATCTGAGCCCGAGCGCGCCTCGGAAGCCGTCGCCGGTGAGGGCCTTGGTGCCCGTGCTGCCGACGAGCCGCATCGACTCGATCCGGCCGTTCCACTGGCCGTTGCCGTCGCGCTGGGTCACCGCGATCCGGCGCAGGTTGCCGATCCCCGGCCAGTGCCTCTCGATCGCCGCGTCGGAGATCGTCGTGCGCCAGGTGTGGTTGGGGTTGCCCGACCACCCGTCGTAGGGGTCCTGCTTGGCAACGAGGTACGGCTGGCTGCTCTTCGCCAGCCACCCGCCGTTGCTGGAGCCGAACTCGGTGAAGGCGGGCTTCTGGTCGTACAGCCGGACCTGGTGCGCCGTCTTGGCGACGGCACGGTCGGTGCTCGAGGTCTCGGCCGTGGCGCCGCCGTACACCTGGCAGCTGGTGGTGTCGCAGATGGCCGCGCGCGAGCTCAGCGGGTGTGCGATCTTGTACGCCGCATAGGTGCGCGCGGCGATCGCCTGGGCACGCAACGCGGCCTGGTGCCACGACGCGGGCATCTCGAGCGCCACGACGCCGCGGACGTAGTTCTCGAGCGAGACCTTGTTGACCGTGATCCGGCCCGGGTGGCCCTTGATCGGAGCCTTCGACTACAACGTGCCGCGGTAGCTCACCCGGCCGCCGGCGACCACGAGCCGCAGCAGCTTGCCGGTGGAGCGGAACTCCCCGTCGCCGTCGAGGGTACGCCAGGTGTGCCATGCGTCGGTCAGGTAGGAGACCTTGGTGCCGCCGGCACTCCCACTGCTGAGCCGCCACCGGGTCGCCTTGCCCGGCGCGCCGGTGGTCGGCACGTGGCGGGCTGCGCCGCCCGCGAGGTCGCGGACGAGTAGACCGTGGCGCGCGAGGACCGTCGTGTTGTGGTCGGAGTCGGCGCTGATCCACACCCGGATGTTGCCGCCGACCGTGCCGGCCTGGGTGTGGGGGTAGTAGAACCGGACGATCCTCTGGGCGCTGAGGCCCTGCCGCGCCGCGCCCTCCGCGCCGTACTGGCTCATCCCGTGTCCGTGGCCCCACCCGTGTCCGCGGATCACGATGGTGGCGTGACGCGGGACGGTCAGGCCCGCGGCTGCGGCGGGCTCGAGCGCACCGCCGAGCGCGACCAGAGCGGACGTGGCTGCGGCGAGCAGAAGACAGGAGTGACGGGAGCGCATGGTGGGGTCAAGGGGAACACGAGGTCACACGCGATGCAACCTGCGGGCGGCCTCCGCGACCGACCCGCTGATCGAGGGGTACACGGTGAAGGCCTGCGCGAGCTGGTCGGCCGTCATCGACTGGGCGACCGCGATCGAGACCGGATGGATGAGCTCGCTGGCCCTCGGGGCCACCACCACGCCCCCGACGATGATGCCGGTGCCGGGTCGGCAGAAGAGCTTGACGAAGCCGTCGCGGACGCCCTGCATCTTGGCGCGGGCGTTGCCGGCCAGGGGCAGCATCACCTGGTCGGCCTGGATCTCGCCACGGTCGACCGCCTGCTGCGACCAGCCGACGGTGGCGATCTCGGGCGAGGTGAAGACGTTGGAGGAGACCTTCTTGAGGTCCAGAGGGCTGACGGCGTCCCCGAGGAAGTGCCACATCGCGATCCGGCCCTGCATGGCGGCCACGCTGGCCAGCATCAGCACCCCCGTGCAGTCGCCGGCGGCGTACACCCCGCGTGCGGTGGTGCGCGAGACCCGGTCGACGGTCACGAACCCGCGGTCGTCGACGTCGACCCCGGCGCTCTCCAGACCCAGCCCCTCGGCCCGGGGGACCGAGCCCACGGCGAGGATGCAGTGCGATCCCCGGACCGTGCGGCCGTCGGTCAGGGTGACCGTCACGGTGTCCGCGTCGCGGCTCACCGAGGCCATCCTCGAGTGACCGAGCAGATGCATCCCCCTCCGGGTCAGAACCTCTTCGAGCACGGTCGCGGCGTCCGCGTCCTCGCCGGGGAGCACGCGGTCGCGGCTGGAGACGAGGGTGACCTCGACACCCAAGGCGAGGTAGCCGCTGGCGAACTCGGCGCCCGTGACCCCGGAGCCGACCACGATCAGGTGGGCCGGCAGCTCGGTGAGGTCGTAGACCTGCTCCCACGTGAGGATGCGCTCGCCGTCGGGCCGGGCCCCGGCAGTGATGCGCGGCGCCGCCCCGGTCGCGAGCAGCACGGCGTCGGCCGCGAGCCGCTCCTCGCCGTCGCCGGTGTCGACGACCACCGTGTCGGCGCCGTCGAGGCGGCCGCGTCCGCGCAGGACGCGCACCCCCTCCTTCTCGAGCCGCTGGGCGATGTCCACGCTCTGGTCGTGGGCGAGCTGCTTGACCCGGGCGTTGACCCGGGCGAGGTCCACGGACACCCTGCGCATGGTCTCGACACGCTCGACCGACGAGGCGAGCTCGACGCCGAGCTCCCCGGCGCCCTCGACGTCGGTCATCAGCTCGGCGGTGGCGATCAGGGTCTTGCTGGGGACGCAGTCGGTCAGGACCGCCGAGCCGCCGACCCCGTCGGAGTCCACCAGGGTGACCTCGGCTCCGAGCTGGGCGGCCACCAGGCCGGCCTCGTAGCCACCCGGTCCGCCGCCGACGATGACGACGCGGGAGGTGGCTGCGGGCATGCGCGCATTGTGTCAGCACCGTCGGTCGAGCTGGTCGAGACCACGGTCACCGCCTTGCTCACCTCACCGGGTCACAGGTTGATCATGTGGCCCGCGATGCCGTGCACGGCCTCCTTGACTGCCTCGGTCAGCGTCGGGTGGGCGAAGACGTTGCGGCCGACCTCGTCGGCGGTCAGGTCCCACTTCTGGGCCAGAGTCAGCACCGGGAGCAGCTCGGTGACGTCGGGGCCGATCAGGTGGGCGCCGAGGATCTCGTTGTACTCGGCGTCGGCGACGATCTTGACGAAGCCGACCGCCTCGCCGAGGCCCTGGGCCTTGCCGTTGGCCGAGAACGGGAACATCGCGGTCTTCACGTCGTGGCCCCGCTCCCGGGCCTGCTCCTCGCTGTAGCCGAAGGAGCCGATCTGCGGCTGGCAGTACGTCGCGCGCGGGACGAAGTCGTAGGCGACCGGCATGGTCTCGGCACCGGCGATGGTCTCGGCCGCGACGATGCCCATGGCCTCGGCCACGTGGGCCAGCATGAGCTTGCCGGTGACGTCGCCGACGGCGTAGACGTGGTCGACGTTGGTCCGGCAGAAGTCGTCGACGACGATCGCGCCACGCTCGGTCGCGACGCCGAGCGACTCCAAGCCGTAGCCCTCGAGCCGGGGCGCGAACCCGATCGCCTGGAGCACCTTGTCGGCCTCGAGGGTCTGGGACTGACCGTCCTTCGAGACCGTGACCTTGACCTTCTCGCCCGACTCGACCCCCGCGTCGGAGATCGACTCGACCTTGGTGCCCAACAGGACCTTCACACCGAGCTTTTTGTAGTGCTTGGCCAGCTCCTTGGAGGTGTCGGCGTCCTCGGTGGGCACCATCCGGTCGAGGAACTCCACGATCGTCACGTCGACCCCGAAGTTGGCCATCACGTAGGCGAACTCCACGCCGATCGCCCCGGACCCGGCGATGATGACCGACTCCGGCAGCTCGGGGTCGAGGATCTGCTCCTCGTAGGTGACGACCCGCTCCGAGAGCGTGGTGCCCGGGACCAGCCGCGTCGTCGCGCCGGTGCCGATGATCAGGTCGTCGTAGGTGTACGCCGCCGTCCCGCCGTCGTTGAGCTCGACGGTCAGCGCTCCGCTCCCGGTCAGCGTGCCCCAGCCGTCGATCTCGGTGATCTTGTTCTTCTTCATCAGGAAGTGGACACCCCGCACGATGCCGGCGCTCACCTTGCGCGAGCGCTCGTGCGTGGGTCCGTACGCCATCGAGGCCTCGCCCTGGATGCCGAAGACTTCCTTCTCCCGGGTCAGGACGTGGGCCAGCTCGGCGTTGCGCAGCAGGGCCTTGGACGGGATGCAGCCGACGTTGAGGCAGACCCCTCCCCAGTACTTCTTCTCGATCACCGCGACCGACCGTCCGAGCTGGGCGGCGCGGATGGCCGCGACGTAGCCGCCGGGTCCCGCGCCGAGGACGATCACGTCGAAGTGCTGGGGGTCAGGAGACTGGTCGCTCACACGAGTCAGCCTAGTGATCCTGGCCATTCCCGGCGTGCCGGGTCGCGGGTCCCTCTGCCACTACCCTGTGCCCGTGCCCCTGTACGCCGCCTACGCGTCGAACCTCGACCCGCGGCGCATGGGTCGCCGGTGCCCCCACTCCCCCCTGCAGACCACCGGCTGGCTGACCGGGTGGCGGCTCACCTTCGGTGGCGAGGACCTCGGCTGGGACGGGGCCCTGTCCACCATCGTCGAGGACCCGATCGAGCAGGTCTTCGTGGCCGTCTACGACGTGTCCCGCGAGGACGAGGCCGACCTCGACGGCTGGGAGTCGACCGACACCGGCCTCTACCGCAAGGTCAAGGTGCGCGTCTCGACGATGACCGGCGAGCTCCTGGCCTGGACCTACGTGCTGGACGCGTTCGAGGGCGGCCTGCCCAGCGCGTCGTACCTGGGCGTGGTCGCGGACGCCGCCGAGGCCGCGGACGCGCCGGTCGACTACGTGACCGCGTTGCGCCTGCGGCCGTGCCGGTCGACGGGCCTGTGACGGCCCTCTGACGGCCCTGTGACGACTCGGCTCAGCGGCCGTGGAGCTTGATCGGGACCGTCACGTCAGTGGTGCCCCCGAGCTGGTTGCGCACGTGGACGGTCAACAGCTGCGGGCCGTGGAGCCGGTGGCCGGGGTCGGCGCACTGCAGCGTGTAGGGCCCCGAGCCGGCCGCGGACGAGCAGGCGACGGACCCGACCTCCGCCCAGGCCGAGGTCGGCCGGGCG
This sequence comes from Nocardioides sp., assembly GCA_025924815.1. GTDB lineage: Bacteria > Actinomycetota > Actinomycetes > Propionibacteriales > Nocardioidaceae > Nocardioides. The sequence continues at coordinate 62,600 of JAICHQ010000003.1, forward strand.
CCGGTGTACTGGTCGGCGAAGCCTTCCACGGTCACCGAGAAGCTGCGGGTCACCCGCGACCCGGGCAGCGGCGAGGTCACCGTGACCTGCGGCCCGTACACGGTGCCGGTGAAGGCTGCGCCGGCCGCCGACCAGCCGTCCTGGTTCAACGCCTTCACGGTGACCCACGCCGGTGCGGCGTCCCGGATGGGCGGGAGCCGGGCCGACGTGCGGTAGCCCCCCGGGCTGCGCACGAACGTCGTCGTCCCGCTCGGCCATGCGGTCACCCGGTAGCCCAGGACGATCTGCCCGTTGTCGGCGGGTGCGGCCCAGTGCACGCGGTAGCCGCCGCCCGCGAGCGCGACGGCGTGGACGACCGGCGCGTCGGGCACGGCGGCCGGCTGGTCGAAGCCGACCCGCACGGTGGCGTGGCGACCCCGGGAGACAGTGGTGAACCGGATGTTCTCCGGGGTGGTCAGGCTGCTGCCGACCGGGAGCGCGGCATTGGTCAGGTCGCGATCGGGGTAGGCGATGCCCGTCGGGTTCCCGGGCGAGGCGTCGATGATCTCGACCGGCCCACGACCGACCTGGCGGCGGATCATCACGCCCGGGATCGTCCGGCCGATCTCGGGGCTGTGCTCGGGCTGGTACTCGATCCAGTACGTCGTGTTCCCGGCGCGGATCCGCAGCGCCTGGTTGGCGCTGCCCGAGTGCTCGACGTCGGCCAGCCGGTAGGTGCCCGAGCGTCGGACGTGCTGGATCTTCCCGGCCCAGCCGAGCCGCACCAGTGACGGCGCGGAGAAGAACCCTCGCGAGTGACCCATCGCGTCCCAGCTGTCGCCGTACTCCACGGGCAGGCAGGCGCCGCCGAGCGCGATCCGGCGGCCGTCCTCGCGACACACGACGCCGTAGGCGTGCTCGAGGCCCATGTTGTGACCCAGCTCGTGCACCAGGGTGGCCATGCCCGGCGCGCGGTAGCGGATCCAGCTCACCCGGCCGGGCAGCTGCGCGGCCGAGGCGGCGGCGTTGCACTGCTCGGTGAAGATCATCAGGCGGTTGAACCGGTCGGGGTGGTACCCCGCTCGGCGGAGCGCGGCCTGCGCGGCCAGGACCGAGCGGCCCTCCGTGTTGCACATGACGTCGCCGGACGCGTCGACGTGCACCCACCGGGTGAGCGTCGTCCGGACGTGCTGGCGGCCCCGGGAGACGCGCCCGAAGTAGCGGGCCGTCTGGTCGAGGTCGCGGTGCATGCGCTCGGTCGAGGGGTACGACGGGTGCCGGTCGCCCCAGTACAGCCGGGCCGCGAGCAGGCGCACCCGGGCCGGCGCGCTCACCTTCGCCGTGCCACCGTGGCGGACGTCTCCCCGGCCCACGGCCCGGACATCGGCCCGGACATCGGCCCGGACATCGACAGGGACATCGACAGGGGCATCGGCAGGGGCATCGGCCCGGTCACTCACGTGGACGTGGGTGGCGGCGGCCGGCGGCGCGGCACCGGCCACGGCTGCGGGCACGCCGAAGAGCGGCGCGAGCAGCGCAAGCGCGACGAATCGCGAACCCCCCACGGTCAACCCCCCAGTCAGACCTGTGACAAGGGTGACCGATGAAGTGGTCCGTGGCAATCGTTCCCACGCAAAACCTCTGGCCCCCTCGGACTAGACGACCTGGGGTCACCCTCATGACGCACCCCTGGCCTAGGCTCACCAGCCGTGACCCCACAGGAGCAGGCCCGGGCGGCCGCCGAGACCCTGGCCCGGCTGACGGGGGTGGAGCGACACGACATCGCGCTCGTGCTGGGCTCCGGGTGGCTGCCGGCCGCGGCGGCGCTCGGCGAGCCGTCGGCACAGGTCGCGACGACCGACCTCCAGGGCTTCTCGGCTCCCGCGGTGCAGGGTCACGCCGGCACCATCGGCAGCCTGGAGCTGGGTGAGCGTCGGTTGCTGCTGTTCGGCTCCCGCACCCACTACTACGAGGGCAAGGGGGTCGCCGCGGTGGTCCACCCGGTCCGCACGGCGGCCGCCGCCGGCTGCCGGACGATCGTGCTGACCAACGGCTGCGGCGGCCTGAAGGAGACCTGGACGCCCGGGACGCCGGTCCTGATCCGCGACCACATCAACCTCACGGCGCGCTCCCCCGTCGAGGGGGCGCACTTCGTCGACCTCACAGACCTCTACTCCGCCCGGCTGCGCGCGATGTGCCGCGAGGTCGACCCGTCGCTGGACGAAGGCGTGTACGTGCAGTTCCCGGGCCCGCACTACGAGACTCCCGCCGAGATCGAGATGGTGCGCCGGATCGGCGGCGACCTGGTGGGGATGAGCACGACGCTGGAGGCGATCGCCGCGCGCGAGGCGGGGATGGAGGTGCTGGGCATCTCCCTGGTCACCAACCTCGCCGCCGGCATCTCCGGCGAGCCCCTCGACCACGCCGAGGTGCTCGAGGCCGGCCGCGCCGCCGCCGCCCGGATGGGCGACCTGCTGAGCCGGATCGTGCCCCGCCTCTGACCAAGCACCGGCCGAGCCCGTCGGGACCCGCTAGACGCGTGGCAGGTCGAGCCGCTGCGCCATCTGTGCGTACGCCCGGACGGCCTGAGCGCGCACCGACTCCTCCGGGTCGTCGACCAGGGCCAGGGCCGCAGAGGCGTGCTCGGTGTCGCCGACGACGCCGAGCGCGCGTACGGCAGCCACGCGGACCCGGGGAAGCTCGTGCCGCGTCAGCAGGGCCGCCCCGGGCCCCGTGCCGGCGACGTCGTGCCGGGCGGAGACCTTCAGGCACATCTCGGCAGGTCGGTAGTGCTCGTCGGCGAGCCCCGCGACCACCGCCGCCGAGGCACCATCGCCCCAGCAGTACAGGAGCCCTCGGGCACCCCAGGTACGCACCCAGTAGTCCTTCCAGACCGCCGGGTCACGCACCGGGTCGTCGTCGGACCACTCGTGCCCGGACAGGTACCGCAGCTCCGGGACGTACGCCGTGCGGTCGGCGCCGTCGAGCAGGTCGACGCATACCTCGACCAACCTCGCGCGCCCGACCTGCGCGTCCAGCTCCATGATCCGCACGCCGATCGGGCGCTTCCCCTGCTCGGGTCGCGGCAGCCTGCTCACCCCCCGATCATCCCCTTCCGCCGCCCGGGCGTTCGGCGGTCGAGCGGAGCGGGACCAGGTCACTAGTGGCCATCTCCGGTAGTTCGTCGGGGTCCCCACGGCTACCCTCGACGAACTTCCGTCGATGACCACTAGCCTGCGGTGGGTGAGCGACCCCGACATCGACGAACTCCGCAAGCGGGCTCGGGCCTGGGCCGCGGACGACCCCGACCCGACCACCCGCGCCGAGCTGGAGGCGCTCCTGGAGCAGGGCGACGCGGCCGAGCTCGCGGATCGGTTCGACGGGACCCTCGAGTTCGGCACGGCCGGCCTGCGCGGAGAGCTCGGCGCCGGGTCCAACCGGATGAACCGGGTCGTCGTGTCGCGCGCCGCAGCCGGCCTGGCCGCCTATCTGAACGAGCAGGACCTGGGACAGCGGGGCGCCGGGCGGGACGCGGCGGTCGTGATCGGCTACGACGCGCGTCACAACTCCGACGTCTTCGCCCGTGACACCGCCGAGGTCATGACCGGAGCCGGGGTGCGCGCGCTGGTGCTCCCCCGGCCGCTGCCGACCCCGGTGCTGGCCTTCGCCATCCGCGAGCTGGGCTGCGCGGCCGGGGTGATGGTGACCGCGAGCCACAACCCGCCGCGCGACAACGGCTACAAGGTCTACCTGGGCGACGGCAGCCAGATCGTGCCGCCGGTCGACACCGAGATCGCCGCCCACATCGAGGCGGTCGGACCGTTGGCCGACGTCCCGCGCGGCGACGGCTGGACCGTGCTGGGCGACAGCATCGTCGACTCCTACCTCGACACCGTCGCGGGGCTCGCCGGCGACGGGCCGCGCGACCTCCGGCTGGTCTACACCCCCCTGCACGGGGTCGGCGGCTCCTCGGCGGTCCAGGTGCTCGAGACGGCCGGCTTCGACGCGCCGTACGTCGTGCCGGAGCAGGAGCAGCCCGACCCCGACTTCCCGACCGTGGCGTTCCCCAACCCGGAGGAGCCGGGGGCGATGGACCTGGCGATGGCGCTCGCCGCCGCCCGGAACGTCGACCTCGTGGTCGCCAACGACCCGGACGCCGACCGGTGCGCTGCCGCCGTGCCCGAAGCCCACGGGTGGCGGATGCTGCGCGGCGACGAGGTCGGCGTGCTGCTCGCCCACCACCTCATCACGGGCGGCCACACCGGCACCTACGCCTGTTCGATCGTCTCCTCCACCCTGCTCGGCACGATGGCGACCGCGGCCGGACAGCCCTTCGTGGAGACCCTCACCGGGTTCAAGTGGATCAGCAAGGTCGACGGCCTGGTCTTCGGCTACGAGGAGGCCCTGGGCTACTGCGTCGACCCCGAGCACGTGAAGGACAAGGACGGCGTCTCGGCGCTGCTGCTGCTGTGCGAGCTGGCGGCCGCCGAGAAGGCCCAGGGCAGGACGCTGGTCGACGTCCTCGACGATCTCGCCCTGGCCCACGGGCTCCATGCCACCGATCAGCTCTCGGTGCGGGTGACCGATCCGGCCGAGATCGAAGCCGCGATGAAGCGGCTCCGCTCCGTCCCGCCCACCAGCCTGGGCGGGCTGCGGGTCGAGTCGATCGACGACCTGTCTCGGGGCGACGGCGGGCTGCCGCCGACCGAGGGGCTGCGCTACCGGCTCCAGAGCGGGGCCCGCGTGATCGTGCGCCCGAGCGGAACCGAGCCGAAGCTGAAGTGCTACCTCGAGGTGGTCGTGCCCGTCGACGCCGAGGCGGGGGTCGACGCCGCCCGCATCTCGGCCGCCGCTCGGCTGGACGCGCTCCGCAGCGACGTCAGGTCCGCGGCCGGCCTCGCCGGTTGAGTCCACCCTCAGAGGACGACGAGGGCGACCACGAACGCCACGGCGAGCGCGGTCAGGACACCCAGCTCCAGCCGGGCGGTACGGCGTACGACCTGCGAGCCGAGCTCGTACTCCTCCTCGGATCGTGCCTCGATGCCGCGGCGGGCCCGGTCGTCGGCGGCCAGCTGCTCGATGCGCTGCTCGACGAAGTCGGGATAGGCCAGGTCGTGCTGGGCGACCTCGGTCTGGAGGTCGCCGCCGCCCAGCCGCTCCTCCGACACGCCGGGCTGCAGGAACTGCCCGCCGCCGCTCCACCCCAGCTCGCTGCGCATGGTCTTGCGGAGCGGCCGGCTGATGGCGGGGCAGATGTACTTCTGCCCGCCGGCTCGGACCAGGAGGTAGCGGCGCACGACCACGGTGTCGATCGACGCGATCGGGATCGACACGGTCTCGAACAGCGTGCGCAGGCGGAGCTCGGCACTGGAGGCGGACACGCTCGGTCGCAGCATCGCCAGCCAGACGAACCCGGCGGCGAATGCACACCCGAGCACCCCCGGTACGGCGACGGCGGGCGGCTCGTAGACCACCACGAGGACACCTACGAAGCCGCACAGCAGCAGCCCGAGCACGCCGGTCACCCGCCCGTTGGTGGGCCGGAACCGCTCGAGCTGGTCGGCCTGCTCCGCCATGGACACTCCCGCTGGTCGCGCCCGAGTCGTCGATTCCGGGCGTCGGACCCTCAACTCTATGCTGGAGACGTGACGAGCACAGCCACCCCGACCACCGCTGCAGGTAACGATTGGGCGGACGTCACCGCCTCCGAGTCGTCCCTGCGACGCTTCCTGCACGGTCTGCCGGGCGTCGACCAGGTCGGCGCGGAGCAGCGGGCCGCCGGTCTCGGGACACGCTCGATCAAGACCAGCGCCAAGGCGTTCGCGATCGACCTGGCGATCTCCATGGTCGACCTGACCACGCTCGAGGGCCAGGACACCCGCGGCAAGGTGCGCGCCCTGGCCGCCAAGGCGGTGCGACCCGACCCGTCCGACCCGACCTGCCCCTCGGTCGCGGCCCTCTGCGTCTACCCCGACATGGTGGCCACCGCCAAGGCCGCCCTGGGCACCAGCGGGGTGCGCGTCGCCTCCGTCGCCACGGCGTTCCCCAGCGGGCGCGCGGCGATGGACGTCAAGCTCGCCGACACCCGCGAGGCGGTCGCCGCCGGGGCCGACGAGATCGACATGGTCATCGACCGCGGCGCGTTCCTGGCCGGGCACTACCTGCAGGTCTTCGAGGAGATCGCCGCCGTGCGCGCGGCGTGCGCCCGCCCGGACGGGCAGAGCGCCCACTTGAAGGTGATCATGGAGACCGGAGAGCTCCAGACCTACGACAACGTACGTCGGGTCAGCTGGCTGGCGATGATGGCCGGCGCCCACTTCATCAAGACCTCGACCGGGAAGGTGCAGCCGGCCGCCACCCTGCCGGTCACGCTGGTGATGCTCGAGGCCGTTCGCGACTACCGCGAGCAGACCGGCCGGCGGGTGGGGGTCAAGCCCGCCGGCGGGATCCGCAGCAGCAAGGACGCGATCAAGTACCTCGTGATGGTCAACGAGGTCGCCGGCGCCGACTGGCTCGTTCCCGAGTGGTTCCGCTTCGGCGCCTCCACGCTGCTCAACGACCTGCTCATGCAGCGCACCAGGCTCGCCACCGGCCGCTACTCCGGCCCCGACTACTTCACCTTGGACTGACATGAGCACCTTCGAATACGCACCGGCCCCCGAGTCCCGCTCGATCGTCGACATCGCGCCGTCGTACGGGCTGTTCGTGAACGGCGAGTTCGTCGACGGGCACGGCCACAGCTTCAAGTCCATCAGCCCCTCCACCGAGGAGGTGCTCGCCGAGATCGCCGAGGCGGACGAGACCGACGTCGACCTCGCGGTCCGTGCGGCCCGACGCGCACACAGCCGGGTCTGGGGCCGGATGCCCGGCAAGGAGCGCGCCAAGTACCTGTTCCGAATCGCCCGGATCATCCAGGAGCGCGGGCGCGAGCTGGCGGTGCTGGAGTCGATCGACAACGGCAAGCCGATCAAGGAGACCCGCGACGTCGACGTACCGATCGCCGCGGCCCACTTCTTCTACTACGCCGGCTGGGCCGACAAGCTCGAGTACAGCGGCTACGGGACCGAGTCGGTCGGCGTCGCCGGCCAGGTCATCCCGTGGAACTTCCCGCTGCTGATGCTGTCGTGGAAGATCGCCCCGGCGCTCGCCTGCGGCAACACCGTCGTGCTCAAGCCGGCGGAGACCACGCCGCTGACGGCGTTGCTCTTCGCCGAGATCTGCCAGCAGGCCGACCTGCCTCCCGGCGTCGTCAACATCATCACCGGTGCCGGCGAGACCGGTCGCGCGCTGGTCTCCCACCCCGACGTCGACAAGGTCGCCTTCACCGGCTCCACCGAGGTCGGTCGCTCGATCGCGAGGTCCGTCGCGGGCACGTCGAAGCGGGTCACCCTCGAGCTCGGGGGCAAGGCCGCCAACATCGTCTTCGACGACGCTCCCGTCGACCAGGCCGTCGAGGGCATCGTCAACGGCATCTTCTTCAACCAGGGCCACGTCTGCTGTGCCGGGTCGCGGCTCCTGGTGCAGGAGAGCGTCGCCGACGACGTGCTCGACCGGCTCAAGCGCCGGATGAGCACGCTGCGGGTGGGCGACCCGCTCGACAAGAACACCGACGTGGGTGCGATCAACTCCGCGGAGCAGCTGGCCAAGATCCGCGAGCTGTCCGCGATCGGCGAGGACGAGGGAGCCGAGCGCTGGGCCGCCCCGTGCGAGCTGCCCGAGCACGGCTTCTGGTTCCCCCCGACCCTGTTCACCGGCGTCACGCAGGCCCATCGGATCGCCCGCGAGGAGATCTTCGGGCCGGTGCTGTCGGTGCTGACGTTCCGCACACCGTCCGAGGCGATCGAGAAGGCCAACAACACGCCGTACGGCCTGTCGGCGGGTGTCTGGACCGACAAGGGCTCGCGGATCCTGAAGATGGCCGGCGCGCTGCGGGCCGGCGTGGTGTGGGCCAACACGTTCAACAAGTTCGACCCGACCAGCCCCTTCGGCGGCTACAAGGAGTCGGGCTACGGCCGCGAGGGCGGTCGGCACGGACTGGCGGGCTACCTGAAGGGAGAGGCCCGGCGATGAGCAGGATCGACGTCCGCAAGACCTACAAGCTGTTCATCGGCGGGCAGTTCCCGCGCTCGGAGTCCGGGCACTCCTACGAGGTGCTGGACTCCCGTGGCCGCTTCGTGGCCAACGCCGCCCTGGCGTCCCGCAAGGACGCCCGCGACGCGGTCGTGGCCGCCCGCAAGGCATTTCCCGGCTGGTCCGGCCGCACGGCGTACAACCGCGGCCAGGTGGTCTACCGCATCGCCGAGGTGATGGAGGACCGCCGGCCGCAGTTCGTCGAGGCGCTCCGCCGGGGCGAGGGGCGCACGAGTGCCGCGGCGGGCAAGGTGCTCGACGGGGCGATCGACCGGCTGGTCTGGTACGCCGGCTGGGCCGACAAGCTCGCCCAGGTCGTCGGCAACGCCAACCCCGTCGCCGGGCCGTTCTTCAACCTGTCCACGCCCGAGCCCACGGGGGTCGTCGCGGTGCTCGCGCCCCGGGAGTCGAGCCTGCTCGGGCTCGTCAGCGTCGTCGCTCCGGTCATCGTGTCGGGCAACACCGTCGTGGTGACCGCCTCACCCGACCGGCCCCTCCCGGCGGTCACCTTCGCCGAGGTGCTGGCCACCTCCGACGTCCCCGCGGGCGTGGTCAACCTGCTCACCGGATCCTTGGACCGGACGGCCGCGACCCTGGCCTCCCACATGGACGTGAACGCCATCGACCTGACCGGGCTCGCGGCCGACGCCGAGCAGGCCACGGCGCTCGAGGTCGAGGCCGCCGCGAACCTCAAGCGCGTACGCCGCGCTCCCGCGGCCGAGCCGGACTGGTCCGAGGACCCCGGGCTCGACCGGATGACCGACGTCCTGGAGACCAAGACCGTCTGGCACCCGATCGGCGTGTGAGGCGGGGAGCCCGACAGGCTCGACCGACGGGTGGGTCAGCGGCGGACCATCACCGGCTTGTAGTTGACCTGCAGCAGCTGTCGCGGCTTGACCGTGGAGTTGCCCCCGAGCACGCCTTGGAGGCGATGGACACCCTTCGGCAGCCGCACCTTCGCCCCGTGGAAGGGGTTCCAGTAGATGTAGCGCTTGCCCGTGCCGTCCTTGACCACACACCCGTAGGTGCCGTGCCGGTCCTTCGCGCACGGCGGTGAGGTCCGCGTGCCCAGGATCGTCCCGTGCATCCACAGCTGGACGCGGTGGTAGGCCCGGCCCGCGGCGGTGACCGTCGAGGAGTCGTCCGGGCTCGTGATCAGCGTGTTGCCCAGGGTGCCGCCGTCGCCGAGCCGGCCCCAGTCGTAGCGGTACCAGAAGACGCGCTTGACGCGGTTGGCCGCGTTGAGCAGGTAGGTCCGCATCACGTTGGACGCCTGCCGGGCCCGGGAGATGGGCGTGGCCGACCCGGCGCCGAGCCCGTAGTTGATCTCGGTGTTCCAGATCGCCTTGGATCCCGGGACGCCGTCGTGCCGCAGCTTGGCGCGTGACTGTCGCAGCAGCTTCATGCTGTCCTCGGGAACTCCCGCTCGCCGCCCGTAGGTGTCCTTCGGGTACAGGCTCAGGCCGACGGCGTCGACGAAGCGCCACACCGGCGCTCCCCCGACCCGCTGGTGGTAGAACGCGCCGAGACCGTCCAGCTCGAACGGCAGGCGGGTCACCATGGCCGGGCCGATCACCTTCGCGCGCCGGTCCACCCGGTCGCGCACCTGGTCCATGGCCCGGGTCAGCTGCGCCATGCGGCCGACCGTCCCGGTCCAGAACGTCTTGATGTTGGCCTCGTTCCACACCTGGTAGGCCGCGATGCCGCGAGCACCGTGGAAGCTCCGGTAGCGCTTCATCAGGGCCTTGACGAAGGCCTTGTACGCCGGGATCTGCTGGGCGGGGACGTTCCACGGGTTGGCGGAGTAGAACCTCGGCGTGCCGGCGACCACCATCGTGACCTCGGCATGCGCGGCCTGAGCGGCGGAGACCAGCTGGTCGAGCCGGGTCCAGTCGTACCTGTGACCGTTGACGTGGGTCTCGACGTCTCGCCACTGGACGCCCACGTCCCACAGGCGTACGGCGCCCTCGTGGATCTGACCGAGCGAGCTGGACGTCGCGGTGCCGTCGTGCATGCCGAACAGCGAGTGGCGGACCCGGACGTTGGAGGCCGATGCCGGCGTACAGGCGACGAGTGCGAGCGTGGCGACGAGCGCCGAGACGACGGTGACTCGGCGCGAGCTCGGACGCGATGACAGACCCAGCATGGGACCCCCTCCTGGTCGGAAGGCATGCTAACAAGCGGCCCGGGACCGGGACTGGAGACCGCCTCGGCCCCGGGTGGCCCCTATCGCTTGGACTTCACCAGGACCGGCATGTAGGAGATCTTGAGCCTCGTGCCGCCGTGCGCTCGGGTGGTCGTGCCGTACTCGTTGATCTTCTTCGTGGCCGACTTCACCAGACGCACCCTCGCACCGTGGTAGGGGTTCCAGTAGACGCGGCCGACGCCGTTGGCGTAGCGGATCAGGCAGGTGTAGGTGCCCTTGCGGTCGGTGATGCACGGGCGCTTGGTCGTGGTGCCGACCAGCGTGCCACCGCGCATCCACGCCTGGACCCGCGTGAACGCCCGGCCGGCCGGCAGCAGCGTGCCGGCGGCACGGTCGGTCGGATCGGTCATGTGCGTGTTGCCGAGGGTGCCGCCGCCCGGCAGGCTGCCCATGTCGTAGGCGTACCAGTCGACCCGCTTCACGCCTTGGGCGGCGTTGAGCAGGTAGGTCCGGAAGACGTAGGCCACCTGCCGCCTGGTGGCGATCGGAACCGCCGGCGTTCCGCCGTACTTTCCCGCGCGCATGCCGTAGTTGACCTCGGTGTTCCAGATGGGCTTCGTGGGGGGCACCTGGTCCTTCGCCAGCAGCGACCGCGCCGTGGCGAGGATGGCCATCGAGTCCTCCGGCGTGCCCATCCGCGTGCCGCTCCCCGCGGGGTAGGTGTCGAGCGGGTACAGGTTGAGCGAGATCGCGTCGACGTACTTCCACACCGGCCGGCCGTCGACGACGGTGTCGTAGAACTGCCTCATGCCTCTCTGCTGGTAGCCCATGCGAATCACCATGGCCGGGCCCACCACGAGGGCGCCCTTGTCGACCTGGTTCCGTACGTCGTGGACCGCCTTGGTCAGCTGGCCGAGCTCACCGAGAGTGCCCTTCCAGAAGGTCGCGATGTTGGCCTCGTTCCAGACCTGGTAGGCGGCGATCCCGCGGTAGCCCCAGTTGGCCGGGCTGTAGCGGCTCATCACCTCGTGCACGTACTCGGTGTACATGCCCAGGTCGGGCGTCGTCTTGGCGTAGTCGGGGTCGGTCGGGTCCGCGGCGGCGAAGGCCGGGGTCAGGCCGAGCACCAGCGTCACCTCGGTGCCGTTGGCATGTGCCTGCCGCACCAGCGAGTCCAGGCGCGTCCAGTCCGGCGTGGCCTGGGTGGGGAAGAGGGCGCTCCAGGTCACCCCGGCGTCCCAAAGACGGATCGAGCCGGTGCCCTTGCGGTGCAGCGAGTGCGCGAAGTAGTCGTGGACGCCGAAGAGGTGCTGGTCGAACCTCACCTTGTAGACGCTGGTCTTGTGGGGCGAGCGCTCCACGGGCAGGTGGGCCGACGCGGTCGGACCGGCGAGCACGGCGAGGGCGGCGGTCAACGAGATGGCGACCGCCATCCGGGAGCGGGTCAGACCGCGCCCGAGGACGGAACCGTGCTGAGGCGGCGACACGCGCATGTTGGTCTTCTCCGTCATCGTCTGCGGGCATGGGCCCGTGGGTCCGGGTGATCCCCGAGGCAGTCGTCAGTCTCAGTTCTTTTGCCGTCGCCCGGAGGCGAACGGCGAAATCCGTCCGATCGGGCGACGGGACCGCCCTCACGGGTCAGACGACGCTCCGGCACAATGTCGCGGTGCCCTCTCCGGCCCCCGCCGACCCGCCGCCGGCCCACGCGATGGGGCCGGCCCGGGTGATCGTGCTGGCCGGTCCTTCGGGGGTCGGCAAGTCCCGGTTGTCGGCCCACGCCGGGCTGCCGATCCTGCGGCTCGACGACTTCTACCGCAGCGGCGACGATCCACGGCTGCCCCGCATCGAGCACGGCTCGAACGCCGGCCTGGTCGACTGGGACGACCCGCGCTCCTGGCAGCACGACGAGGCGGTCCGGGCGATCTGCGCGCTGGCCACCACCGGACGCGTGGTTGCGCCCGTCTACGACATCGCCCGCAACGGCCCGTCGGGGTCGCACCTGGTCGAGCTGGACGATCGCCGGCTGTTCCTCGCCGAGGGGATCTTCGCCCAGGAGGTGGTGACCGACTGCCGCACGGCCGGCGTCCTCGCTGCGGCGCTGTGCCTGCGGCAGCATCCGTTCGTGACGTTCTGGCGGCGCCTCGCCCGCGATCTGCGTGAGCGCCGCAAGCCGCCGCTCGTGCTGGTCCGGCGGGGCTGGTCGCTGATGCGCGACCAGCGCCGGATGATCGCGGCCGCGGCGGCCGCCGGGTGTGAGGTGGTCTCGGTCGCGGAGGCGGGCGAGCGCATCGACGGACTCGCGGGCGCACGATGACCCGGTGCGCGGGTGCTACCTCCCGGGGGCCGGGGCCTCCGTGAGCGCCAGGTAGCCCGGTTTCACGACGTCCTCGATGATCGCGAGCCGTTCGTCGAAGGGCAGGAAGGCCGACTTCATCGCATTGATGGTGAACCAGCGCAACCGGTCGAGGTCGTAGCCGAACGCCGCCACCAGGGCCGCCATCTCGTCGCTCATCGAGGTCTGGCTCATCAGCCGGTTGTCGGTGTTGACCGTGACCCGGAAGCGCAGGTCGGTGAGCAGGCCGATCGGGTGCTCGGCGATCGAGGGGGCGGCGCCCGTCTGGACGTTCGAGGCGGGCGCGAGCTCGAGCGGGATCCGCTTGTCCCGGACGTACGCCGCCAGCCGGCCGAGGTGCGCCGTCCCGTCGTCGTCCACGGTGATGTCGTCGACGATCCGCACACCGTGGCCGAGGCGGTCGGCGCCGCACCACTGGATCGCCTCCCAGATCGACGGCAGGCCGAAGGCCTCCCCGGCATGGATGGTGAAGTGGGAGTTCTGGCGTTGGAGGTACTCGAAGGCGTCGAGGTGGCGGGTCGGCGGGAAGCCGGCCTCGGCGCCCGCGATGTCGAAGCCGACGACCCCGGCGTCGCGCCAGGCGACCGAGAGCTCGGCGATCTCCCGGGAGCGGGCCTGGTGCCGCATGGCCGTGAGCAGCTGACGGACCACGATCCGACCCTCGGCCTCGACCATGCCGGCCTCGAAGCCGGACCGGACCGCCCCGACCACCTGGTCGAGCGTGAGCCCGGCGCTCACGTGCTGCTCAGGGGCGTAGCGGACCTCGGCATACACGACACCGTCGGCGACCAGGTCGGCCACGCACTCACGCGCCACCTGCTCGATCGCGTCCTCCGTCTGCATCACGCCGACCGTGTGGTCGAACGTCTCGAGGTAGCGGACCAGCGAGCCCGAGTCCGCGGACTCGGCGAACCACCGCGCGAGCGACGTCTCGTCGTCGGCCGGCAGCTCGTGACCGGCCCGCTCGGCCAGCTCCAGCACGGTGCGGGGCCGGAGCCCCCCGTCCAGGTGGTCGTGCAGCAGCACCTTGGGGGCGCGCCGGATCTCGTCACGGGTAGGTTCGGGCATGTCCCGATCCTTCCAGACCAGGTCGACCGTCGGTCGAGCCCGCACCTTCGGTCGAGCTTGTCGCGACCACGGCCCGAAGACAAGGCAGTGCCCATGCGCGTCCTGGACGACCTCGACCAGCTGGCCGGCATGACCGGCGAGGACCTCGGCACCAGCGACTGGCTGCTGATCGACCAGGAGCGGGTGAACGCCTTCGCCGACGCCACCGGTGACCACCAGTGGATCCACGTCGACGTCGAGCGGGCAGCCTCCGGACCGTTCGGCGGGACCATCGCCCACGGCTACCTGACCCTCTCGCTGATCCCGTACCTCGGGGCCCAGGTCTTCTCCCTGGAGACCCCGGGGGCCAAGCTCAACTACGGCGTGAACAAGGTCCGCTTCCCGAGCCCGCTCCCCGTCGGCTCACGCATCCGCAGCCACGTGACGATGGGTGAGGTCACCGACCTGCCCGCGGGCAGGCAGCTGACCCTGCGTCACACCATCGAGATCGACGGCGGCGCCAAGCCTGCCTGCGTGGCCGAGACGGTCGTCCTGCTCCTGGAGTGAGGGCGCCCGACGCCGACCCGATCTCAGCCCACCCGCTCGATCAGCAACGGCGCCGGGGTGTACGCCGAGCCGTCGCCGACGTCGTACCCGCCCTCGAGCGCCTCGAGCGCCCGGCCGAACCGCTCCGGCTCGTCGGTGTGCAGCGTGAACAGCGGCTCGCCCTCCTGCACGGCGTCACCGGGCCGGGCATGCCAGACGATCCCGGCACCGGCCTGGACCACGTCCTCCTTGCGGGCCCGCCCGGCGCCGAGCCGCCACGAGGCCAGCCCGACCGCGAGAGCGTCCAGCCGGGTCAGGGTCCCGGACGCCGGTGCGACCACGACCTGCGTCTCCCGGGCGGTGGGCAGTGCCGCAGAGGGGTCGCCACCCTGGGCGCAGATCATCGCCCGCCAGACGTCCATGGCCGATCCGTCGGCCAGCCTGTCGGCGGGGTCGACGTCGTCGCGACCGGCACCGGCCAGCATCTCCCGCGCGAGCGCGAGGGTCAGCTCGACGACATCGGCCGGCCCGCCACCGGCCAGCACGTCGAGCGACTCCTGCACCTCGACGGCGTTGCCGGCGGTGAGCCCGAGCGGGGTGGACATGTCGGTGAGCAGCGCCACCGTGGTCACGCCGGCGTCCTGTCCGAGCGCCACCATCGTGGTCGCCAGCTCGCGTGCCTCGTCGACGGTCGTCATGAAGGCGCCGGTGCCCACCTTGACGTCGAGCACGAGCGCGCCGGTGCCCTCGGCGATCTTCTTGGACATGATCGAGGAGGCGATCAACGGAATCGACGGCACCGTGCCGGTCACGTCACGCAGGGCGTAGAGCTTCTTGTCGGCAGGTGCCAGTCCGTCGCCGGCCGCGCAGACCACGGCGCCGACGGACTCCAGCTGCGCCAGCACCTCCTCGTTGGACAGCGCGGCCCGCCAGCCGGGGATCGACTCCAGCTTGTCGAGGGTGCCGCCGGTGTGGCCGAGCCCGCGCCCGCTGAGCTGCGGGACCGCGACCCCACAGGCGGCCACCAGCGGCGCGAGCGGGAGCGTGATCTTGTCGCCGACCCCACCGGTCGAGTGCTTGTCGGCGGTGGGCCGCGACAGCGACGAGAAGTCCATCCGCTCGCCCGAGGCGATCATCGCGGCGGTCCACCGGGCGATCTCGCGCCGGCTCATGCCGTTGAGCGTGATCGCCATCGCCATCGCGGCCATCTGCTCGTCGGCGACGGCGCCGCGGGTGTAGCCGTCGACCACCCAGTCGATCTGGGCGTCGGAAAGCTCGCGACCGTCGCGCTTGGCGCCGATCACCTCGACCGCGTCGTGCCCCGGCTCAGCGGCCATCGAACGACTCCAGGTCCTCGGGTCCGAACGCGTCGGGCAGCACCTCGTCCATGCGGCGTACGCCGGCCGCGGTCATCACCTCGAGCTCGGCGCCGCCGTTCTCCCACAGCAGCTGGCGGCAGCGGCCGCACGGCATGATGACCTCGCCCGCACCGTTGACGCAGACCACGTGGGTGAGCCGCCCGCCACCGGTCGCGTGCAGGGAGCTCACGACCCCGCACTCCGCGCACAGCACCACGCCGTACGCGGCGTTCTCGACGTTGCAGCCCACGACGACGCGACCGTCGTCGGCCGTCGCGGCGGCGCCCACGGGGTAGCGCGAGTACGGCGCATAGGCGCGCCTCGACACCGCCACCGCCTGGGCGGTCAGCGCCGGCCAGTCGAAGGAGTCGGACACCGCTACTCCTTCACGTAGGGCTCGCCGTCGGCCGCGGGCGCCCGGACCTTCCCGACCAGTCCGGCCACGGCCAGGATCGTGGCGAGGTAGGGCAGCATCGCCACGAAGTTCGACGGGATCGACGGCGCGTTGATCGACAGCATGTTCTGCATCGCGGAGGCGAAGCCGAACAGCAGCGCCGCAGCGACCGCCCCGCGCGGGCTCCATCGCCCGAAGATCAGCGCGGCGAGGGCGATGAAGCCCGCGCCCGAGGTGATGTTCTTCTGGAACTGGCCCACCTGGAAGATGAAGTACGAGCCGCCGACCCCGGCGATCGCGCCGCCGATGATCACGTTGCGGTAGCGCATCGCCAGGACCCTGATGCCGACCGTGTCAGCGGCCTTCGGGTGCTCGCCCACGGCTCGCGTGCGCAGGCCCCAGCGCGTGCGGAACAGCCAGATGTCCACCAGCACGATCAGGACGTACATGAGGTAGACGATCACACTGGTGTCGAACAGCAGCGGCCCCAGCACCGGGATGTCGCCCAGGCCGGGGATCTTCACGGGGTCGAGCAGCGGCGGCTGGTTCCACTTCTCGGGGTTGGTCTGCATGAACGCGTCGTAGAAGAAGCCGGTCAGCCCGGCGGCGAACACGTTCAGCACGACGCCCAGGACCACCTGGTTGACCAGGTAGCGGATCGCGAAGACCGCCAGCAGCCAGCCGATCAGCGCGCCGGCGAGCGCACCGGCGAGCATCCCCGCGGTCACGCCCAGGACGGTGCCGATCAGGGCTGCGGCCCAGGCGCCGGCCAGCATCTGACCCTCGATCGCGATGTTGATCACGCCCGAGCGCTCGCACATGACGCCGCACAGGGCCCCGAGGATCAGCGGCACCGAGTAGCCGATCGTGCTCGTGAGCAGGCCGACCACGTCGACCGAGACGAACGAGCTGGCCGAGGCCAGCCAGCAGAGCAGCGCGACGACGAACAGCCCGACCCCCAGGCCCATCACCAGGCCGAACAGCCGGCGCCGGGGGACGACCACCCAGATGATCCCGAGGACGATCGTGAGCACTCCGGCGACCCAGGCGACCGGGGCCGCGGGCACGGTGAAGTGAGGCACGTGCGCGGCGTTCAGCGCTCCGAACCGGATGGACGCGCGTTGGTCGTGGTGTCCGTCGATGCCGAACCGCCAGATCGTCACCAGGCCCAGCACGAGCAGCGAGACGCTGCCGGCGTACCGCTGGGCCGGCGAGACCGGAGCCCGGGTGACCTTGTGCTCGACCGTGAGCTCGTCCGGGGACTGCGCCAGCGTCGTCATCCGTTCCACCCCTTCGCCAGCTCGCCGCCGCCGACACCGGCGGCGGTGCCCTTCAAGCGGAAGATCGCCCGGATCAGCATCGGGGCCGCGATGAACAGCACGATCAGGGACTGGATCACCTGCACCAGGTCGATCGGGGTGCCGGTCGCCGACTGCATCTGGGTGCCGCCCGCGTGGAGGGCCCCGAACAACAGACCGGCCGCCACGATGCCCTTGGCATTGGCGCGTCCGAGGAGCGCCACGGTGATCGCGTCGAACCCGATGCCGGCGTCGATGTCGCCGGTGAGCTGGCTGTTCGTGCCGAGGATCTGGCTGACGCCGGCGAGACCGCACAGGGCGCCGGCGATCAGCATCACCGTGATGTAGCTGCCCTCGACGCTCATGCCTGCGGTGCGGGAGGCGTACTGGTTGGCGCCGACCGCCTTGAGCCGGAAGCCCAGGGTGCTGCGGTTGAGCAGCCAGCTGACGAACGCCGCCGCGAGCACCGCCAGGATCAGCCCTCCGTGGACCCGCACGCTGCTGCCCAGCAGCGGAGGCAGCTGGGCGCTCTTGTAGACGGGGTTGGAGATCGCCTGCCCGTAGGGCGGCGCCTGGAAGCCCTTGACCGACAGCAGGTAGGCGAGCAGGGACACCGCGACGTAGTTCAGCATGATCGTGGTGATGACCTCGTGCGCGCCCGTCTTCGCCTTGAGGAGTCCGGCCAGCCCTCCCCAGGCCGCACCGCCGAGGGCGCCCGCGATGATGCCGAGCAGGAGGTGCAGCCCCGGGGGCAGGTGGTAGTGGAACCCGATGAACCCGGCGCAGACCGCGCCCATGATCACTTGGCCCTGGCCGCCGATGTTGAACAGTCCCGCCCGGAACGCCAACCCCACCGACAGCCCGCCCAGGATCAGCGGCGTGGCGTTGGTCAGGGTCTCCGAGATGGGCCCGACGTAGCCCGCCCAGGTGCCCTTGGCGGCCGTGTGCGGGTTGAAGATCGCGCCCTGGAACAGCGCCACGTACCCGTGCCAGATGGCGGCGAATCCGTAGCGGAAGGTGTCCCACGGGTACTGGAAGAAGTAGTGCGAGGCGTCCTGGGTGCGGGTGTCGGCGATGGCGATCAGGATGCCGCCCAGGACCATCGCGGCGACGAACGCCAGGAGCGTCACCACCAAGGAGTTCGCCCGGGCGTACCGCGCCCAGAACCCGCGCGGCTCCTCCGGCTCCTCCGGGGTCGTCGCCGCCGCGGCCTGCGGGTCTGCTGCCGGGTCCCTCGTCGCTTCGCTCACGGTGACGACACCTCCTTCTTCCGGGGCTCGGAGTCCGGGACCGTACCGGCCATCAACAGGCCGATCTCCTCCGCACTGACTCCGCCGGGCCGCTCGCCGATGATCTTGCCGCGGTACATGACCCCGATCCGGTCGGCGAGCCCGAGCACCTCGTCGAGCTCGGTGGAGACCACCACGACCGCCGCTCCGTTGTCGCGCTCGGCGACGATCCGGCGGTGGACGAACTCCATCGAACCGACGTCGAGGCCGCGCGTGGGCTGGGCGACGACCAGCAGCTTCAACGGCCGCGACAGCTCGCGCGCGAGCACCACCTTCTGCTGGTTGCCGCCGGAGAGGGTGGACGCGGCGTGCTCGACGGACGACGTACGGACGTCGAACTCGGCGACCCGGTCATCGGCGTTCTTGGCGATCCGGTCGAGGTCGAGCGAGATGCCCTTGGAGAAGGGCGGCTTGTCGTAGACGTCGAGGATCAGGTTCTCCGCGACGGTGAAGCCGCTGACCAGACCGTCGTGCAGTCGGTCCTCGGGGACGTAGCCGACCCCGAGGTCGAGGATGTCGTCGACCGTCGCCCGGGTGACGTCGTGGCCCTCGACGACGATCCGGCCGGACTCGACCCGCTCCAGTCCGACCAAGGCCTCGGTGAGCTCGGTCTGCCCGTTGCCCTGCACCCCGGCGAGGGCGTAGATCTCGCCGGCGCGCACCGAGAAGCTGACCCCGTCGACGGTGACCTGACCGGTGTGGTCGACGACCCGCAGGTCCTCGACAGTGACGACGGCACCGCCGGGCTCGGCGGGATCCTTGTCGATCTCGAGCTGCACCGGGCGACCGACCATCATCGAGGCGAGCTCCTGGGAGGTCGCGGTGGGGCTGGCCTCACCGACCACCTTGCCGCGTCGGATGACGGTGATCCGGTCGGCGACCGCCCGGACCTCGCGGAGCTTGTGGGTGATGAAGACGATCGACGTGCCGGCCTCCTTCAGGGAGCGCATGACGTCCATCAGGTCGTCGGTCTCCTGGGGCGTGAGCACCGCGGTGGGCTCGTCCAGGATCAGCACCTGGGCGTGCCGGGTGAGCGCCTTGATGATCTCGACCCGCTGCTGGACCCCGACCGGGAGGTCCTGGACGAGCGCGTCGACCGGCACCTGCAGGCCGTACCGCTCGGAGATCTCCTGGACCTCCCGCCGGGCGGCTCGCCGGTTCAGGAATCCCCACCGCGTGCGCTCGTGCCCGAGCTCGACGTTCTCGGCCACGGTGAACACCGGGATCAGCATGAAGTGCTGGTGGACCATCCCGATGCCGGCGCGCATGGCGTCGCCGGGGCCGGCGAACGTCAGCGGCTCGCCGTCGACGAGGATCTGGCCCTCGTCGGGCTGGTAGAGCCCGTAGAGCACGTTCATCAGGGTGCTCTTGCCGGCACCGTTCTCACCCAGGAGCGCGTGGATCTCGCCGGGCTCGACCACGAGGTCGATCGAGTCGTTGGCGACCAGGTCGCCGAAGCGCTTGGTGATGCCCCGGAGCTCGAGCTTCACGGGTGGTCCTCCCTGTCGTCGACCGCCGGTCGCGGGCCCTCATCATGGCCTACGCCTCGCAGACATGCCGAGGGGGAGCACCGGTCGTCCGGCGCTCCCCCTGCTGGCACTAGATCACTGCGGCTGGCTCGGCGAGGTGATCTTGATCTTGCCGGAGATGATGTCCTGCTTGACCGTGTCGAGCTCGGACTTCACCTCGGCCGGGACCTTGCTGTCGAAGTCGTGGAACGGCGCGAGGCCGGTGCCGTCGTTCTCGAGCGTGCCGACGTAGTTGCCCTGCGGGAACTGGCCGGACGCGGCCTTGTTGACGTACTCCTCGACCGAGTCGGCGAGGTTCTTGGTGACCGAGGTCAGGAAGTACTTGCAGTACTGGGCGACGCTCTCGCAGCCGTCGGTGTCGACCCAGATCACCGAGAGCTGGCCACCCGAGGCGGCAGCCGCGGCCGCGGAGCCGATGCCCGTGCCGCCGGCGACCGGGAACACGATGTCGGCGCCCTGCTGCTGGAACTGCGCGGTGAGCTGCTTGCCCTTGTTGGCGTCGGTGAACGACTGGGCGAAGGTGCCGCCCTTCTGGTTCTTCTCGTCCCAGCCGAGGACCTGGACGTTCTTGCCCTTCTGCTGGTTGAAGTACTGCACGCCCTCCCAGAAGCCGTCCATGTAGATGGTCACCGGCGGGATGTTGAGCCCGCCGTACGTCGCCACCTTGCCGGTCTTGGTCATCGCCGCGGCGAGGTAGCCACCGAGGAAGCCGCCCTGCGCGGTGTTGTACTGGAGGCCGTAGACGTTCTTGCCGCTGGACGGGGAGTCGATCTCGGCGTAGTGCTGGTCCGGGTTCTTCTTGGCGATCTTCGCCACCGCCGCACCCATCAGGCCGCCGACCGCGATCACCGTGTCGCAGCCCTTGTTGGTCTCCGCAGTCAGGTTCGGCACGTAGTCGTTCTGCGAGGCCGACGAGACGTAGGAGATCTTGACGTTCGGGTTCGCCTTGTTGGCGGCCGTCATGCCCGCCCAGGAGGACTGGTTGAACGAGTGGTCGTCGACGCCGCCGACGTCGAGGACCATGCACGCCTTGAGGCTGGCCGTCGAGGTCGTGCCCGAGGTCGAGTCGGTCGCGGTCGGCTGGTCGGTCGCGTTGCTGGAGCTCGGCTTGCCGCAGCCCGCGATCAGCAGGCTGGCCGCGCCGAGAGCGGCGACGATCTTGAGTGAGTGGCGCAAAGAAGTCTCCTCGTTCGTCCCCGCACAACCTGAGCGGGAAAAATGTTCGGCTCACCTTAGTCCACGACGGCGCATCCGTGGTCACCTCGGCGCGAGTCCGCCCAGCTGTTACCGATCGGTGACCCGACGGGGTCGAGGACGGCTCAGAGGGCCCCGACCGCGACCGACGCGAGGACCTTCGCGCCGAGCGCCGTCGCGCGCTCGTCCACGCGCAGGTTGCCCTGGTGGATGTCGTACGTCGGTCCCCCCGGCTCGCGGGTGCCGAGCCGCCCCATCGCGCCGGACGCCCGGGTCAGGTACCACGCGAAGTCCTCACCCCCGAGGCTCTGCGAGGTCAGCGCCCGGCCGCCGGTGCCCAGGACCTGGTCGACCGCGCGGCCCAGCAGTGCCACCGCCGCCGCGTCGTTCACCACCGGCGGGACGCCGCGCCGGTAGTCGACCTCGGCGTGCACGCCGTACGGCGCCACGATCTCCGCGACGTGGGTGCGGATCTGCTCCTCCATGTCGCGCCAGGCGACGGCGTCGAGCATCCGCACGGTGCCCGCGAGGCTGCCGACGTCGGGGATGACGTTGAGGGCCCGACCCGCCTCGAGCCGGCCCCACACGACGCTGACGCCGGCCCGCGGGTCGAGTCGGCGCGAGAGCACGGCGGGCAGCTCGGTGACGATCTTGCCGAGCGCGAACGTGAGGTCCTCGGTCAGGTGCGGCCGGCTGGTGTGCCCGCCCCGGCCGCTGAGCGCGATCTGGAGCGCGTCGGCGGCTCCGGTGATCGGCCCCTCCCGCAGCCCGACCTGGCCGACGTCGATGGTCGGATCGCAGTGGAGGCAGAAGATCCGGCTCACGTCGTCCAGCGCCCCGAGCTCGATCATCCGGGTGGCGCCGCCGGGCATGACCTCCTCGGCCGGCTGGAACAGCAGGCGTACCCGGCCCGGCAGGCGACCGGCCGCGTGCACCTCGGCGAGCGCCAGGCCGGCCCCGAGCAGGGCGGTGGTGTGGACGTCGTGACCACAGGCGTGGGCGACGCCCGCAACCCGGCTCCGCCATGGGTCGTCGGTGAGGTCGTCGACCGGGAGTGCGTCGAGGTCTGCGCGCAGGGCCACCCGCGAGCCGTCCCCGTCACCCCGCGGATCACCGAGGTCGGCGATCAGGCCGGACTCGTCCGTGCGGGTCAGCCGCCAGCCCGCCTCCTCGAGGTGGTGTCCGACCAGATCGGTGCTCCGACGCTCCTGCCAGGACAGCTCCGGATGCGCGTGCAGGTCGCGACGCAGGTCGACCAGCTCGTCCTCGCGCTTGTCGATGGCGGTCTCGACGATCGCGAGCGCCTCTTCCCTGGACATGACCCGACGAGGCTAGTTCACCTCGGCGACCTGCCCGGAATCGCCGCCGCCGTCGTACGCCGCGAGGATCAGGTCGGCGGCCGCGACCGCCGTGAGCTCGCCGCCCAGCACCCGCTCGCGCACCTCGGCGCGCACCCGGCGTACGGGCTCGGAGCGGCGGAGCCGATGCTCGAGCTCGTCGCGCACCAGCTCCCAGGCGAAGTCGAGCTGCTGGTGGGAGCGCTTCCGGGCCAGCCCGTCGGCGCCGAGGCGGACACGGTGGTCCTCGATGCGCTGCCAGACGTCGTCGACCCCCGCCCCGGTGAGTCCCGAACAGGTCACGACCGCCGGAGCCCGGTCGCGACCGTGGACCATCCGCAGTGCACCGGCGAGCTCACGGGCGGCCGTCCTGGCCTCGCCCTCGCGGTCGTCGCCGCCGACGTCGTCGGCCTTGTTCACCGCGATCACGTCGGCGAGCTCGAGGATGCCGCGCTTGATGCCCTGCAGCTGGTCCCCGGTGCGGGCCAGGGTGAGGAACAAGAAGGTGTCGACCATGCCGGCCACCGTCGTCTCGGACTGGCCGACGCCGACCGTCTCGATCAGCACCACGTCGTACGCCGCGGCCTCGAGCACGAGCATCGCCTGGCTGGTGGCCCGGGCGACGCCGCCGAGGGTCCCGGCGCTGGGGCTGGCCCGGACGAAGGCGCGCTCGTCGGTTGCCAGGCGCGGCATCCGGGTCTTGTCGCCGAGCACGGAGCCACCCGTGCGCCGGCTGCTGGGATCGACCGCGAGCACCCCGACCCGGTGCCCGGCCGCGGTGAGGCGGACACCGAGGGTCTCGATGAAGGTCGACTTCCCGACCCCGGGGACGCCGGAGATGCCCACCCGCACGGCGGGCCGGTCCGGGGCCGGCAGGGCCGCCACCAGCTCGCGCGCCTCCCGTCGGTGCTCGAGCCGGCTGGACTCGACCAGGGTGATCGCGCGGCTCACGGCCGCACGGCGGCCGGCCGCGACCTCCTCGGCGAGCCCGCCTCGCATCAACGGTCGAGCCGGTCGCGCAGCCGGGCGAGCAGGTCGAGCGCCGACGCGGCGATCACGGTGCCGGGCAGGAAGACCGCCGCCGCGCCCAGCCGCTCCAATGTGGCCACGTCGGCCGGCGGGATCACCCCTCCGACCACGACCATGATGTCGTCCCGACCGTGGTCGGCCAGCGCCTTCTGCAGCGCCGGCACCAGCTTGAGGTGGCCGGCGGCCAGGCTGCTCACGCCGACGATGTGCACGTCGGCGTCCACCGCCTGCTGGGCGACCTCCTCCGGCGTGGAGAACAGCGGCCCCACGTCGACGTCGAAGCCCATGTCGGCGAACGCGCTGACGATCACCTTCTGCCCGCGGTCGTGTCCGTCCTGGCCCATCTTGGCGACCAGGATCCGCGGCCGGCGACCCTCGGCCTCCTCGAACGCCGCGGTCGCGTCGAGCACCTCCTGGACGAGCGCGTCGCCGGCGGTGCCCGCCTCGTCCCTGAACACACCCGAGATCGTACGGATCTGCGCCTGGTGCCGGCCCCAGACCTTCTCCAGGGCACCACTGATCTCGCCGACGGTCGCCTTGGCCCGGGCGGCGTCCACAGCCAGGGCGAGCAGGTTGGCGTCGGACTCCGCGGCCCCGGTCAGGGCGTCGAGAGTACGACGTACCTCGTCGTCGTCGCGCTCGGCGCGCAGCCGCTCGAGCTGGGCGATCTGGCGGCGGTAGACGTCGTCGTTGTCCACCCGGCGTACCTCGAGCGGCTCCTCGTCGGCCGGCCGGTAGGCGTTGACGCCGATCACGGCCTGGGCTCCGGAGTCGATCCGGGCCTGGGTGCGTGCGGCGGCCTCCTCGATGCGCAGCTTGGGGATCCCCTGCTCGATGGCCCTCGACATGCCGCCGGCGCGTTCCACCTCGGTGATGTGGGCCCAGGCGCGCTCGGCGAGATCGTGGGTCAGCCGCTCGACGTAGTAGCTGCCGGCCCACGGGTCGATGGTCCGGGTGGTCCCGCTCTCCTGCTGCAGCAGCAGCTGGGTGTTGCGCGCGATCCGGGCACTGAAGTCGCTGGGCAGCGCGATCGCCTCGTCGAGGGCGTTGGTGTGCAGGCTCTGGGTGTGCCCCTGGGTCGCCGCCATCGCCTCGATGCAGGTGCGCCCGACGTTGTTGAAGACGTCCTGCGCGGTCAGGCTCCAGCCGCTGGTCTGGCAGTGGGTCCGCAGGCTCAGGCTCTTGGGGTTCGCCGGCGCGAAGTCGCGCACCAGCCGGGCCCAGAGGGCCCGGGCCGCCCGGAGCTTGGCGACCTCCATGAAGAAGTTCATCCCGATGCCGAAGAAGAAGCTCAGCCGCGGGGCGAACCGGTCGATGTCCAACCCGGCGGCCACGCCGGTGCGGAGGTACTCGACCCCGTCGGCGAGGGTGTACGCGAGCTCGAGGTCGGCGGTGGCCCCCGCTTCCTGCATGTGGTAGCCGGAGATCGAGATCGAGTTGAACCTCGGCATGCGCTCGGCGGTGTAGCTGAAGATGTCGCCGACGATCCGCATGCTCGGCGCCGGCGGATAGATGTAGGTGTTGCGGACCATGAACTCCTTGAGGATGTCGTTCTGGATGGTCCCCGTGAGCTGCTCGGGCTTGACGCCCTGCTCCTCGGCCGCCGCGATGTAGAGCGCCATGATCGGCAGCACGGCGCCGTTCATGGTCATGCTCACCGACATCCGGTCCAGCGGGATGCCGGCGAAGAGCGTGCGCGCGTCGTAGATCGAGTCGATCGCCACGCCCGCCATCCCGACGTCGCCGCGCACCCGCGGGTGGTCGGAGTCGTAGCCGCGGTGGGTCGCCAGGTCGAAGGCGACGCTCAGGCCCTTCTGGCCGGCCGCGAGGTTGCGCCGGTAGAAGGCGTTGGACTCCTCGGCGGTCGAGAAGCCGGCGTACTGGCGGATGGTCCACGGCTGGGTGGTGTACATCGTCGGGTAGGGCCCGCGCAGGTACGGCGTGAGGCCGGGCCAGGTGTCGAGCGCGTCGAGGCCCTCGAGGTCGGAGTCGCGGTACCTCGGCTTGATCTCGATGCCCTCGGGCGAGAGCCACGGCTCGTGCTGCTCCCCTTCGATGCGCAACGAGCTCTGGTACGGGGCGACGAGCGGCAGTCCGGCGAAGCTCTCCGGGACGGTCATCGCAGCACCTCCCGGACGCGGGTCAGGAACTGCACGGCGTCGTCACCCGGCGAGAAGTCGTCGTCCGCCCAGGAATGTTCGATCGCGCCGTTCGAGACCACGATCACCCGGCCGGCACCGGCCGTCCGGAGTCCGGCCGCCGCCTCGCTCCCCCACGCTGCGTACGCCGCGTCGGCGCCGGCTACACAGACGACGCTCTGGCCGTCGTACGCCGCGACCAGGGCCTCGACCCCGTCGGTCGCGCCCGCCACGTCGACCGCGATCCCCCCGGCTGCCAGGAGGTTGATGGCGAACCCGGCGCGGGCGGTGTGCCGGGCCACGGGGCCGAGGGTCGCCAGGAAGACGTGGGCCTCGGGCGGGTCGGCCCGCAGCGCCTCGAACGCCGACCCCCACCGGCGTACGTCGCGACCGTCGGCGGTCGAGCCCGTCGAGGCCCTCGTCGGGACGGCCTCACCCAGGACGGGGTACTCGCTGAGCCCGGTGATCGGCCGCGCCCGCGTCGCCACGTCGCGCTCGCGCCGGGCGACGACCTCGTCGATCCGCGTTCGGAGCGACCCGTCGTCCACGACCGCCAGGATGCCGCCCGCCGCCTCGATCCGCTGCAGCTCCGCCCACGCGGCCTCGGCCAGGTCGTCGGTCAGCTGCTCGACCGCATAGGACCCACCCGCGGGGTCGGCCACCGCGGCGACGTGCGACTCCGCGATCAGCAGCGACGAGACGTTGCGCGCGATCCGGCGGCCGAAGTCGTCCGGCTCGCCCAGAGGGCTGTCGAACGGCACCACGGTCACGGCGTCGGCCCCGCCCACACCGGCCGCGAACGCGGCGACCGTGCCCCGCAGCATGTTCACCCACGGGTCGTAGGCACTGAGCATCGGACGGCTGGTCACGACGTGCTGGCGCTGGGCACCCACCTGGGCGAGATCGGGCGACGCCGGCTCGCACAGCGCCACGATCCGGGCCCAGCACCCGCGAGCCGCCCGGAGCTTGGCGAGGGTGACGAGCTGCTCGTCGGTCGCTGCGTAGCGGAACTCCAGGACGGCCAGCGCATCGTCGAGCTCGACGCCGGCGCCGGTGAGCAGCCGGAGGTACGCCGCGCCGGCGGCCAGGCTGTAGCCCACCTCCTGGGCCTCCGACGCACCCAGGTCGTGGACGACGGTCGCGTCCACGACGAGGCCACGGATGCCGTTCGCTCGTGCCAGGCGCGCCACCTCGACGACCTCCTCGTCGCCGACGATGCCGGTGTCGCCCCGCAGCCTGGCGGCCAGTGGGTCGACCCCGACGTTGGTGGCGGGGTGCAGCGTCGTGCCGCGGTCCGCGGCGAGCGCGAGAAGGGTCCGCGCGTGTGCCGCCGTCCCCGACTCGAGCACGACCGGCGCCAGGTCGAGCAGCACGCCCTCGAGCGCGGCGGCCAGGTCGTCGGTGTCGATCCAGAGCGAGGTCGCGCCGTTCTCGAGGTCGTGCAGTGCGGCTGCGTTGTCGCCGGTGTTCTGGGTGCGGACGTCCCAGGGGCCGTTGCGCCCGGGCCGCACCGCACCGTGGGGACCTGGCACGCCGAGCGGCGGGATCTCGACGCCGTCGTACGTCGTGCACGTCAGCGCCGCCCAGACGCCGTCGTCCGGGTCGTCGCCCGACAGGCGACCCGCCTTCCGGAGGACGGCGGCCGCCGCCTCCTCCCAGTCGGCGCGGGACGCGTCGTCCTCGGGTCCGGCCAGGCGCAGCTCGCCCGGCGCGGGCTGGTGGGTCATGCCCGCAAGGTTAGGAGCGGGCGGCGAGGACGGGCCACCCGGTGTGAACAATCCGACCTCGCCCCAGGCTTCTAACTGATAATTTTCTTGACGTTAGAAGTTCCTCGGTATCTAATGGAGATGTAAATCTCCGTTAGAAGGGTCGTCGACATGACCGACTCCATCACTCTGGCGCGGATCGCCCCGGCGTACCCGCGGCGTTGACCCCGGGAGGCCACGATGACCACAGCCTTCGTGCTCTCGGGCGGCGGCGCACTCGGCGCCGTCCAGGTGGGGATGATGCAGGCCGCGCTGCGACACGGGCTCCGGCCGGACCTCCTGGTGGGGTCGTCGGCCGGCGCCCTCAACGCCGCCTACATCGCGGGCGTCGGCTTCGACCGGCGGACCCTGGCCGACCTGGCCGAGATCTGGCAGGGGCTCCGTCGCCAGGACGTGTTTCCCTTCTCCCCCCAGCGGCAGGTGCTCGCGCTGTCCGGCCTGCGGCCCTCCCTCTGCTCGCCGTCCGGCCTGAGCACGGTCATCGACCGCCACCTGACGTACACCGACCTCTCCGAGGCCTTGATCCCGGTCCACGTGGTCGCGACCGACGTCCTCTCCGGGACCGAGGTCGTGCTCTCCAGGGGTGACGCTCGGCGAGCCGTCCTCGCCTCCGCGGCGATCCCCGGGATCCTGCCCCCGGTCGAGGTGGACGGGCGGCTGCTGTTCGACGGCGCGATCGCCGACCACGCCCCGCTCACGCAGGCCGCGGAGCTGGGCGCCGACCGCATCGTCGTCCTGCCGACCGGGGTGGCGTGCGCGCTGAAAGCGGCACCACGCTCGGCCGTCGGGAGCGCCGTCCACGCACTCACGCTGCTGCTGCACCAGCGTCTGGTCCTCGATGTGATGGCGTTGACGGGCCGGGTCGACCTGGTGGTCCTGCCGCCGCTGTGCCCGGTCACGACGTCGGCCACCGACTTCCGCTGGGCCCGGTCCCTGATCGCTCGCGCCGCCGCCGCCACCGATGCCTGGCTCGCCGCCGGCGAGCACCTGCAGGGCGACCCGGCCCGCGCCCTGGGCATGCACCGGCACGAGGACCGCGCCGCCTGAGGCCGGGTCCGACCTGAGGTCGGGCGGCATCGTTTCCGGCAGTTCTGTCCGGGCGGACGCCGCGGCGGTGGCACCATCGGACCTTGTGATGGTGATGGGTCTGGGCCACGTGCTCGGCACGGACGGCCGCGCCTGGTACGACTTCTGGTCCGGCTTCGGCGCCGACATCGGCGGCCTGGCGTTCCTCGGGGCCGGGATCGGGCTCTACCGCAAGCACAACTGCCACGTGCACGGCTGCTGGCGGATTGCCAAGCAGCAAGTGCTGGGCACCAGCTGGGTCGTGTGTCATCACCACCACCCCGAGGGCCGGCCGACCGCGGAACGGGTCGCCGAGGTGCACGCCACCATCCGGGCGACGGGTCACCCGACGTAATTTCCATGCGGGACCGCATATGTTCTCCGCCACCGGGTATCGGAGGGGATGTCCGTCTCGTTCGTCAAGGAGATGCGAAGCAGCGGCAACGGCCTCCTGGTCCGGATCTCCGCCATCGCCGCCATCGGCGGCCTGCTGTTCGGCTACGACACCGGGGTGATCTCCGGTGCCCTGCTCTTCATCAAGACCGACCTGCACGCCGGCACCTTCGAGCAGCAGGCCATCGTGGCCGCCGTCCTGCTCGGCGCCATGTGCGGGGCGCTGCTGTCGGGATACCTCGCCGACCGGATCAGCCGGAAGTGGACCAAGGTTCTCTCGGGATGCGTGTACGTCATCGGCGCCCTGGGCTGTGCCTTCTCGCTGACCGCTCCGATGCTGATCGGGTTCCGCTTCCTGCTCGGGATCTCGGTGGGCACGGCGTCGTTCGTCGCGCCGCTGTACATCTCGGAGGTCTCCCCGCCACGCGTCCGCGGCGGCCTGGTGTCGTTCAACCAGCTGGCGATCACGTCGGGGATCCTGCTCGCCTACATCGTCAACTTCGCCTTCCAGGGCTTCCCCGACGAGTGGCGCTGGATGCTCGGCGTCGCTGCACTTCCGGGCGCGGCACTGGCGATCGGGATGCTCACCGTCCCGCGCACCCCCCGCTGGCTGGTCATGCACCATCACGACGACCACGCCCGCGAGGTGCTCGAGCAGCTGCGGGACGGTGACGACGAGGCCGACATCGACGGCGAGCTGGACGACATCGAGGAGGCGAACCAGAACGAGCAGAACACCCACGTCCGGGCCCTGTTCTCCGGCCGGCTGCGGCCCCTGCTGCTCGTGGGCATCGCCCTGGCCGTCGCCCAGCAGTTCGTCGGCGTCAACACCGTCATCTACTACGCGCCGACGATCCTGTCCGACACCGGCCTGGGCAACTCGGCCGCGCTCGCCCAGACCGTCGCCGTCGGCGTCACCAACGTCGTGTTCACGATCGTCGCGGTGCTGCTGCTCGACCGCCTCGGCCGGCGCGCGCTGCTCCTCACCGGCACGGTGGGCCTGCCGGTCGCGCTGCTGATCCTCGGGGTCTACTTCTCCTCGGCGAGCCTCCAGGCCGACTACGGCTGGGTCGCCCTGGCCGGGCTGCTGCTCTTCATCGCCGCGTTCGCGATCGGGCTCGGGCCGGTGTTCTGGCTGATGATCTCCGAGATCTTCCCGGTGGGAGCGCGCAGCAAGGCGATGGCGGTGTGCACGATCGTGAACTGGGGCGCGAACTTCCTGGTGGCGCAGACCTTCCTGAGCCTGAGCAACGCGATCACCCGGCAGGGCGTGTTCTTCCTGTACGCCGCCCTCGCGGTGCTGTCGCTGGTGTTCTTCGCGTTCCGGGTGCCGGAGACCAAGGGGCGCCCCCTGGAGGAGATCCAGGAGGAGCTCACCTGAGTCCCTGCCTGGGTCCGCGCCTCAGAGCTCGCTGCGGGACTCGCGGTCCTTGTCGCGCAGGCCGATCTTGTTGCCCAGCCACACCAGCGGGTCGTAGGTGCGGTCGACCACGCGCTCCTTCATCGGGATGATCGCGTTGTCCGTGATGTGGATGCCCTCGGGACAGACCTCGGTGCAGCACTTGGTGATGTTGCAGTAGCCGAGGCCGGCCTGCTCGCGGGTGACCTTGCGCCGGTCGACGGTGTCGAGCGGGTGCATGTCCAGCTCGGCGTACCGCAGGAAGAAGCGCGGGCCCGCGAACGCAGGCTTGTTGTCCTCGTGGTCACGGATGACGTGAAAGACGTTCTGGCACAAGAAGCACTCGATGCACTTGCGGAACTCCTGGCCGCGCTCGACGTCCTCCTGCATCATCCGGCGC